>DAOOPK010000041.1:0-16668 GCA_035388205.1 Bacteroidales bacterium
GTTTTAAGTTTCTCTCTTTCATAGTGCGGTTTTTAATTATTAAAATAATGTTTAAAAAGTAAAAATATAATATGTTTATGAAATAAAAAAATAAAAGTATAATTTAGCAGAAAAATTTGAATTATGGCAACAACGCGTATTTTGACATTAAATGAAGTAATTATTCAAAAGCAATCTGCATTTCCTTATGCAAAAGGCGAATTATCAAGATTATTAAGCCACATAGGTTTGGCTGCAAAAATCGTAAATAATATGATTAATAAAGCAGGCCTTGAAACAAGTATTATTGGGGAAACCGAAAATATAAACGTACAAGGTGAAAATCAGCAAAAACTTGATATATATGCAGATGAAACTTTTACTAAAGCAATCCAAGCCTCGGGATTGGTATGCGGGATAGCATCTGAAGAATGTGATGAGGTAACTGTTTTTGATGATGATCTTTCAAGAGATGGCAACTACGTAATATGTATGGATCCTCTTGATGGTAGTTCAAATATTGATGTAAACGTTTCTGTTGGAACAATTTTTTCTGTTTATCGCAGAATAACTCCTCCCGGACAGAAGGTAACAAAAGCTGATTTTTTACAGCCCGGCAACAAACAGGCAGCTGCAGGTTATGTCATATATGGTTCATCTACGATGTTAGTTTATACCACTGGACTAGGAACAACCGGTTTTACTTATGATCCTTCAATTGGAGAGTTTTGTTTATCACATTATTTTATGGTTACTCCTAAAACAGGCAAAATTTATTCAATAAATGAAGGTAACTACATAAAATTTCCTCTGGGCGTAAAAAAATACTTGAAATATTGTCAGGAGAACGATCCCGAAACGAATAGGCCATATACATCAAGATACATTGGATCTCTTGTTGCAGATTTTCACAGAAATTTACTTAAAGGGGGCATTTATATTTATCCGAAAACAGCTTCTGCACCTAATGGTAAGTTAAGATTATTGTATGAATGCAACCCAATAGCATTTTTGGCCGAACAAGCCGGTGGTATGGCTACAGACGGCTATGGTAAAAGAATTCTTGATATTCAACCAAAAGATATTCACCAAAGAGTGCCTTTTTTTGTAGGAGCTAAAGCTATGGTAGAAAAAGCTGAAGAATTTATGAAAGAATTTGGTGATGGGGAATAAAACACTATTAATAATATATTTTTTTATCATAATCCCAGTATGTGTTTTTTCTCAAAAAACCTATCCTGTTTTAATTACAAATTTGGATGAAATGGTTTCCGAAACATCCGGATTGCTGATTTACAATAACAAAGTTTGGACACACAACGACTCTGGTTGTGAACCTAAATTATATCGGATTGACACTGTTAGCGGTTCTGTGATCGAAGAAAAGTTAGTTTTAAATGCAACAAATACAGACTGGGAAGACATCTGCCACGATGGAGAATATGTATATATTGGTGATTTTGGCAATAATAACGGTATCAGGGAAGACCTGAAAATTTACAAAATATCTATTGCTGATTTGGATAATGAACTGCCCACATCTGTGGAATCAGATATTATTCATTTTAATTATGATCCTAGCATATATCCCCTAACAGATAAGGATAATGATACCGATTTTGATTGTGAAGCTTTTATTGCAAAGGATGATAGCTTATACCTTTTTTCGAAAAACTGGATAAATAATAAATGCTATTTGTATTCGCTACCAAAAGTTCCGGGAAATTATACAGCTCAACGTCTGGACAGCTTGGATACACAAGGATTGGTATGCGGAGCTGATTACAATCCTGCGACAAATACAATTTCTTTAATTGGGTATGTTTATGGTATCCCTGCACCATCGTTTTTAGTTATTTTATCAGATTTTGACAATAATGATTTCTTTGGGGGAAATAATCTGAGGTATGAATTGAACTTGAATGGTTATCAGACTGAAGCAATAGTTTTTCGTGACAATAACAGACTTTGGATTTCAAATGAGAATTTTTTAGGACACATACAATCACTTTATGAAATAAGCCTTTTAACACTAGGATTTAAAAAAGCAAATTCAAATTCAACATGCAACATATATCCTAATCCTGCCAACGATAATATAAGTGTACAGATAAATTTACCGGAAAAATTCAGATATTCCGTATCGGACAGTCATGGAAACTGTTTAATAAAAACATTTAAAAAACAATATCTTAATGAGCCTTTAAATATTGACATATCTATGTTACCTGCAGGACTGTATTTTATCGAACTGTCAGGTCAGAATTGTTCAATAAAGTCAAAATTCATTAAACTTTAATTCTTTTAAGATATTTTTAAGAAATGTTATGTTTTGTTATAGATTTTTTTTGCACTTTTGTCACAAAGAATAATTTATTTAACTATTAATATTTAATTTTATGAAGAAAGCGATAGTATTATTTGTCAGCATATTAATGCTGAGTAGACTAGTTGCAGTTCCGGATGAGGGAATGTGGCTACCAAATAAAATTGCCCAGCTTAATTATGCTGATATGCAAAGATTGGGATGTAAGTTAACTGCTGAAGAGATATACAGCATTAATAATTCGAGTTTGAAGGATGCGATTTTTCAGTTACAATCAGCAGAAGGTTCTGGTTTTTGTACAGGTGAGATAGTCAGCAAACAAGGCTTACTGTTTACAAACCATCATTGTGGTTATGAGGCAATAACGAGTTTAAGTACTACAGAACACAATTATCTTGATGACGGATACTGGGCAAGAAGCAACAAAGATGAAATATCTGTTCCAGGCATTAGAGTTACAAGAGTTGTGCGTATTGAGGATGTTACAGAAAAAGTTTTGTTAAATGTTACAGCAGATTTAAGCGAATCAGACAGACAAAAAGCAATTGACAAAGCTATTGCAGAAATCGAAGAAAGTGCAATTATAGATACTCATTATGAAGCAGCCGTATCTGAAATGTATCAGGGAGGCGAATATTATTTGTTCGTTTATGAAGCATTTGGTGATGTCAGATTTGTCGGTGCTCCCCCATCCTCAATTGGAAAATTCGGTGGTGATACAGATAACTGGATGTGGCCTCGTCATACCGGAGATTTTTCTATTTTCAGAGTTTATATGTCTCCTGACGGAAAACCTACAGCAGGTTATGATGAAAACAATGTACCTTATGTACCTTTACATTCTCTACCAATTTCTATTGCCGGAATTGAAGAAGGTGATTTTACTATGATAATGGGATATCCAGGACAAACAGAAAGATACCTGAGTTCTTATGGCATGATTTATAAAAGAGACTTTTTCAATCCATCAATTGTAAAAGTCCTTGAGCTTCAGTTAAATATACTTAAAGAAGAAATGGCTTCAGATATAAATATCCGCCTAGCTTATGCAGACAGTTATGCTTCAAATGCCAATGGTCATAAATTGTTTAAAGGCGAAGCTCTTACACTTGTAAATACAGATGCAATTCATCAAAAAGAACTCCTTGAGATAGAATTTCAACAATGGGTTGACAGCGATGAGGCACGAAAAGAAAAATATGGTAATGTTTTACCAAGTCTAAAATCAAGTTATGAGGCTTTTGGCCCTGCAACAAATGATATTATTTATTTATCTCTTGGATTATTACAGGCAGGAGAACATGTAATGAGTGTCCAGTCTTTCATGAGCCTTGCTACATTGCTAGAAGATTCAAAAGCCAATGCTGATGCCATCAATGCAAATATTGAAATGCTGAAACCTGAAGTTGAAAAAATGTATGCAAAATATTTCCCAGCAGTTGATAAAAAAGTCTTTGAAGCAATGTTGAAATTATATGTTACAGACATTCCAGTCGAAAAGAGAAACGGAGTATTTGCAAATTATATTTTTAAAACATATAAGGGAAAAACAGAATCCGAATCAATCGAAAAGTTTATCGTTGCAGCATTTTCTAAATCTATTTTTACCGATAAAGCCAGAATGGATGCATTTTTAGCAAAACCAAGTTATAAAGTACTGAAAGCAGACCCAATTTATGCTTATGTTGAAGGTGTTTTTGGTGATTTATTTACTGTTCAAATGGCATATCTCGGCGCAATGGATGGTATTGATGTAAATGAAAGATTGTTTATTGAAGGTCTTCGTGAGTTCCAAAAAGACAGAGTATTTTATCCAGATGCAAATTCCACACTTAGGTTTACTTATGGTACCGTAAAATCATACGACCCAAAAGATGCAGTTCATTACAAATATCTTACATATGCTGACGGGATTATTGAAAAGGAAGATCCAACAAATGATGAGTTTATTGTTGCTCCCGAATTGAAGTCAAAAATATTAAGAAAAGAATTCGGTCGTTATGCTGATAAAACCGGAAATTTGCCTATTTGCTTTTTAAGTGATAATGACATCACCGGTGGAAATTCAGGTTCACCTGTCATTAACGGTAAAGGAGAACTCATAGGTCTTGCTTTTGATGGAAATTGGGAGTGGCTCTGCAGTAATTTATTGTTCAGTGTAGATTTACAAAGAACAATCAATGTTGATGCAAGATATGTTTTATGGGTCATTGACGAATTGTATGGCGCTCAGAACATTATAGATGAGCTTGATATCAGAACAAACTAACAGAATAAATAAAATAATTCGATAAGGCTGTCCAAAAGATAGCCTTATTTTATTTTACTAATGGTTATTTTTAGTAATTTTACCTGCTATGAAGCGATTATTGTGGGCAATATTGTTTTTCGTAATCTTTTTTGATCTCTATGGTCAGTTAGAGAATCCGGACGGATTTACACAGTACTTTTATCCGAATGGTCAGGTTTCTGCCGAAGGGACAATTAAAGATGGGAAACCTGATGGATATTGGAAAAACTATTATGAAGACGGCACATTAAAATCAGAGGGAAATCGCTTGTTTTTCGAGTTAGATAGTGTATGGAGATTTTATTTCCCGGACGGGAAAATTTCTGATGAAATTAATTACAAGAATGACAAAAAAACTGGTTATTCTTCAACCTATGATTATTATCTAAATAATGATTCTATTAAAGTTCACTACTTAGCATCTAAAGAACTATATCTAAACAGTAAACGTGAAGGATTATCATACTATTATGACACTACTGGATATTTAAAATTCTGCTTTAATTACAAAAATGATAAACGACAGGGAGATGGGAAAGAATATGATAAAAACGGACTGGTAATAAGCTTGTTTAGTTATTATAATGGCTATTTGGTAGAATCTATAAAAATCAACCGAACTGACAAGAATAATCAAAAGCAAGGTAAATGGATTGAGTTTTATCCTAACGGAAATAAAAAAACAGAGGCTAATTACTTTAACGGAAAGTTACATGGATTGTACAGAACTTATGATATTTCGGGAAAGTTGAAAAGTGAAATTTCTTATGTAGATGGTGAAGTTTATGTTCCTAAACCGGAAGATGAAATTGTTATAAAAGCGGAAATTAAAAAGAGTTTTTATCCGAACGGTAAAGTACAATACGAAGGAGCTTTTATTGAAAACACTCCTGTAGGAATACATAAAGAATATGATGAAAATGGAAAAATAATTGTTACAAAAGAATACAATTCGGAAGGTAATTTATTTGGTACAGGATTTTTTGACGGGAATGGTAATAGAACAGGAGAATGGAAACTGTATGACAGATTTTTAAATTATTTTTATGCAGTAGGAAATTATAAAAACGGTTTACAAGTTGATAAATGGGTCTTTTATTATCCGGACGGCAAGATTGAACAGGAAGGATATTTTATTGAAGGGAAGCCGGATAAAGAATGGATATGGTATTATCCTAACGGAACAAAAAAACGAGAAGAGATATATATTAGCGGGAAACATGAAGGAGATTATATAGAATATGATTCAACAGGAAACATTATCTTATCGGGAAAATATTTTGACGATGCTAAAGACGAAGAATGGTTTTACAATGTTGGAGATATTACAGAAAAAGGGCTATATAAAATCGGTGAGAAAACAGAGATCTGGAAGCATTATTATAACGAAACAGGAAAACTTCGCTTTGAAGGAGCATTTAAAAACGGTGATCCGGATGGCACACACAAATGGTATTATTCTGATGGAAAAATTGAATTTACAGGAAGTTATCGAATGGGGAAAAAGCAGAAAAATTGGAAGAAATTCAACGAAGACGGTAAGCTATATATGACTTATACATACAGAAATGATGAATTGATAAAAATTGACGGCATCAGTATCAAAAAGGGAAAAGCTAATAAAAAGTAAAAAAAAGAGCCTGAACAACAGGCTCTCAATCCAATTCTTTTATTTTGTTTTAATGTATAAATATCAGTTGTACTAGTATATAAACCGGTAATAACACTATTAGCGAGAATTTAATCATATAACCAAAGAAACTCGGCATATTGATTTTGTTTTCTTCAGCTATTGCTTTAACCATAAAGTTTGGTCCATTACCGATATAAGTCATTGAGCCAAAGAATACAGCACCGATACAAATTGCTGTTAGCAATAATTCAGGAATACCTGCAACAAAACCTGCCCCAGACATGGCCACGCCTCCAGGATTCATCCCTAATGCTAAATTATGGAAAGATACTGCAGTAGGAGCGTTATCAAGGAATGAACTCAATGCCCCTGCAGCATAGTAAAATTGTGATGGTTTTGTTACGCCTAAAGAATCTGCATTTGTTTTTAAATACTCTAGTGCTGGAATCATAGTTATAAAAATACCCAAGAACAAGAATGCAACTTCGACTATCGGTGTCCATGTAAATTTATTTGCTTCACGAACTTGCTTTTTTGTTATTAATATTGACATTATCGCCATTAATAATATTGCAGCTTCGCGAATAAATCCAAAATAGTGATTTTCGTGAACAATGTCAAGATATTGTCCATTTAAAAAAGCAACTGAAAGAACAACACCTACCAACCATAAGAAATTTAAGTTTCCTTGTAACCTTATCGGTTGAACGTTTGAATTGTCAAATTTTACATTTTCGACAGGTTCTTTTTTGTAATAATAAGAATCAAAAATAAAATAAATTATAAGCAACAATGCGTTAGCAACTGCCCATTCGGGAAGCATATGGAAAAACCATGTAAATGATGCTCCCCTAAGATATAACAAAAATAGTGGTGGATCTCCCAAAGGCGTTAACAACCCTCCACAGTTTGCCACGATAGCGATGAAGAACAGGATTGTATGAACTTTAAATTTTCTTTCTGAATTTGTTTTAATAACCGGACGGATTAACAACATTGCAGCACCCGTAGTTCCCATAACCGAAGCTAAAATTGCACCAATTGCAAGAAACATTGTATTTATCAAAGGCTTAGCTTGTATGTCTCCTTTTAAATGAATTCCGCCAGTAATAACAAAAAGTGCCCCAAGTAAAATAATAAATGGCACATAATCAAAAAGAAGCTGATGTGCTAAAACTTCAGAAAGATGCAGCGAAATAAGATATGCCGCCGTCGGAATACCCAGAGCAAGAGAAACTAATAGTTTATTTTTATTGTGCTCCCACCAGTGTGCAAAAAATAATGGACCTAGTGCAATAGATAACAACATTAAACCAAAAGGAATAATAGCCCAAAGAGGCATGTCAACAGTTACTTCGGAAGCAGATAATAGTATCATTTTCTTTTAATTTTAAAAACGAGGCAAAACTAATTATTTTTTTTTCTGATTGTATTATAATTTATTAAAATATTTGCAACAAAATACTGTTCGACAACAGCATTTTAATTTAAGTTGAACACAAAAATGTTTGACTATCTGTTATTTTTCGGATTGCACTTCGGCTTGCTCTTTTTCATTTTTATTTTCCTCAGTTTTTTTTCTGAATATTTTTTTATAAAAAATTATCATTAAAAATACTGAAATTGTTATTGCTGAATCTGCCACATTAAAAACTGGACGGAAAAATAAAAACGGCTTACCTCCCACAATTGGAAACCAATCGGGATAATGGCTGTCAATAACCGGACAGTAAAACATGTCAACAACACAGCCTGTTAGGAATCCCGAATAACCATCTTCACTAAATTGTGCCAATCCTGAATAAGCTACCCAATCTTCAATTCTCGGGTCGTAAACCAATCCTTTGTCAAAAATGAGTCCATATAGAGCACTATCTAAAAGGTTTCCAGTTGCTCCTGCAATTACTAAGGAAATGCAGATGACATAAAATAGATTTTCGCCAGACTTTATAATCCTGTACAAATAATAAGAAAGTCCTGCAATAGCGATAATTCTAAAAATACTTAATGCTATTTTCCCGTTCAAACCACCAAATTGCATCCCGAAACCCATACCTGCATTCTCGGTAAAATGGAACATAATCTTATCCCCGATAATATGGATCTCCTCACCCATTACCATGTTTGTCTTAACCCAAATTTTTATAATCTGATCCAGAACTAAAACTCCAGTTATAATCGCTAAGGCTATTAATGTCTTCTTCTTCATTCCAATTTTTTTTCAGTCGCAAAGATAGAATTTTTATAAGAAAATAATAAAAATGTTTGAATAATGCATAAATTCATTTGCGTTAGCAATTGCATAAACTGTATTAATAAATAATTTTTTAATTCAGGTTACATCAAAGTGATATAAAAGTTTATTTGCTCAATTATTTTTTGTTTTTTTGCATCAATTTTATCAACATGACAAATAAATTGAAAGTTTTATATATTTCTTATGACGGTATGACAGACCCTCTGGGGCAATCTCAGGTTATACCTTATTTGTCATATTTATCAAAAAAAAACATAGAAATACATATTTTATCTGCAGAAAAATCTGACTTATTTATTAAAGGAAAAGAAAAAATTTCTGAGATTTTACAACTAAACGATATTATCTGGCATCCAACAGCATATACAAAAAAACCTGCAGTAATTTCTACTATAATGGATATCAGAAAAATTATCAGGATGTCTTCAAAATTGCAAAAACAATATCATTTTGACATAGTTCATTGTCGTTCATATATTTCGGCTTTTGCAGGTTTGTATCTTAAACAAAAGTACAAAGTCAAATTTCTTTTTGATATGAGGGGATTTTATCCAGATGAGCGGGTTGATGGAAACCTGTGGCCTCAATCAAATCCTGTCTATAAACTTATTTATAAATATTTCAAAAAGAAAGAAAAGCTTTTTTTATCATCTGCCGATTATATTATTAGCCTTACTTATGCGGCTAAAGATATCATCACTGATAAATTTAAGTATTGTACTGCTCCAATTTCTGTTATCCCCTGTTGTGCAGATTTGAATCATTTTGATTTTCACAAAATAAACAAATTTAAAATATCTGAACTTAGGGATGAAACAGGAATTTCGGAAACAGATTTTGTATTAAGTTATCTTGGTTCCATTGGCACTTGGTATATGATTGACGAAATGCTTTTGTTTTTTAAAATTTTAAAAAAGCATAAACAAAACGTCAAATTCCTCATTATTACAAAGGACATTCCGGATATTATTTATCAATCGGCCCGCAAATTAGATATCAGTATCGAGGATATTATAATTAAAGCGTCTGAAAGAAGCTCTGTTCCCGAATTATTATCGCTGTCGAATGTTTCTGTTTTCTTTATAAAACCCGTTTTTTCTAAAAAAGCATCATCTCCAACAAAACTTGCCGAACTTCTTGGGATGGGAATTCCTGTAATTTGTAACTCAACTGTCGGAGATATTGATAAATTTGTACCCGATTTTAATTTAGGATTATTGGTTAATCAAATGGATGAAACTGATTTCGAAAGAGTAATTTTACAGATTGATGATTTAGCCAAAACAGATTCTGAAATATTAAGGGCTGTTGCAGAGGAGCATTTCTCTGTTGACAAAGGAGCGGAACAATATTTTTCTGTTTATAAAGATTTGAGCGTCAAGTGAAAAAAATACTTGCCATAATGCAACATCGTAAGGATCGTTCACCGGGACAAAGATTCCGGTTCGAACAATATATCCCTGCCTTGAAAGTTGCAGGTTATGAAATAATCTTTTCAAATATTCTAAACGAAAAAGATGATAAGATTTTTTATTCTCATTGGAGACTTATATCTAAGCTTTGCATTGTAATTAAAAGTTTTTTTCATCGTTTAAGAGATTTAAAAACAGCGAAGGAATGTAATCTGATATTTATTTATCGCGAAGCCTATATGATGGGAACAAGTTATTTTGAAAAACGATTTGCTAAAACTGGGAAACCTGTAATATTTGATTTTGACGATTCAATTTGGCTAAACGACACAAGCGAGGGGAATCAAAGTCTGGCCTGGATGAAAAAACCAAAAAAAACTGCTGATATCTGTCGCTATGCAAATTTAGTGATGGTTGGCAATCAATATCTGGCAAATTATGCACAGAAATATAACAAAAATGTTTTTATACTTCCTACTACAATAAATACGGAATACCACAAATCGATCAAATGCTCAGAGAAATCAGAAAAAATTTGCATTGGATGGACTGGCACTACTACAACTTTAAAACATTTTGATACTGTAACTCCGACATTAAAAAAACTTAAAGAAAAATATGCAGATAAAATTTATTTTAAGGTAATTGTAAATTCTGAAAAGTGGGTAAGAGATATAGATGTAAAATTTGTCAGATGGTCATTAGAAAACGAGATATCTGATTTGTGTGAATTTGATGTAGGGATAATGCCCCTACCCGACAACGAATGGAGCAACGGCAAATGTGGATTCAAGGGCTTGCAATGTATGGCTTTAGAAACTCCTGTAATTATGTCACCCGTAGGTGTAAATACTGAAATAATTTCGCAGGGAGTAAATGGGTTTTTGGCAAAAAATGAACAAGAATGGTTTGACATTTTATGTGAATTAATTGAAAATCCTGAACTTCGCAAAACTATTGGTAAGGTCGGGAGAAAAACAGTTGAGGAAAAATATTCGGTAAATGTCTGGCAAGATAAATTTGTTCAAAAGATATCAGAATTGTAATATTCTTACTCTTTCAAAATTGTTCAGCCTTAGACTTGAATTTAGAACTACGAACATGTGAACATTTGAACAATCGAACAGGAGAACAGAGGAACAATCGAACAGAAGAACAGACGAACAATCGAACAGGAGAACAAACGAAGTACGAACAGCGTGATAATGCAAGAATAAACTGGAAAAAACCTTAGCCTTCTCCTTTTATACTAATAAGGTAAAATCTTCAAATAATCCGCTAATTGATCAAGTCCTTGTTGTAAAGGTTTTTTAACAGCTACACGCATCATCATATTTAACTCGGCATGCACTACCATCCTTGCAGCAGTCTCATACGCTGATAAAGGCTTAAGTTGTATCCAAAGAAAGAACTTGTAAGGAGAATTATCTTCGCCTGTGATCTTTATCGTTTTAAAAGAATCGCGTTCCAAAATTTTTAATGCCATCTTTTGTCCCTTGACCGAAAAAGAGCAGTTGTTTTCTGTTGCATTCCAGTCTTGTACATCTGGAGGAATTAGTTTAGAAATGTTTCTGAAATCTGATAAAAATTTAAAAATCTTCTCATCAGAATTTGCGATTTTGACTGTCTTACTAATTATTTCTAGATCTTTCATTTAGAATTGATTATTTAAGCATATTACTTTTTCCAATTTCCCGGATCAATACGCCATTCTTTTAGAAGCTCTAAGTCGTTTTCCGAAACATAACCGGTTTCGATAGCTTTTTCTATCAATGCTTCATAATTACTCAAAGTAAACAATTTAACTTTTGCTTCTTCGAATGCATCATTTGCTTTTTTGAAGTTGTATGTAAATATTGCCGCCATTCCAATAACTTCACAATTTGCCTCGCGGATGGCTTTTACAGCACTAAGACTGCTACCGCCGGTAGAAATTAAATCTTCTATAACCAATACTTTTTGATTTGGATCGAGTTTCCCTTCTATCTGGTTACCCATTCCGTGATCCTTTGCCTGAGAACGAACATAAACAAAAGGTTTTTGCATTGCTTCAGCCACCAAAGCTCCTTGTGCAATTGCTCCTGTTGCCACTCCAGCAATAATATCAAAATCGCCAAATTTGTCGTTAATCAACCTGACAAAAGATTCTTTTATAAATGTTCTAACTTCGGGATATGATAATGTTTTTCTATTATCACAATAAATTGGTGAATACCAACCCGATGCCCAAGTAAAATGATTTGTTGGTTCAAGTTTAATTGCTTTAATTTGTAAAAGTTTTTCGGCGATTTGTTTTGAAATTTGTTCCATTTGTTTATGTTTAAAATATTTTATAATAATAAAATCCTTCTTCTTTCCGAATCCGCCACCGCAGATAATTCGTTCACAAAAATATACTTTTTAGAGGAAGAAAAAATTAAAAACGGATTAAAATTTTTCATTGAAAATGAGACATCTCTAAACCTTAATATTTACGGGGATTCATTTAAGAAATTGCCGGATTTTATACTCTCTCAATTTAAAATAATCAATGCTGCCGGAGGGGTTGTGTTAAACGATAAAAAAGATGTTTTATACATTTTTCGCAGGGATTATTATGATTTCCCAAAAGGTAAACTCGAAGATGGTGAAAGTGTAAAAGAAGGAGCTTTAAGAGAAGTTTGTGAGGAATGTGGAATTTTAATCACTGATTTGAAAATAGTTAAACCAATTACTAATATTTATCACATTTATAAATTAAACTCACAAAATATTTTAAAAAATACCACTTGGTTTCTGATGAAATACTCAGGCAACTATAATCTCACTCCTCAAACAGAAGAAGATATTACTGAAATTGGTTGGATAAATAAGTCTGAATTAAACAAGTTTAGATTAGGGACTTACCCTTCCCTAATAGATTTGCTTGACATGATTACGGAAATTGTTTAATTTCCAGCCTGTCAATAAAAAATTATTACGAAAGATATTTACTTATCATCATTTTGGTTGCCAAATCCACCCTCATTACCTCCTACAAGTTTAAAGAAATATGTTTCGAAATTATCGCAAGGAGAAGGTGCCGGTGACATTAACAAGGTTCCGTCTGCATCAATTAAATAGTATGTGGGATAAGTTACAACATTGTATGAACTAATCACTTTAGAATTTATTTCAGTGAATAAAAACTGCCAGTGGAGTTCATTATCCGTTATAAACTTTCGGGCGGCTTCTTTGTCCTCATCTGTTAAGATTGTAATAAAAATACAAATCCCCTTATATCTTTCATACAAGTTTTTAATCAATCCAAATTCTGTTTGTGATGTATATGTTTTTGTATTTGCGAAATGAAGATAAACATATTTGCCTCTGAAATCATACAGCTCTTTCATATTATCTGCAGTATCAGGCAATTCAAACGGAGGGGCAATAGTACCCGTTGCCATGCTTAAAGAATTATCTGCTATATTTTGAGCTATTTTCTGATGCAAAGGGAATTTAGTAGAAAGATATACTGAATCCAAGGTTAACAATAATGGCAACCAAGGTAGATTTTTGTTTGCAAAAGCATCATTCAAGCCTTTTAAAATCACTAACTCACGAAATTGAGGGCCCTTTAATTCAAAATTCTGATTTAACAACTTTTTTAATCTGCTTATACTATGTCCATAATTTATTATTGCATATAGTGTCGCCCCATTTTGCCCTGTTAGATATTCGTCAAAATAATCAGCATAAATATTATTGAACAACTCCATATAAGCAGGATTGTCATATAAAACAGGAGCTTTTGTGAAGTAAGCATACACAAGGGCTTTTTCGTATTGTTTTTGGGTAGCGATATTCTTTAAAGCTGCAATTCTGTATCTTTTATATTCGTTAAAGTATTGATTATCAATATCTTTATAGTGCAAATCTATATTATTAATAAAGGTGTCAACATCAGAACTCAGACCTCCCGAGTAAATTTCAAGATAATTTAAATCAAGATATCTAAAGAAATAGTAATCAAAATCTATTATTAAATAATTCAAATCTGTGTTTTTCATTCCCTTAATACCCAGATGGACTGCTTCCGGTTCAAAAAAGGGATTAAATAAATCTTTCTCATCTTTTTCGTCAAATTCTGGTAACAATATTTCATATTCCCCACCGGGTTCCGCATAAAAATAAGCATGATAAACTCCAAATTCGCCAAAAACATAAGTGATTTCATTTATTTCGAATTTAGTGTCAAAATTGCCTTCAGCATCAATTTCGATTGTAAACAACTGCTCCTTTAAAAAAGTTATCCGATCAGAATATTTGTAAAAGATAAGTTCATTCCCTGAATATGTTTTTGCATTTCCAAAAATGTGTACTTCGGTTCCAAACAAAACTGATGACAGAAATATGTATGATATCAAAAGAAAATATTTCACTTTACAAATTTTAAGTATTGCAAATTTATTTGTTTTTGGCAATTACTAAAAGAATAACTCAAATGAATAAGAAATATTTTCTAATTAGACATATTTTTAATAGTCACGAAAAAATTTCTATTCACCGAAAAAAAGCTTTTCGCTTGAGAAATCCAAACCAAGATTCTCATTTTCCAATATCTCAATTTCTTTCAAGGTGTTTTGGAAAAATTTTACATAATTTTCATTTGTTTTATCAAACACTTTATGCTGTGTAGCTTTGATTATTTTTTCGATTCTTTTATTTGTTTCAATTGTAGTCGGGTTAAAGAATACTTCGGAAAATTTTTCCCAGATATAATTAATCCCAAGTTCTGAAGGATGCAGCATATCATTTGCATAAAACCGATAATCTCTTAATTCATCCATAATAATTTCGTAGGCAGGGAAATAAAAAGCATTACTATTCTCAGATATTAAAGATTTGATTGCTAGAAATAATGATGATTTACTGAATTGGTTTTCTGTTGCCCCGTTTTTCAAATGTCTAATCGGACTAACAGTAAATATAACTTTTATTTTAGGGTCGACTTTTTTGAGATTAGATATTAATATTGTCCAGACACTTATTGTTTCTTCCGGCATAACAAATCTTTGCTTAAATGTCGAAGCCGGTAATTTGTGACAATTTGTGACAATATTACCTGTTTTTGAATTTTCATAGATTATTGCCGTACCAAACGTAACAAATAGGTAGTCAGTATTGGTCAACTTATTTTTCAATAATTTGTTTGCATCATTCATCAGCTTCAATGCATCTTCTTTAGTTTTAGCAGAGAATTCACTATGAAAGTTAAAATGATTCCATTTCCCGTTTGCAAAAAACAAATCTGATTCTTCAATTTCTCTCTTGGACAAAGCAGAATTAAGAGTTTCGGCTAATGATAAAGGGTTGTAATGAATTCCGGTTGGATTTACCGATGTTCCGATCTTCATGTCTTTCATTTTCTGTCCGATATTACCGGCAAAGCAGGAACCTGTAAAAATACAATTATCTGAATGGCTTATTCTAAAAGGCATTAGCGGACAGACTACAGGAGTACTAAAATTCATAACAGTTACAACAGTTAATTAAACTGTAAAGATATTAAAATTGTATAATGTCCAGTTTCCTATATTTTTAAAAACCAAAAGAGTTATGTTCAGAAATATCAATCTGAAAACTTTATGAGTTTTACTATGTTTTGCTTTTGATTGTAATAGTTTATTTTTAAATAGTAAACCCCATCTGCAAAGTCGTTAATATTTAAGATATTTAATCCCTCATAAAGTCTAAAATCAGTAACAATTCTTCCCAAAGCATCTATAATTTGTGCATCAGCATTCTCGATTATTTCTACAAATATTTCCGAATTTGCCGGATTTGGATAAACTTTTACATTGTCTGCAGTAAAAGAATTGATACCCAAGCATAACTGACATTCTGAAGTATCTGTACAAAAACCTTCTGTAATTATTACTGCATAGTTACCATTGGTTTGTGGAGCGAAAATCCTGTCCGTTTCACCTTCTATAACTGCAAACGCATTTTCACAATCTACCCACTGATAGCTCCCATTATCATTATTTGCCGAAAGTATATCGTCCTCATAAGTTATACCAACATCTACAATAAAAACACTCAAATTCACCGTAACAACAGAATCACAACCATTTATTGCTACAAAAGTCTCTGTATATTCTCCTGTTTCGTCTAATGTTTGACTGCCAAGAATATACACCTCTCCTGAACAAATTTCTGCATTCACGTTTTCGCTAAAGACTTCTTTTATACTTAGATTTAGAATATAAATACTATCACAAGAATTTACAGTTTGCAGATTATCATAGTAGGTTCCCTCTTCTGTATATTCATCTCCACGCCAAGTGTAAATATCTCCCTGACATATTGATTCATCTTCCTCAAATTCATAAACAGGATATACACTCAGATTTAAGATATAAACACTGTCGCATGAATATTCTGTTTGCAAGCTATCGTAATAAATCCCCTCAACTGAATATTCGTTTTCGCGCCAGATATATGTATCTCCGTCACAAATTGTGGCATCTTCCTCAAACTCATAAACAGGATGAACGGTAAGATTTAATATATAGACACTGTCGCAGGAATTGACTGTTAACAGACTATCGTAATAAATCCCCTCAACTGAATATTCGTTTTCGCGCCAGGTATATGTATCTCCCGAACAAATGCCATGATTTTCGACAAATTCATAAACAGGATTAACTGTAAGATTTAATATATAGACACTATCGCAGGAGTTGACGGTTTGCAAACTATCATAAAATATACCTCCTTCAGTGTATTCGTTTTCACGCCAAGTGTATA
>DAOOPK010000042.1:0-16415 GCA_035388205.1 Bacteroidales bacterium
TTTTGGAAATGCTCACTATTATTATAAATTTTCTTCTACCAGCTAAATAATTACATATTTCCGTCATAATCAGTTACAGTCGGTATTCCTGAACACGGACAACTGATATAGATTTTATAATTTTCATTATTTTCGGGCTTTATAACAATTGTGTTAGAGTGATAGTTTAATTTTTTTGCAGTAATTTTAATAGTGTCTCCAAGATTATAAGTAAACTCTGATTTAATGCTTTTAAAAGAAATCAAAACATCATTTTCTTGTGCATTTGTATTAATTAGACCTGTTGCGGAATATCCGTCTCCAACAGTTTTTATCGAATAAACATCGTTCTCTGTAGTAAGTTTTAAAATGCACAAACCTGAATATCCATGCTGAAATTCAAATGCATTTACTCCTGAATTCAATTGACTATTTGCCGAGTATAACAACTGTCCCTTAATATCAAACAATTCTACATTAAGACTATTTGGATTATTTGAAGTAATATTAAAAGAACAAAATCCAATTTCATTTGCGATTACTCTAAAACATGGATTAGATACATTACTTTGAGATATAGAATTTACTTCGGCTCCTTGACTTAAATTAATTTCATAGTTAGTATGCTCTACAGGTAGATCATACAGATTAGCAATTGAGCCATTATTTAAATTCTCTATAATAATTGTATCCAGTTCTACAGGCGTGTTTTCATGCTTTGCCTGAACGTAAATTATAACATCCTGAGAATATGCGATTTGCCAAAGACAAATGAATAATATTACTAGTATCTTTTTCAAAACTCTTTTGTGTTTTAATTTGTTCTTAAACCAATTTTAATCCTTTATACACCTGACAGAGTAACCATGAGATGGATTTTGACAGCCTCTTGAAGATTTGGTTGAATTTAAAATGAATGCCCTTAACGCTCCTCCTCCACAATTAGCAGTCGCTGTCCAAAAAATGCTCCGAGTATTCAAGTCCGAAAAGTCATAAGAACTGTTCAAATATGAATATGTCTTTTGCCCACATGGTATTATACTAAAGCCATACATATTAGTATTTAAAATTGAATCTTGCCAGATCATAAATGATTTTAGTTTTATTCCCACATCAACACCTCTTTCTCCATTGAAATCAGGTAATGATATTGAATCATCAACGTACATTTCTAATTCGAGCCATTCTTCATCACTTGGAACATGCCAACCATCAGGGCAAATTCCTTTGCGAACTCCCGATTCTAAGTCGTAATTATCTGTTACATATCCGTTTATTGTAGCAGCCCAAGTGTATAGTTTGCCGCAAATCAAGGCATTTGCAGGGTTATCTGCGTAGTTAAAATAATACTTAAATTGTGTCGCTTGACCAGCACCATCAGGGACACCAGTTCCATCCAAGATTTCAGTCCCATCTGCATAATGTGTTGTATTCATATTTTCTTTCATCCAGCATTGGTTACCAATTTGAACAGTATTATAAATATTTCCGTCATAATCAGTTACAGTCGGTATTCCTGAACACGGACAACTGATATAGATTTTATAATTTTCATTATTTTCGGGCTTTATAACAATTGTGTTAGAGTGATAGTTTAATTTTTTTGCAGTAATTTTAATAGTGTCTCCAAGATTATAAGTAAACTCTGATTTAATGCTTTTAAAAGAAATCAAAACATCATTTTCTTGTGCATTTGTATTAATTAGACCTGTTGCGGAATATCCGTCTCCAACAGTTTTTATCGAATAAACATCGTTCTCTGTAGTAAGTTTTAAAATGCACAAACCTGAATATCCATGCTGAAATTCAAATGCATTTACTCCTGAATTCAATTGACTATTTGCCGAGTATAACAACTGTCCCTTAATATCAAACAATTCTACATTAAGACTATTTGGATTATTTGAAGTAATATTAAAAGAACAAAATCCAATTTCATTTGCGATTACTCTAAAACATGGATTAGATACATTACTTTGAGATATAGAATTTACTTCGGCTCCTTGACTTAAATTAATTTCATAGTTAGTATGCTCTACAGGTAGATCATACAGATTAGCAATTGAGCCATTATTTAAATTCTCTATAATAATTGTATCCAGTTCTACAGGCGTGTTTTCATGCTTTGCCTGAACGTAAATTATAACATCCTGAGAATATGAAACAGTGTATATACTTATCAATAAAATGAATAATAGTTTTTTCATAATTATAAATTTTAAAGTAAGGAAAGCAAAAAGCTTTCCTTACAAAGTTAAACATTATTGAGTTAGAATCATACGCTTTGTATCAATTTCTTTTTTATTTACAACCAAAGAGTAGAGATACATGCCCGGTTCCAATTCGAAAGCACTAATCTCAATACTTCCTTTTATAGAATTCAGCGGATATGTTTTTAATAGCTTACCATTCAAATCAAAAACATATATGTTTGCATCTGAGAATGCTTTTTCTCCAATTTCATATTCTATTATTGTTTTTTCATTAAAAGGATTGGGAGAATTTTGATACAATACAGACGACCCGTTTTTGGTTTGATTTATTTCTGTATCGGTGCTTTTACTTCGAATATTATCATTAAACTCACAGCAGTTTTGAATATATTGCTCTAGTTCATTGATCTTTAACTGTTGTTCTTTAAAGGCTTCTATCAACAAAGCAACAAGATTGGCGTAGGCAATGGCTTTTTTACCATCTTCTTGAGTCCTAACAACCTCAGGCACAACTTGTTCAACATCTTGAGCGATTAACCCCATTTGCTTTCTGTCACGTTCAGAGATTAATGCACTAACAGCACTCGGATCAACATTCTCATTACTATATAAATCTTCTTCGGATTCTGAATTTGTTATATAAGTATGTGTATTGCCGTATTTGTCTGTAAAAACCAAAGTGTCATGAGTAGTTTCGTTTATAAAATCATAATATACACCCTGTAAACTCATTATCTTATCAGTTGCGCTTGTAATTTGAGTAATATTAGTTTTAAATAACTCATCAGATGATTGATATAAAACTCGACATAATACGTCCCCATTACCTCTAACTTGATAAGTCTCAGTATCATTATACCTAACACCCCAGCATTTAGTTAATGATAATGGTGAATAGACTCTGTTTATATTTGCATAATCATAGTATTCTGCGGGATAATATTCAATCCGACCTGTTGGGAAGATTTGTACTCCACCTGTTTTTGATAAACTTGCAATACTTACATGATTGTCATCGTGTATTTTTATTTGTGCATTTATTGATTTTGAATAAACTAACACTGTGCTTACTAATAATATTATAATATACTTTTTCATAATTTTAAAATTTAATAATTAAACAAATCTGTTGTTGCAATATTTCTGGCTACAAATGTTGTGTTGCCCGCAACTGTAAATCCTTTGTCCAAGATTATACCGTCAGTAGCCCAAATAGTGATATTTTCCCCACTAGGTATATTTGCTGTTTTCCCTGTCCCCCCCAATCTGATGTTTTTATGCACTTTGAACATATTAGGATCACTAATGCTAAAACTTGTGGGCCAATATTCATAATTGAATCCTTCAACTAGTTTATATGAACGTATGTAATCAATAACAAAGCCCTGACTTAAATCAGGATATTGCGAAATAAGACTATTTACTCCAAGAGTAATTTGCATTTTTTGTTCTATGGCATTTAAAAAATGTGTACAAGTAAAATCACTTTTTACATTATAGGGTACTTCACTTTCTTCTGCAAATTTCACAGATTTTGTAAGATTTCCATTTACATAAAAGTGCATTTCTTCAGGTAGCCATTCAACTGCAAAAATAATATCCTGATTTAAAAAGGAATTTGTGAAATAAATGTTTTGAGTTAAACTAGATTTTGTTGAAGGATCGTGCAAATTATGATGTATATTTTGCATAAGTGTTTTTGAAACGTCGTAACCCATACCTGGAACGTACAATTCAAACACATCAATTTCATCATATCTATAACCTTCATAAGGAGGATGGTAGTCTCCAACAAAATCATATAGCCAAAAACAAGGACTGAGGGCGATATTTGCTGGTAACTTACATTTTATCTCAATATACCCATAACGTATAGGATTATTAGAATAGACATAGCCGCTACTATAGTCGTAATCTTTGGTTCCATCCCAATGTGTACAAGAAATTGGTGAAGCTAAATGCCTTGCTTTCAAATATAGCTTTCCTCCAGAAACATAGACATTCTGATAATAACTGGAATAATAGGCTTCATCGGCAGCATATGCGAAGCACTGATCATTGACTTTTGACCATTTTGTATTATCAAAACTGTTGAACTCATCAGTAAAAGGAGCATAAGTAACCCAACCCGTAGTAATTGGGATATAGTTAGTTGGAACAGCTCCAAAATCTTTTTCTTTGAGCCGCCACCCATATTCTCCTTCGCAAAAAACCTGCGAAAATACAATAGTGTAAGAGAAAACAGCAAACAAAAAAAGTAAAATTGTTTTCATATTTTTATTAAATTTGCGAAGTATAAACTTCGGTTTAACTTTCGGGCAACACAGTTCTTTTAGAGTAGGCTGTGTTGCTCTTTTTAACTCTCTCTAAACTTTATTTGCTTATACACTTAAAAGCAAATAAAATCTTTTACTTAAATTAGGATTGTCTTACAAAGCTAATTCAATCACAAATAATTGATTTCTATCAATCTCACCTCCTTTCTTAAATTTGAAATATTCATTAAAATAAAATATTCGTTAAAACACTTTCTTTATCAATGCAAATTTTTCAAATAATTAAAGCATATAGGGTAGCAAACCTTCTACACTTTAATACGTTCGGGGATATTATAATTCCTCAACAACAAATATAATATAAAATTTAACATAATTTTACTAACCGAGATTTAAATTATACAAAAGGTAAAATAGGTGTTTAACTTAGGGGGGGGGGGGTAATACGTTGAATATCAGCATGTTAAACTAATTGTCGTAAATTGAGAAATTATACTAAGTGTTTAATAAATTATACATTAGGTTTTGAGCATATCGTTAGAATTTTAGGTTCTTCCACAAATTAGTGGGTTAAAATTTTGCTTAAATCCCTCACGCCTCTTTTATATTCAGAACAAAATTAATAAAAAAAACTGCCTGTTTTGGCAGGCAGTTTAACATCTATTTTTCGCTTTTAGGTTTCGGTTTTACTTCTTCAGCTTCAATCACAGGTGGTTCAATTTTGCCTTCATCAATTACAGGCTTTTTACCTTTCAGATAATCAGGCAATTCCATCCCGGCCATTTTAAATAATTCGTCAAATGGAGGAACAGCACCTAACATTCCCGAGAGGAAATTTGCTGTAGTGGGTTTACCACCATTAGCTCCACCTCCCATATTATCCCAAACAGTAATTTTATCAATTTTAAGATTTTTGATTGCTTCAACCTGAGATTTAACAATTTCGGGAAGTTTGTCGGCAATCATCAGCATAACTGCATCGCGGGAATTATCTCCGGCAGCCTTAACAATCTTATCGAAACCTTCTGCTTGTTTGCTAAGAATTTCATAAATACCTTTACCTTCTGCCTGCATTTTGAGGAGTATAGCATCTGCTTCACCTTTTGCCAGTCTTCGGGTTTGCTCTGCTATTGCATCTGCAGCAATTTCAATTTTTTGTTTATCAATTTCTGTCGGAACAACCACATTGGCATATTGAGTTGCTTTATCTCTCAAAGCTCTAATCTCCTCAGCAATTTTTTCTGCAGCATAAGCATCTTCAAGAGCTTTAGCGCGTTTTACTTTTTCAGCCGAAATGGCTATACGTTCAGCCTCTGCCTGTTGTTCACGGCGTTTAGCATCAGAATTTGCTATAGTAATTTTTGCAAGGTTTTCTCCTTCAACAGCCAATGCGTCTGCCTCTGAAGTTTTTACACGTTCCTGACGCATTGCATCAGCCTCTCCAATCTTGGCATAAGCCAAAGCCCCGGCTACTTTAACCCTTTGCTCTTTTTCTGCTTCTGCCTGACCAATTTCACCATCACGATTCTTTTCAGCAACAGATTTCTTGGCATCGTTGATAGCTTTGGCAGCGGCTTCTTTACCAAGGGCAATGATATAACCTGATTCGTCATTTAAGTCTGTAACATTGACGTTTATTAATTTCAGACCTATTTTCTTTAACTCAGCTTCAACATTTGATGAAACAGCTTCGAGGAACTTGTCCCTATTTGAGTTGATTTCCTCAATATCCATTGTAGCAACGACCAAACGTAATTGTCCGAACAAAATATCTTCTGCAAGTTTACTGATATCTTGCTGATTCAATCCTAACAAACGTTCTGCAGCATTTGTCATTACACTGTCTTCGGTACTAATACCCACTGTAAAACGGGAAGGCACATCAACACGAATATTCTGTTTTGAAAGAGCTGACTTTAAATTTATTTCAATCGAAAATGGTGTTAAATCAAGAAATTCATATGATTGAATTACTGGCCAAATAAATGCAGCTCCACCATGAATACACTTTGCAGTTCGTGATTCAAGATTCTTTTTCCCGACTTTACCATAAATTACCAAGATTCTGTCCGAGGGGCATCGTTTGTACCTCCTCAAAAATGTAACAATAAGTATAAAAACAAATACTACTACAGCTACAATGATCAATAAAAAATATTCTCCATCCATAGATTTTAGTTTTAGTTAATAAATTATAATAGTTCTACCATTAAAATCTCACCTGCTTCAATTGCTACAACTTTAACGAGACTTCCTGATTTAATATCTTCGGGGTTTTCAGTCATCGCGTCAAGTGTTTTAAGCCCCTGAACATTAACCTGAACTTTACCCATTCCTGATTTGGCGGCAGGAATTCTCAGGTAAACAGAAGCTGTTTTCCCAATTGCATTTTCCATTTTAGCATTCCCGCTTTCTGTTAGTTTTCCCATCAGGAAAAACAGTGCAGCCATCAACAACATCATAAGCACACCTGCAACAATAGCTAAAAATATAGTTAACCCGTCACTTAAACCGGCATCAAGACAAGCAATCCCTGTCCATCCGAAAATAGTAAAAAATGCCATGAAGTTTTTAAGAGTAATGAACTGAAAACCTATTCCAGTATCGGTTTCAACCTCCATATCGGCATCTCCGGAAGCATCTATATCGCCATCTGCTCCGAAACCAATCAAAGTCATAATTAGTTGTATAAGAAAAACAACAGAAAAAGGCAAAGCAAATCCCCAAAATATCTTTTCAAGGATTTCCATTGATGCCCACCATGAATTAATTGTCAATAACATTATATAAGTTTTTTATTTCGACTTGTAAAGTTAATAATGTTTTTTTAATCAAACAATTATTACATAAACAATTTATTAACAGTCGAATATATTAAATAGTTTTTTAATTGTATAAACTGTCATAATTCAGCATTTTATCAAATTATGCTTTAAAATATGTTATTTTTGGCTTGATAAATTTGTTTCGTACACAAACAGAGCCTAACTTAGCGGAAATTATTAAAAACAGCACAAAAATATTTAAATTTATATAGAAATGTCAGTAAGTTACAAAGAAATCGGGTTAGTGAACACAAGAGATATGTTTGCTAAAGCAACAAAAGGCGGATATGCAATTCCGGCCTTCAATTTTAATAACATGGAACAAATGCAGGCAATAGTAGCAGCATGTGCTGAGACAAAATCACCTGTTATTTTGCAAGTGTCGAGTGGTGCCCGCAAATATGCAAATCAGACTCTGCTGAGATATATGGCACAAGGAGCAGTAGAATATGCGAAAGAACTTGGATGGACAAATCCTCAGATTACATTACATCTTGACCACGGCGACAGTTTTGAACTTTGTAAAAGTTGCGTTGAAATGGGATTTTCATCGGTGATGATTGACGGCTCCCATTTGCCTTATGATGATAATATTGCACTTACTCGTAAGGTCGTTGAATATGCTCATCAATTTGATGTAAGCGTTGAAGGAGAACTGGGTGTTTTAGCAGGTATTGAAGATGAAGTATCTGCCGAACACAGTACTTATACTCAACCTGCAGAAGTTATTGACTTCGTAAAACGCACAGGAGTTGATTCGCTTGCAATATCAATAGGAACATCCCACGGTGCGAATAAATTTACTCCGGCACAGTGTACGAGAGATGCCAATGGTAAACTTGTACCTCCTCCTCTGCGTTTTGACATTCTTGCTGAAATAGAAAAACAAATACCAGGATTCCCTATTGTTCTCCATGGTTCTTCATCTGTACCGGAAGAATATGTAAAAACAATGAACGAAAACGGGGGGAACTTAAAAGATGCTATCGGAATACCGGAAGATCAATTACGTGAAGCGTCAAAATCAGCAGTATGCAAGATAAATATTGATTCAGACGGTCGTTTAGCAATGACTGCTACAATAAGAAAATTCTTTAATCAAAGTCCAGAAAAGTTCGATCCTCGTCAATACCTTGGTCCTGCCAGAGAAGAACTTAAAAAACTTTATATACATAAAATCAAAAACGTGTTGGGAAGCTTTGAAAAAGCTTGATATGAACTCTCACGAACTGTAGTATCTGCAGTTTTCATGCAGACATTCATTATTATTATTTAAGAAAATACACTTAATATCAGAACTACCAAGTTTGATATTAAGATGTTCATAAACAAACGATATTGCTGTTTCGAGTGCAATAAAGCAGTCCCTTTTACAGCATCTTGGTCCTCCTGATAGCGCAATAGTTTTAAGACTATCAGCAACAATGAGGTTAGACAATTTCCGTTCTTGTACTGATAATGGAGTCGAATTTAAAATTACACTCATAAATATTCCAGTTCCCACTGCTGCACCACAAATACAACATCCACTGTACATCATTGTTTTTTTTTCAAAACTAAGTAAATATTTATATTCAACAAAATGCTGTTGAAATAAAAAACTTAAAATAGAAAAGTGCAATAGCATAATTCTTAAGTTTGTAAAAAACAGAAAGTTATGTATATTTTTGCAGACAGCGGATCAACAAAAACAAACTGGCTGATCACAGATTACGAAGGAGAAATAATCAACGGTTTTCAGACTATTGGATTAAACCCTTATTTTGTAACAAAAGAAAGAGTTATTCAAACTGTCAGTGAGCAATTCCCTGATGACTTTGACCCCTTGAAAATTCAAACAGTGTTTTTCTATGGCTCCGGTTGTGGCTCCCTTGATAATCATGAGCACTTAAGATTTGCTCTCGAAGATTATTTCTATAATGCAAAAATCCAAATTTTTTCGGATATGCTGGGAACGGCACGTGCTATATTCAAAAATGATAAAGGTATCGCAGCAATCATTGGAACTGGTACAAACTCTTGTTTATTTAACGGCACTTCAATAAGTCAGAATGCAATCTCTCTTGGTTTTATTTTGGGTGACGAAGGTAGTGGAGCTTATATCGGGAAAATATTTGCAAAAATGTATCTTGAGAAAAGATTTGAACCCGAGTTAAGCAGAAAAATCCTGGAAGAAACAGGAGCAACACATTCTACAATTCTCTCAGCAATTTATCAAAATCCACATCCGAACAGATATCTGGCAGGTTTTTGCCTGTTTATTAAAAAGAATATAGATCATCCCCAACTACAGGAAATAATTCGTATATCTTTCGACAGGTTTTTTGACAGATATATTAAAATCTATAAAAATTTCAGCAGCTATAGCATAGGATTTTGCGGCAGTATTGCTCTAAATTTTAAAGACTATATTGATGAAATTGCACTAAAATACGACATAAAAAACCCAATCTATATAAACAAACCTCTCGAAGGATTAATTCAATATCACAAACTGAATAATTTCGATTAGGAATTAAACGATTTCGTTAATCTTTTTTATCAATGCAGAAGAAAGTTTCTGGTAATATCGTCTTTCTCTGTATGCCAGAACCCATCTTATGCCATTTTTTACATCTGCACAAAATATTTCCTCAGCAGTCAACAGGTCTTCTTTTTTTATTGATTTTGGAAAAACCAGAACTTTTAATGAACGTGCTGCATCAATAACAATTTCAGAAAATATTTTGTTCGAATTTTCAGGGATACTTTCAGGTACAAAAAGTTTATTATCTTTAACTAAAAACAAATTTGAAGAAATTGTTTTAACAATATTTGATTTAGAGTTAGAAATAAATAATTCATCAAGTCCAAATTCATCAAGATGCGAATTCAGGAACATTTCTTCGCAGAAATATGGAGTAAAACCGGAATTAAAAACATGATCTGGAACTGAATAATTTTTCAAAACATCAACTTTTAAGCCTATTTTCAAAGCCTGATATGACTCTTCCGGATATGAATTGACAGAAATTAAAATTGATGTTGTATTATTGTCTGTTATAAAATCTTCGGAATCATTCCGAAATACAGAAATTTTAGCTGTAAAACCTTTATATATTCTGTTTTTCTGCAAAAGCAATTCCATGTCTGTTTCGAAAATTGACTTTTTGAGTAACAAAGGCTTTTCCATTTTCAGAATGCTCATAGTTCTGATAAAGTATTCAAAATATCTGTCAGCAAAAAATGCTTTGGAAGAATTGCCTCTCATGTCAAAGCTAAAATCATCGGCATATAATAAACCTCTGTTCAGATGCGAAAGGCATGGTTTTGAAGCAGGTAATATTTCTCCGTTGAGCATCAGATATTTTGCCATCATGCTTGTTGTGCTAGTTTTTTGCAAATATTTAAAATATTTTCATTTGGTTTAATCAGTATGCCATTTACTCCTGCTTTTTCCGCAGCTTCAATATCCCTGATGCTATCTCCTATCATAAACGAACCTGATGGATTAATATCATACATAGCCAAAGCTTTTTCAAATAATAGAGAGCCGGGTTTCCGACAAAGGCATTTACTTATACTATCGTGATGTGGACAAAAGAAAAAATCATCTATTACAGCATTCTTTTCAGAGATTATTTCACAGAATCTCTTATGAATATCCAGAACATCTGAAATATCATATAAAGATTTAGCTATCCCACCCTGATTAGAAATAACAATAACTATAAATCCACTGTCATTAAGAATTTTTACAGACTCGGCAATTCCATCGTTAATAATAAAATCATCAGGGCTACAGGTATATCTTCCTCTTTCAAGATTTATTACACCATCACGATCCAGAAAGACTGCTTTATTTTTTTTATCTACCATAAATTCACAAGTCTTTGTATAAAAAACTGAATCAACTGAGGTTTAAATAACAGTGGAAAAACGAATCCAAATACTGCTCCCCAGAAATGGGCATCGTGACCGATGTTGTCAGAAGCTTTTTTTGCCATTCGATATGAATAGATCAAGTAAATTACTCCGAAAACAATTCCGGGTATTGGTATTACTCCGAAAAAATAGATCATATTCCACGGGTCGAAAAACAAACATGCAAAAACAATTGCAGATGTTGCTCCTGATGCTCCTACTGCTGTATAAGAGTAATCATCCTTATGTTTTGCCACACTGTACAATGAAGAAACAATAATTGCAGACAAGTATAGAAGAATAAATAACAATGCGCCTTTAGTTCCCCAAACCTGCACAAAATAAAACAGCAACACCTTTCCAAATGACCAGAAAACCAGCATATTCACAATAAGATGTGTCCATCCTGCATGTAAAAAGCCATGTGTTAATAGTCTGAAATATTCTTTGTTTCTTATCATTGCATAAGGCGAAAGCAACAATTTACGAAACATATCTTCTCTTTGCCATGAGAAATATGAGACAACAGCAGTTATTCCAATGATTATATAAATGATATTTTCCATCAATGCAGAATTTTGTAAATAAGTTCCTTGGCCAAATCTGCATCACCAATGTCATTTGAGTCCACTCCTTTACACTTCATGTCGGTTTCTCTAAGATAACTGACAATATTCACAAGTTTAGCCAAAGGATAATTCGTAGCAGCTCGCAAATATTCATCTGCAAAATATGGTTTTACGCCAAGAGCTGAAGCTACAGAATCCCTACTTTTACTTTCCAGAGTGTGGACCTTAATCAGTTTGCTAAAATAGTCAAACAGCCTTGCCACAGTTGCAATAAGTGGATTTGTTTTACTATCCTTTCCGAAATAATCCATGATTTTATAAACTTTCAATTTATCTTTTTCACCCAAAGCCTTTTGTAGTTCGAAAATATTGAAATCTCTGTTTACACCTATGTTCCTTGCAATATCATCAGTAAGAATTTGTGTTCCGGGTTGTTGAGTTATAATCAACTTACTTATTTCATTTGACAGTCTGCTAAGGTCGGAGCCAATGCTTTCATATAACAATCTTAATGCTTCAGGATGTATAGTCAGATTTTCTTTTTTAAGACTATTTGTTATCCAAGGATAAACTTCCTTTTCGTACAGTTTTTTAGATTCAAAGACAACACCGTTTTTCAAAATCAAATTGTTGACCTTCAATCTTCTATCAAGAGTCTTAGTTTGCTTAAAACCAAATACTAACATTGTTGATTTTACCGGATTTTCAAAATATGCTTCAAATAGTTTAAAATCCTTTAAATCTTGTGCCTCTTTAACAATTACAACCTGCAAATTAGCCATCATAGGATAACGTCTTGCCAATTCAATTATTTCTACAGGATTAGCATCTTTACCATAAACAATTGTCTGATTGAAAGCCTTTTCGGACTCTGCCAGAACATTTCTCTGTATATAGTTTATTAACTCATCAATAAAATATGATTCCTCCCCATAAAATAGATACAGGGGTTTATAGATTTTATTTTTAAGTCCGTCCAGTATGTTTTCAAATTCCATATATGATAAAATTGACCTGACAAAGTTAAAAAAACACAGCCAATAAACCGATTTTTAAGCTAAAATATTTTCTATCTTTGCAGCTTTAACAAATTACTAATTAATATATATGCATAAAACATTTCTTTCGATTATTTCAATAGCTTTGAATATATCAATTTTTGCCAGTAATGTAGATTTAAACATTTCAATTTCAGAATATAACTATTACCCGATAAGGAAAAAAGACAGTATTAAGTCTGAAATAATATATAATATCAAAAAAATGGGCAATGAGATAAAACTAAGCCTGAACAAAGAAGGTAAAGTCGGTTATATAATTAACGAGAATCAAGTTATCACTATAAAAAATGATGGGTTTACCGGCTTTGGCACAGATAACCCTCAACATAGACTCGATGTTTGCGGAACAATAAGAGCAAGTGAAGAACTTATTGTTGAAGCTAGCGAATGGTGTGATTTTGTTTTCGAAAAGGGCTACATTAAAGAACCGTTCAAAGAGAGAATGACTTCTATCAAAACTCAAAAGCATCTGCCTTATATAAGACCCCAGGAAGATATTTTGGAATCAGGGATTTCAGTATCGGAGACAATTAGTGGATTACTACGTAATATAGAAGAATTGTATTTATATATTGAAGAACTGGAAAAAAGAATTGATAATCTTGAATCTGAGAACGCGAGACTAAACTCTTTAATTAATGAAGAGTAAAATCATTATAAATATTGCTTTTTTGTTGTTTTGTTCAGGATTTACGCAGTCCCAGACTTATGATACAATCAATGTTAAAGAAGATTTCGATTTTTACTCAGACTATCTTGTTTTTAATAACTACAAGTTATGCACAATTCATCCTGATAAGGACTGGAACACATTTGGAGATGGGGTTATAAAAGTTCTGGATGGATATATTGATGTATATCTTGCAACAAAAGATAAATCATATCTGTATAAGTTTGTGCACCAATCACTTTGTATTATTGAAAACAGAAACGATATAAATCCTGAGGCTACTACAAAAACTCCCAAGTGGACTGAAACGACCAGTTCAACCTATGTTGACGGTTATATTATCGGAACATTTTCACGTTTTGTTCATCTGGTGAAAATATTACAACCAGAATTGATGGATATGGAATTATATCAGTTCTTGGAGATTGATCCTGAGTTTTATCAGTCCAATACTTGCAATTGTAATTATACAGGTCAAAAATTCAAAACATTGGGCGAATATGTCCAATGGCTAGAAGCACGAACAATTGAAACTCTGGATTATTTTGTTTACAGAGGTTTTTGGGATAATGGAAAGGGAGTTACACAAACCGGCGGAGAACTTGTGATAAACATGCAGACCGGATTTGCCAGATGTTTACTTTACACAGGATTAAGTACTCAAAATTCAGATTACCTAAGAATGGCAGATACTATTGCATCATTATATAAATCACAAGTCAGATTTAACGACAGATGTTCAAAAGAAAGATATGATTTTCCTGTATTACGTTACAACAGTAAAAACAATTCATACTGGTGGTATCATTCAGGATGGAGTTTATCATACAGAGAGTGCGGAAGATCCTTGTTTTTTAAAGTACCAAATTTCAATGCATTTACAGAATATATTGAGGATGTTAATCACGGGACAATAGTCATGATATTCCCTTATGAATACTACAAATTTGGCAAAGGCAAGTTTTTTAATGAAACTGACATGATAAGATTTAAAAATACATTTAAAAACAACATTTACGATAACGGTAAATATAACGTAGGTGTTGATGGCAGTTCGGGTAAAACATATACTGAAGCAAAATACAAACCCGAACAAATTGTAAGTATGCGCGAAACTTGTGCAATTGGTTTTTCGAACTGGGCTGATTTTGACACAACATCAACGACAAATAGTGTATATGAGATAATTATGAATGATTACATAAAACTATTTGCTTCAAAACCAACAGTTCCACCATACTACTCAGGTCAAAAATGCATGGGTCATGGTCAGCTTGTAGTCCAACAGTGGAAGCTCGAAAAACCCGATTTGACACTCTTTAACAGAGATATGGTATATGATCAAGATTTTTTTGCTAAAGGGAGTATTATTGTTGACCCCGAATACAATAGACCTGCAATAAACAAGACAAGTCAACCAAATGCATTCCCTAAAGAATTTATAGATAGCGGTAGTTACAACAGATTTGTAATTGAACCGGGTGTTATCGTTAATTTTACAGCCGGAGAATCAATCAAATTTAAGAAAGGATTTCATCTTAAAAAAGGTGCAGAGTTAAAAGCAAAATTATCTGATACTGACAAATCAGAATAATACTAAATCCTCTTATTTAAATCTTTACTGTACAGAATTTACCGCCTCTGCTATAACTTCTTTTTCCTGCAATCCTACAGCTTTCCAGACTATTTCGCCTTCTTTAAAAATTATTAATGTTGGAATACTCTGAATGCTATACCTTTCAGTAATTTCCGTCTCAACATCAACATTGACTTTTATAACTACGATTTTCTCTCCCAATTCTTCCTTTAATTCGTCAATTATCGGGGACTGTGCCTGACATGGTTTACACCAGTCAGCATAAAAATCCACTAATACCGGTACACTTCCGTTTATCTGTTCATCAAATGAAGATGTTTTTTTATCAACAACAACTTCATTGTTTTGGTCTTCAGTATCAGTTGTCTCTTTTTTGTTTTCACTATTATTGTTGCAACTTATAGAAATTGCTCCAATAATCAATACTACAAATATCCAAATGCGCTTTCTCATCGTATAAAATTTACGTTATTATTCATTTTTTGTTATATTCTTTACTTTATCAGATATAAATAATCCACTTACCAAATAGCCTATTACAAGACCATAGAGTGATGTAATATACCATTTAGACTGCAATGGACATGCACCTGAAACACAGCCTACATATTTCCAATATAAAAATCCCCCGACTCCGCCAATCACAGTCAAAACAATCCTGAAAATCAATTTATTTCTAAATGTATTCATATTTTATTGTTCCAAACAAAAATAATAAAGTTTTGTTTGGAAAGACTGCACTATTTTCAAAAATCTTTAATAATAATTTAGAATTTTAAGAGTTTAATCATATTTTAAATAATTAAAGACTTTTACCTTTGCTACTCAAAAAATTACATATGGGATATAAGAACGTTTTTATTGATTTGGACAGAACATTGTGGGATTTTGAGACTAATTCGAAAGAAACACTAAATGAAATTTTCTTGCAGTACGGCATTAACAATTATTGTAAGTTTAGTGAATTTTATATAGCATATAGAAGAATAAATGATGATTTGTGGTGTAAATACAGATCAAATCAAATTACAAAAGAAATTCTTAGCTGGAAACGGTTTTACATAACAAATTTAAGTTTTGGCTTTGATAATGAAAATATAGCAAATAAAATGGGCATGGATTATATTAAAAATAGTCCTTATAAAACAAAACTGTTTCCTTATACTCATGAGATATTAAAATATTTGTCTGAGAAATACAATTTGTATTTAATTACAAACGGATTTAAAGAAGTTCAATATTTAAAAGTAAAGAACTGCGATATAGAAAAATATTTTAAAAATATTTTCACATCCGAAGAAGTTGGTTTTAGTAAGCCTAAT
>DAOOPK010000043.1:0-16403 GCA_035388205.1 Bacteroidales bacterium
ATCAGTATTTTCGTATTTTTGATGCAATTAATAATTTATTTAGGACACTATTGTTCCAATAGTATTATTTTCAATTATATTCATTCTAATTTTGTTTCCAGAATAAGCAAGTGAATCATATATTCCAATTCCATTGTGCTTTATTTGACAATTAATAATTTCATCATCTCCTGTATGAGACAAAATTATACCCGCGGTGCTATTAGAATCAATCAAACAATTTTTTATATAACCTAAACCACCAGTTCTAAATATTCCTATTTGATTAGAAATATAAACACAATTTTCTATAGGAATACCCTGTGCTGCTCTTATTCCGGTTTGGTTATTTATAAAATTAGAATTCTTGATAATTGCATCAAAACCTCTAATTATTCGTCCAATTCCATACGTATTATTTTCAAAATTACATGAATCAATCGTTGTTCCACTAATAGCATAAGTCAAATTACTAATTCCTGAATAGTTAAAATTAAAATTAGAATTTTTAATAACTAAAATATCATTATCGTACGCTTGTTTATCAATAGCAACGTATGCATATTTGAAATTGCAATAATTAAATTCAATAGGATTTGGGCATTCATTAAGAAAAATACCAGACCAAATACCAGGGGTTGGCGTTGACGAATTACTGGTAAACGTAATAGAGTCGGTAACCGTGCCAACGGAAATTAAATGTGCCTGCCTTATTTCCAATCTTTGATTATCTTCAAACTTCACTGTTACACCTGGCTCAATAGTAAGGGTAACACCAGGAAAAACCACAACAGTGTCAGTAACAATATACGGGCTGTTTGCGAGAGACCATGTGGTATTAGAGTATATACCTCCACCAACAGGAGTTTGTCCTTTACTAAAGGAATACATAGTAGTTAGAGAAATAACTACCAAAAAAATGTTTTTTGCATTTATTTTCATTGTTTCATGATTTGATGTTAAGCAAATTTACGCAATTATTTAATACGATAAAAAAATATCGCCTTTTTTATATTCTATTGACATTTTTTATACACTGTATTAATGATCAGTTTTAATCAAAATACTTGAGAGATTTAAAACAAAAAAAGAATATGACCCCGACTTTTTTCATCGTTTCGATATTGAGTTTCTTCTACATCTCTTAATTCGATTAAAAATTATAAATAACAACATTTATCATGCTGATAATGAGTGACATAATCGTCATAGCCGTTTATTAACCGTTAAGTAACGGATAATTCTTAAGGATATATTTTGTAAATTTTCTTCATCCCATTGCGTTGTATAAATCTAAATATCAGGCGATTATAACACATAGTCGTTTATTAACCGTTAAGTAACGGATAAATTATCAATTAACAGGAATAAATTTTTTTGAGATTTAATAATTCTTGCTAAAACTATTAATAACGTTCAATTTTTAAGCTTCCGGAAAGAACAGATCAAATCTAAGTTGATTAATTCCATTTGTTCCGCTGTTGGATTTTTTTTCGTTTACATTTTCAAGATCTTTTTCGGGTAGAAAAATATCTATTGGTTCTGTGGATTCTTCAAACATATTTTGTCCCGGTTCGACTTGCATGCCCAATTCTTCAAATAATTGTACCTGCTTTTCAAATTTGTATTCTGAAAATCTTTTGTCAAAAAAGTTGTGAATTTCTGCTATAAATTTATCTGCATCTCTTCTGATATTCTCAATATTCTCTACCTCGCCCTTTTTCACATTAAATTTATTCGTTTTGGCTTCCCAGACTTCTTTAAATTTTTCAACCCAGACTTTTACCGCCCCAATTGAAGGATTTGCAAAATACTTACCCCCCGAACCAACACGCATATTATCAGCATTAAATAATTTTTCAGAAACCGAAAGCAATTCTGTTCCGTCAGATATTTGTGGAATTTCGAAAGGATATACTAGTCCATAGTAGTTTGAAATAGATGCAGGTAATTCGCCTCTTTCGATGGCCATAAAAATTGATTTGTAATAATGGAGAACAAATATTCTGGCTTTTTCAAATAAATCTTGAAATTCCTTATTTTGTTTCTGCTGTTCCTCCTGAACAAATTTCTGATATGCTTTCAATTTATCAAATATGGCAAAATACTTTTCAACTTTCAGAATTTTATCTTCAGGCAATACAGGTTCTTCAAGCTCTGAATTTTTACAAAACTCATTAAGTGCTTGAAGAATTTTCAGTCTTTCTTCGTCTGTTGATGAATACACTAATCTTGACATGACAAATATTTGATGCAAAATTATAATCTTAGTTTGATATTTTAATCTTTTAATACTAATTTATTTAACAGATTTTTGTTTATTTTTGCTGGTGAAAATTCAAAAAAATGAAATTTAAGAGAATTTTATTAAAATTGAGTGGCGAATCTCTTGCGGGAGATGGCAAACATGGGCTTTGTGATACTAAGTTACTCGAATATGCTGATCAGATAAAAAGAGTTGTTTCACTAAAAATTGAAATAGGAATTGTTATTGGTGGTGGCAATATTTTCAGAGGATTATCCGGACAAAGTAAAGGTTTTGACAGAGTTAAAGGAGATCAGATGGGTATGCTTGCAACTGTCATTAATTCATTGGCTCTTCAGAATGCTCTTGAATCCTTGGGTGTTAAAACAAAAGTCTTTACTGCCGTAAATATTGAGTCTATAGGCGAAAGGTTTGCTAAACCAATCGTAATGGAATCTCTTAAGAGTAATTATGTTTGTATCTTTTCGGGAGGAACAGGTAATCCTTACTTTTCGACTGATAGCGCATCAGCATTAAGAGCGATTGAAATTGAAGCAGATGTATTCCTTAAAGGAACAAGAGTTGACGGAGTCTATTCTGATGACCCTGAAAAAAATCCCAAAGCTGTTAAATTTGACCAAATAACTTTTGATGAAGTATATGAAAAAAAATTAAAGGTAATGGATCTTACTTCATTTACATTATGTAAAGAAAATAATATGCCAGTTATTGTATTTGATATGGATACGCCGGGAAATCTTGAAAAAACTTTGCAAAACAAAATTACAGGAACAATCATTACTAACAAATAAGGCTTAAGGAATATGGAAGAACTGGAATTATACATGGATGCTGCAAAAGAAGGAATGGAAGCAGCAATTGAGCATCTGGAAAAGGATTTGTCAAAAATTAGAGCAGGGAAAGCTAGTCCATCAATGCTTGATTCTGTTAAGCTTGAATATTATGGCACTGTTGCCCCACTCTCACAGGTGGCAAATGTAACAACTCCGGATGCCAGAACAATTTTTATCCAACCTTGGGACAAATCGGTAATTTCTGCAATAGAAAAAGCAATTCAGGCAGCCAATTTGGGTTTTAATCCTGCTAATAACGGTGAAGTTATCCGAATTTTAGTTCCACCTTTGACAGAAGAAAGACGCATTCAGCTTGCTAAACAAGTTAAAGCACTTGGCGAAAATGCAAAAGTCGCTATTCGTAATCAGCGTCGTGATGCTATTGAAGAAATTAAGAAACTAAAAAAGGATGGACTTTCAGAAGATGTAGCAAAAGATGCCGAGCAAGACGTTCATAAAACACACGAAGATTATATTAAGAAAGTTGACCTGATTGTTGCTGCAAAAGAAAAAGAAATAATGACAGTCTAAATTATTTCTTACCGCTTCTCTTTTTAATTTTGGCTTTTCGTTTTCTTTTTAAACCACCTGAATTTTCCTTCAATCTTTTCTCACTTTTATCGTGATATGCCCCTCCGGAATTTTTTAAACCCGGAGTTTTAACAATTAATTTTTGATTAATAGCAGGCTTTTCTTCTTCTATTAATATTTTAGAAATCGGAATTGTTGAAGGAATTTCTTCTTCTGAGATGTTTTTACCAGCGATTTTTTTTACTTCTCTATAATCAGTTTCTTCATATGGACTTACGAACATAATGGAATTACCTTCTTTTTCTGCACGTCCTGTTCTACCTATTCGATGTATATAATCCGCAGCATTTTCAGGTGGTGAAAAGCTAATTACGTACGAGATATCATTGAAGTCAAGGCCCCTTGCTACCACATCGGTTGCAACAAGTGTTCTGATTTTAGACTTTTCAAAAGACTTTATTACATTAAACCTGAAGTTTTGAGATTTATTTGAGTGGATTACTCCTATCTCTGTATTCTCATTCTCTGAAAGTTTTTCATATATAATATCTGCTTGTTTTTTGTTAGCAACAAATACAATGTTTTTGACAAATTCTTCAGAATTCTCTATCAGATTTTTTAGAAAGTTAAGTTTTGTATTAAAATTTGGTACAAAATAAACTTTCTGAACGATTTTCTCAACGGGAGTGTTTGGGTTATCAACTTGCATTATTTCAGGCTCACAGAAAAATTTTGAAATAAATAGTTTAACATCCTCGCTGAGTGTAGAAGAAAACATTAGATTTTGTCTTTTAGTTGGTAACATTACCATTATTTGCTCAATTTGTGGCCTAAACCCTAGATTTAACATCTCATCAACCTCGTCAATTACTAGTTTTTTTATATTACTGAATCTTAATAATCCACTGAGTGCAATGTCGTATATTCTTCCGGGTGTACCAATAAGTATATCTAATCCCCCCTTATATATATATTCTTTCTGAGTATTGATATTTGCACCTCCATAAACAGCTTTAATCCTAAGATTTTTATATTTACATAGTTTTTCGACTTCTTTTTGTACCTGAACAACCAACTCTCTCGTAGGAACAATAATTAATACTCTTGGATGCTTTTGACTTGAAAATTCGAGTTGATTTAATATAGGAAGGAGATAGGCAAAGGTTTTTCCCGTACCTGTTTGGGCTATACCAACAACATCTACACCCGATGTTATTCTTCTGTAACACTTTTGCTGTATTGCAGTAGGATATACAAATTCTAAATCTTCAAGAGCGTTGAGCAGGGGTTTCGAAATTCTTAGTTCTGAAAATGTCACAATAATTGTTTTAAATTACAATTGATTTATCAATCTTAAATTTATCTAATAGTTTAAGGTCTTTAGTTTTTCCGACAAAGTATTAACTTCTTTACGAACTTGTCCGATACCAATAACTCCACCTGAAAAACCCGAACTTGCAGAACTCAGACCTATTCTTTTGTTTTCAACTACTATATTGAACTTATAATACTTACAAAATGCACCAAACAATATTCTCAAAGCTCTGTTTCCCTTTTCATAAACACCTCTTTGAATAGTTCCCTCTACAAGCTTATAACCGTTATTTACCATAACTTTGCTTAACGAATTTGCCAACTCATTATCGTTATCACAATCGTAAGCATGTGTGAAACTGTCACTGATCTGATTTTCATTTCTAATAAATTGTATCATGGTAGTCAAATTTTAGTTTGGACAAAATTAATAAATATTATCCAAATATTTGTAAATAAAAAAAGCCCTGCTTCAGCAAGGCTTTTATGATGTTATGCAATTTTATATTAAGCTTTTTTAACATTTACTGCATTTAAACCTTTTCTACCTTCTTGAAGGTCGAAAGTTACTTCATCATTTTCTTTTACTTTGTCAACAAGACCTGAAGCATGTACAAAATATTCCTGATCTGTTGCGTCGTCTTTAATAAAACCAAAACCTTTGGTTTCGTTAAAAAATTTTACTTTTCCTGTGTTCATAATAATTTATTAATAATTTGATGACGCAAATATAGACTATATTTTAACATTATTTCTTTTTTATTAAAAAATATTTTGTTTTATTGCTTTTCTATCGTTATTTCCTTAATAATTTCTTTAAGTGGTCGTATTTCTTTAATACTTTCTATTGAAATCCCTGCACACCAAAAAGTTTTATAGGTAGCTTTAAATGCAGCCTTTTCCAACTTATTCATACCCATCTTAGTGATCATTGATTTGGCTGTTTTTTTTAGGAATGTATTTTTATTGATAAGTTTTTCGAGAAAATTCGGTTTTGTTCCGATTTTTTTGACATAATCCGTATTTATTACTGTTGTATTTGCTCCCGAAAGCTTTTTTGTAAGCACAATATCATCTTTCCCGTAACGAACTAGAGCTTCCTTATATTCTGCCGAAACAGGACTTTCAACTGAAGCTATAAAAACTGTGCCTACTGAAGCCCCTGCAGCTCCCAACGACATCAGTTTTGTTAAGTCTTTATGTGAACTTACTCCTCCGGCATTAATTATCGGGATATTACAATTTTTTGTTAATACTTCAATAAGTTCTTCTGCAGAATGAATTCCACAATGCCCACCGGCGGACGAATTTACAGCAATCAAAGCATCTGCTCCCAAATCCTCAGTTTTTTTTGCATATTTAAGATCAACAACATCGCAAAAAACTTTTATCCCTACTTTATGTGCTTCCTTTATGAGTTCCTGTGGATTGCCCAGTGATGAGATTATATAAGCCGGTCCAGAATCAAGTATTTCTTTTAATTGTTGCTTATACTTGAGATTAGAATGATTAGTTATCAGATTCACACCAAAGGACTTTGACGAATATTGTTTAATTTCATTTATAGTTTTTGCCAAATCTCCGTCTTTTCTAAAATTCATAGCAGGAATTGCTCCCGAAATACCATTATCCAAAGCGATTTTTACCATTTCGGATGTTGTAACCAAAAACATTGGGGCAAGAATAACCGGGTATTCAATATCAAGGATTTTATCAAGAGTTTGCATTAACAAAGCTTTTCCGGAGATGAAAATATTTTGGATTTTGCTATCCCCAATTTATTAAAGAAATACGAAAAAGATGTACATATAACACCCCAGCCATATTTTATACTATTACTTATATTTATTGATGAAGCCTCGTCAAAATATTTTGTTGGACATGTAATTTCGGCAATTTCAAAACCAGCAAATAAAATCTGAGCCAACATTTGATTATCAAAAACAAAATTGTCCGAATTCAAATTGAAATTTATTGATTCCAGTACCTTTTTTGAAAAAGCTCTGTAACCGGTATGATATTCAGACAATTTTTGATGTAAAAGAATATTTTGAGTTAAAGTCAAAAATCTATTAAACACATATTTATAAAAAGGCATTCCACCTTTAAGTGCACCTCTCCCCAATATTCTTGAGCCTAAGACTACAGGGTAAACATCATTTGCAATCAGATAGGCCATTGAATGAATCAATTTGGGCGTATATTGATAATCGGGATGCAACATGATTACGATATCGGCATTTTGTTGTAAAGCCTTGTTATAACATGTTTTCTGATTACCACCATATCCTTTGTTGTAGTCGTGTACAATAATGTTTTTAATTCCCAGAGCCTTTGCTTTTTCAACAGTATTGTCGGTACTTTTATCATCAACGAGAATTACCTCGTCTGTGATGTCGAACGGAATTTCAGAATAGGTTTTTTCTAAAGTCTGGCCGGCATTATAGGCCGGCAATACTACTATTAGCTTTTTCCCGTTTATCATTTCTACTGTTGTTGTTGTTTCATTTCGTTCGACTTGGAAATATATGCAGCAGCATTATTTAAATCTCCCAACTGTTGATATGTAACTCCAACATTATAATAAGTCTGCGGATCATTTGGGTCCAATTCTATTGCTTTAAGAAAATAGGTCAATGACTCTGAATATTTTCCTGTCATCCCAGAAACAACCCCCAAGTCTTTGTAAAATGACGCATTCTTATCAAATTTGCAGGTATTTGCCTTTTCAAAATAAATCCATGCTGAATCAAGATTGTTTAAATACTTGCCATACAGTGTCCCAATCAGATGATACGCTTCACCGAATTCCGGCTGAACTTTAACTATTTCCTGACATGACTTTATTACATCACTTGCAGTATTTTGAGTTGCTCCTGTCCCCATCAACCCTATAGTATTCATCATTACTATTCTGGCATTCGTGTATGAAATTGTATGATATTTCTTGTATTTCAGAACTTGTGCATAATAATGTAATGATTTTGCGATATCATAATTATACTCATAATATGCATTCCCTAACAAATTCAAAGCGTCCACATATTCGGGATAGATCTCTACTGCTCTTTCCAGATATGATATTGCTTTCAGACACATTTCATCATGAATGGCATTGTTGGTTTTGTATTCAGGTTTTTGTGCTTCTTCGAGCAGTTTCCCTCCTGCCGAGCAATTACTTTTGGCAGAATTTGTGCTTACCTGTACATCTGTCATAAATAAAGTTAAATCATTCTTCCATGCTTTGTTCCTGTCAATGGTTTTAAATGAATATAAACCAAGAATAACTGTCAAAATCAATAATATTAAATAATTTGATGATTGGCCATTTCTTATAAGCTTAGGAATATATTTATAAATCAACCAAGCTATTAATAAACAAAAACCTATCGAGGAAATAAACACAAAACGTTCATTCATAAATGTTCCGACCGGAAAAAATATATTTGAAACAACAGATAATGGAATAATATAAAACCAAATTGAATATGAAAAGACATCTTTCTTTTTAATCATACCATAAACTGCATAAATTCCCATTGCTAGATAAACAAGTAAAGGTAAAAATGCTCCGGGATTAGACCAGTTTATAATCTCAATTTGATTTGGGTAATAATCATAAGTCAGCGGATGTGGAAATATTAGAAGTTTAATGTATATCCATAAAGTAAAAAATATAGTTGCCATTTTTTCTGCCCCGCTGGCATGTAAAAACGGATTATTCATTATTTCCTGAGCTACTTCTTCGTGTCCTCCAAAGCCAAGAATCGCTCCTCTTATTAAAAGAAAAATACCAGCAACGGTAAATAATAAACTAAACACTTTCCAATTCTTTAAAACTTTATGCTTTGTGAAATAATGAACAGTAATTGGAATAACTGCTAAAAAAGTAATAGCATTTTCTTTCGATAATAGCCCCAAAAACAATGCTAAGCAAGACAATACAAGCAAATAAACTTTTTTTGAATCGAGATATTTTAACATGAATAATAATGCCGATAACGAACCCATCAGTGTCATTATCTCGTCTCTTCCTTTAATATTTGCGACTGCCTCGGTGTGAATTGGATGAGCTAAAAACAACAGACTTACAATAAAAGGCAAACTTAAATACCATTTCTTTTCTTTTTCAATAGGGAAAAGTCTTTTTAAAACTAAAAACAATATCCAGACAGTAAATAGATACAACAAAATATTAATAAAATGACTTAAAAACGGATTCCCTTTGTAAGCAACATTCCCGTTTGCATCTTTAATCGTTTTTCCAAAATATTCTATCTCAATGGCAAATGTAACGAGCGATAATGGACGATAACGACCTCCGGCAACCAGCTTTTTCTCTTCCTGAATTTGCTCTGCTGTTTTACCCTTATAACTTGTAAGCCAAAAACCTACAAAAGTGTCATATTTAACAATATCAGGTATCCCATCTACACCTTTCTGAGTAAACTGATTATTTGTAATAACTATTGCATCGTCAAGAGCATAATCATGATTAAGTGTATTCCCATATAAAACAAATGCTAAAATACTTATAACAAGAAAAACTTTCCAATCGAAACAAAACTTCTTCTTAGTAACAATCTGTTTCTGTTCTGCTTGCACAGTTTGTTTATACTTCGGTTTGTTTTTAGCCTTGCTCATCTATTTAGAGGTTTTGCCAAAAATACAAAAAATTGTTTACTGAACGAATAATAAAATTATTGAAAAAAACTAGTTCGCACTCATTTAAATTAACTATCGCAACCCCCATTACCGTAATCTCCATTGCTATAATTTAGCTTTTAAGAATTATTTGTTATCACCTAAAATCAAGCCCAATTCGTTTAATTGTGCCTTTGAGATTGGCGATGGACATTCTGCCATAGTGTCTCTTCCTGCATTATTTTTCGGAAATGCAATATAATCACGAATGGAATCCGACCCACCAAAAAGAGCACAAATCCTGTCAAATCCAAAAGCAATTCCTCCGTGTGGTGGTGCTCCGTATTTGAAAGCATTCATCAAAAAACCAAATTGAGATTCTGCCTCTTCCTTACTAAAGCCGAGATTTTTAAACATTTTCTCCTGTAGTGTTCTATTAAATATTCTGATTGAGCCACCTCCTATTTCTATTCCGTTTATTACCAAATCGTAGGCTTTTGCACGAATTTTTCCGGGTTCCGATTCAAACAACGGGATATCTTCGTCGAAAGGAGAAGTAAATGGATGATGTTTGGCGTGATATCTTGAAGATTCTTCGTCCCATTCAAGTAGTGGAAATTCAATTATCCACAATGGAGCAAAACTGTGTTTGGGTCGCAAGCCAAGCTCATTTGCCAGTTTCAGACGCAACTCACTAAGTCCGTGTAATGTTCTTTCCTTTTCTCCTGCCAGTATTAAGATGATGTCCCCCTTAGCTGCTCCCATTTTTGTGGAAATCATTTGCCAGTCCTCAGCAGAATAAAATTTGTCAACAGATGATTTAAAACTTCCGTCAAGATTATATTTGCAGTAAACCAGACCTTTTGCTCCTATTTGTGGTATTTTTACAAACTCGGTCAAATCATCAATCTGTTTGCGTGAATACTCAGCTCCACCATCCAAACATATAGCTCCGATATATTCGGCAGAATCAAAAACTACAAAATTTTTGCCTTTTACATTTTCGCTAATATCTGTAATTGTCATTCCAAAGCGTATGTCGGGCTTATCGTTACCATATTTTTCCATTGCTTCGGTATATGACATTCTTGGAAATCCAAAATCTAGTTCTATATTTTTGATTTTCCTAAACAGATATTTCGTAAGTCCTTCGAAAACCTCAAGAATATCATTTTGCTCGACAAAAGACATTTCGCAGTCTATCTGAGTAAATTCAGGTTGTCTGTCAGCACGCAGATCCTCATCACGAAAGCATTTGACAATCTGGAAATAACGATCCATACCGGCGATCATCAACAATTGTTTATATTGTTGTGGCGATTGTGGTAAAGCATAAAACTCCCCCTGATTCATTCTCGAAGGGACTACAAAATCACGTGCTCCTTCGGGGGTGGACTTTATAAGATATGGAGTTTCAATTTCGATAAAATCTTTAGAATCCATGTATTTTCTTACCTCTTGTGCCACCCTGTGACGAAGCAAAAGTGCATTTTTAACAGGATTACGACGTATATCCAGATAACGATATTTCATTCGTAATTCGTCACCTCCATCTGTTTGGTCTATAATAGTAAAAGGCGGGATTTCCGATTCATTTAGAATGTCGAATGATTCAATCTTTATTTCGATATCTCCTGTGGGGATTTTATCGTTTTTGCTGTATCTTTCAATAACTTCACCAGTTACCTGAATTACATATTCTCTTCCTGTTTTATCAATTTTATCAATGATATTCTTATCTGTATTTGTTTCTTCAGCAGCAAGTTGAGTAACACCATACCTGTCTCGCAGGTCAATCCAAATCATTCCACCTTTATCTCTTTTGAGTTGCACCCAACCGCATAAAGTAACCTTTTCGCCAATGTTTTCTTTACGGAGTTCACCACAATTATGAGTTCTGTACATAAATAAATGTCTTACTAATTTTGACTGCAAATGTAGTAAAAATGTAAAACATAAAACTGTTTTCAGTCTCTATGTTCAATACTTTATTTCAACCAATCGTTCAGAGTGTTGATAACAAGCTCGTGCTGAGACTGAGGCAGAAGTTTTATTCGAGATGAGTGCGTCCCTCTAGGGTTAATAACTTTAATTACTCCTTTGTTCTCCCCGGTTTCAGGAGCTGCAGCCGACCATGGATCATATTCACCATAGATAATAATGGTATTTCTTGCTTTTGTCTTTAAAAAATTCTCAAGATCAACAGATGTTTGACTATAAAAATCACCTTGTAATTCTTTTGGCAAAAATATCCGGTTGAAATAACCTTCAGCAGTACTAATTGTAAGATACTTAGCAAGACTTTCCGTTTCGTATCCATAATATCCCAGTTCCCGTGCTGCCTGATAAAAAAACGGCAATGTTGACTCCGAACCTTCAATCGAAAAATATTCAGGACTTGAAACAACTAACATGTGCTGAAATAATTTAGAGTCCGAATCTTTTTTTGTTGGTATTTTTTCTGTATTACCAATCCATTGCCAGAATGCAAATGAGTATTCCAAAACGCAATAATCATAAATCTCTTCTAGAGGAATTCTGAAAGTAAGTTTAGCTGCTTTAACATAATTTTCCATTATTGGCATAATTGTCGCTTTGCGTTTTAAGAATTCTTTCTGAAAGTTTAGGATCTTTTTACGGTCTTTCTTTGTTCCTATATTCTTAATGAACGGTTCATGACGTCCATCCTCCAACGCTTTTGCTACTGGTGCGACATAAGCAACAGTTGCATTGACATCCCGAGGATAATACATCTGATAAAGCAAACAAGTTTGTCCGCCCTTACTAATACCTGTACTCACCCACTTGCCTTTGTATAAGTCTTTAAATGCCATTCTGATATTGTGCTGATCATCAGCAGCATTTTTAGTGGTCAAATAATCCCACTCAAGTGGGTCAGGAGCAGAACCCGAAAAGAACCTATGCTCAACAACTATCTGATTTGCTTGTAATATATCTGTCAACTCATTAATATAATTTGCCGATTCTGCATAATCAGCGGAATATCCTTCGGTAACAAATACTACTGGAGATTTATAGCTTTTATGACACACAAAAACTCTCTGCTTAAATGTTCCGGCTTCGGGAACCGACATGTCAAGAGCTTGTTCAAAAATTACAAGATACTTTTCCGTAAAAAAATCCGAGCACTCCAATTCTTCTACCGAAACAACATTTTCTAGATTTTTTAACTTTTCGGAAAAATCACTTCCGAAAGCAAAAACTGTTAAAGTCAAAAAAAATACTGATACCAAACCTTTTAATAATACTCTCATAATCAATTATTTAATCTTTTAAACAATATTTTAGTTCAAGGGAAGCAAGATATAAACGATTTTTACATTCCACAAAGGAAAATTCTTAACATTATTAAAAACATATTAACTTTTTATGAGAATTTAAAAATAAGGCTGAGGAGAAGGCTAAGGCTAAGGTATCTTTACTGCTGATTCTTGCATTATCATGCTGTTCGTAATTCGTTTGTTCGATTGTTCGTACTTCGAATGTTCGTTTGTTCGACTGTTCGTTTGTTCGATTGTCCCGAGCCATAGGCTCGTGGATCCTCGTTATAACAAGAAATTGCTATGCATGCTTTTTTAACGAGTCTGCTATTTAAGAAATTGAAATTATATCATCAATAATTGTAATTTCTGATTTAACGGGATTCTGCTGTTTTGACTACTAATATTTCATTTAATCCAATCATTGTTTAAATATTCAGAGTGTTTCCCACCCTACAATTGCACGTTGTAAAAAAATTATTCAAATACGATTTTTTCTGTTTTTAATAATTTCCCCTCCACAAACAAATTACAAACATAAACCCCCGCATTCCAGCCTTTTGTTGGAATTATTGTTATTTCGCTGGTAATAGGAATTACAGATTTTAGATGCCCATTAAGATTGATTTGGGATTATTTTCTACAAGTAATTTTAGTTTTTTATAAACCCTGAACTCCAACAATTATCTCTAAATTGCACTTTTAACACATAACTACCTGCAGTTAAAGTTCGTATGTTTATTGCATTTTGGTTATTTGCTAGTTTTTCACTTTGCACAATCCTACCTGTAGCATCATATATTTTTACCAACGCCCCTCCTGAGTTTACAGGTAATTGCAAATAAAGCAAGTCGCTTGCTGGATTCGGATAAACCTCAATTTCATTATTCAGCCAAAACGACTCCACCGCACTCCCCCCACATTCACAATCCTCCTCAACACAACCACAACTATCGGTTTTTACAAGCCACATAACTTGTGGGTCGTATGCAACTCCTGCCATAATAAAACCATTGTCTGGGGTTTGTTTGATGGTGAGAAGCCACTGTTCAGACAGTGAACCTTCAGCTTCGAATCCTACTTGTCTCAAACTATCTCCCTCAGAATTTAAAAATAACAACTTACTACGACTTGGCTAGTCTTCAAATAAAGTTAATGCAAAATCACCATTTATTGTTTCTACAACTGAACCGAAACCAGTTTGATATGTTATATTGCCATAAAGTTTATACCATACATCGTTAAAATCATGATCAATTTTTTTAATACTTGCTTTGCCATACTTTAAATAACCATTCATGCCATCTTCATAAATTGTATGACTTGCCGTGCAAACATATCCTAAATCATTTGTAATTTGAATATTTGTAATTCCCCCATCCGTACAACAAGTGCTACCATAGTTTTTTGTCCACTCTAAATTGCCAAGACTATCAGTTTTTAAAAGGTAATTATCACCATTTCCATAGAAATACGACCCGCCTCCAATCAAGAAACCATTATCTGAAGTAATTACTATACACAAGCCTAAATCATATTCACTTGTCCCATACTTCTTATACCACTCCATATTGCCTTCACTATCGGTTTTAACCAATAAAACATCACCATCGGGATCTGTATCGGCAACGCATCCAACTAAAGCATAACCACCATCAGGGGTTTGAACATGATTGTAAAATGCTGTAAATGCAGGATTATCAAAGTACAATCGGGTCCATAAGGTATCAAAATTTTGGTCAAATTTGGTTAGCATACCAGTAATATTCCCTTGACCTGTTCGGGCACCAGTAAGGGAAAAACCTCCATCGACGTTCTCTATGAGAGAATTACGATCTCCAAAATAATAATTATATACTGTATCTCCGTATGTTTTCATCCAATTAACAGTACCATATTCATCAAGATAATATGCAATTATTTTAACTTTTTGACCTGATTCAGTGGCATCAATTCCACCTCCGAGCATCAAATAACCATCCTTATACACAACAATATTATCTGCTTCCTGATATGCGTATGGATTATAGGTTTTATTGAAAGTTATTGTTTGTGAATAACTAAAAGTTATTACAAAGTAAATGAATAATACTATTAAAATGTTTTTTTTCATAATTAAAAACTCAGGGATGAAAACATCCCTGAGTACAAATATACTAAATTTTTTATTTCATTACATCTAATTTCTTTGAGTATTTACCAATTTTAAGAATATAACTACCTTCGCTAAGGCTGGATACATCAATTTCTTCGATTCCGTACTCATTTCTTATTGCTTGGGTCATTACCAATCTACCTTCAATGTCAAATATTTCGATTTTAGAAATGTTGTTGTCATCTAATATTAAGTATTCTATCCACACTTCTTTGCTTGCAGGGTTTGGATAAATTTCGAGCAAATCGTTCATATCAAGATCTTCTGAAATCTGTTCCTCTTGTGTACTAAACCTTAAATTACGGTTGTCAACCGGGAAAAATAATTCTGGTTCAAATTCGGCTATGCCAGCAATACTAAGTAAGGTTTGTGCCTGAGCGCAACCACGATGCGAAGGATTATAGGCTAATGCTTCAATTAAACTAAGATTACTGTTAACAAGCAAAGTAAGACTTCCATCCGAGAATGCTGTGTCGGCTTTCATAACTACTTCCTGCAATGCTGCAAATTCTGATAGCTCAGCTTGTAATGCTGGTTTTTCGTTAGTTGCAAGATATTCTAGTTCGTTTATTTGCGACTGAGCATCATTGTATTGTTTATCCGAAACCAGAATCGGTATAACTAAACACTTTGATTCAAAATTGTTATCATTAACTAGGAAATCAACAATAGAATCTTTCCTTATCATTAAACTATCGTTTTGCAACCCGAATCTCAGATAGCTACCAATCATCTGGTCTTTTTCGAATGTCAATTGAGAGATTTCCGATTTCTTCTGAACAACTGCATTAGTTCCATCCTGATTTTGACGAATCAGAGTTTTATGTGGAGCTGGTAAATCCATAACCGCTAATTCAGATAAAGCATTCTCGGGAAGTGGCGAATTTGCTAATAAAACATTAGTTTTTGCTACAGTATGCCCATTAACATTTGTGCGCATAAAAGTTACCAGAACAGTATCTGACAAATATGGAGACATTTCCAATAAATCGTTACATGTTTTGTTAAAGTTATTTGGTTTTAAAGCTTGAACATTTTGTAAAACGACTTGGGTGTTTCCACCATCTATTAGATTATTCAAAGAGCTATTTAAACTGTTGGTTTCCATAATAATATCATAAACACCGTCCACAGATATTATATCCTCCAAATGTAAACCAGGCAAATCGGATGGACATGCCTCACTATAAACAAATAACTTCAAAATTGCATCAGCATCCACATTGTCAGAAATAAATCCATCAATATCAGTAACATCATTTGGCATGTTGTACCAATACTTATAGATAAAACTTGTCTCATTGTTAGGGTCTGTTCTGAAAGCATTTGGATAAGCAAGGTGATCTTGATCAAACTGGTTTGCTGCGGAAATTGATGGAACCAGAGGGTTCGTTGATAAG
>DAOOPK010000044.1:0-16391 GCA_035388205.1 Bacteroidales bacterium
GTTCGGCAAAACTGATTTACTATCTCGGAGGAATAAACAACTGGATAAATCTTTCCTCAAAAATAGAAACATTCAATTATGATATCCGAATTGACCCGGAGATTAACTATGTTTATCAGGCGGTTGCAACAAATTTAAGAGGTTTTTCGCAAAATATCCGCAACGGAACAAATTTCGCATTGATAAATGCCGAACTCCGTTGTCCCATAATTTCCTATTTTCATAAAAAACCAATTAACAATGAGTTTTTACGCAGTTTTCAAGTTATTGCTTTCTTTGACATAGGTAGTGCATGGAGTGGACTTAATCCTTTTGACGGCAATAATGCATACGAAAATGATTATTATGATAATTATCCTGTAACAGTCATAATACATAATGATAATTTCCCAATTGTATCAGGATACGGGTTTGGATTAAGAAGCAGGTTATTTGGTTACTTTGTTCGTGCCGATTGGGCATGGGGAATTGATAACAACTATATTCAACCAAGGATGTTTTACATATCATTAAGCACGGATTTTTAAAAAAATGAAAATGAATGAACTCATTATTTTAATACTTGTTGGTCTTCTTGCTGGAGTGATGAGCGGATTGTTTGGAATTGGAGGTGGAGTAGTTGTAATTCCTGCCTTAGTGTTTATTTTCGGTATGACACAACATCAGGCTCAGGGAACCAGTACCGCACTCTTACTCCTACCTGTTGGCTTACTTGCATTTATAAATTACTATAAAGCAGGTCATATAAATATCAAATATGCAGCAATTATCGCTTGTGCATTTTTTATTGGAGCATTTTTCGGTTCTAAATTGGCTATAAATATGTCCGACCTGACATTAAAAAGAATATTCGCAATAGTAATGATTTTAATTAGTATTAAAATGTTTTTTGACAAATGAAAAATATTATAGAAGAAATACAAAAACTTAGTAATGAGTTTCACTCTGAAATAGTAGGAATACGTAGATATATTCATAAGCATCCTGAAATATCTTTCAATGAATACGAAACAGCTTCTTATATTCAAAAAATCCTTACAAAAAGTGGTATAGAAACCGATGAAAGTTTTGGCAAAAACAGTGTTATCGGAATAATTAATGGAAGCATTCCCGGAGAAACAATTGCTCTGCGTGCTGATATTGATGCATTACCAATGACTGAAAAGACTAATCTGAAGTTTTCTTCTGTAAACCAAGGAGTTATGCATGCCTGTGGTCACGATGCACATACAGCTTCATTAATTGGGACTGCATTGATTTTACAGAAATTAAAAATGCATATCAAAGGTAGAGTAATTCTGATATTTCAACCTGCAGAAGAAAAAATCCCAGGTGGAGCAAAAATTTTAGTTGAAAAAGGCTTGTTAAAAAAATATGATATAAAAAAAATCATTGGTCAACATGTTTTACCCGAAATGGAAACAGGGCATTTCAGTTTTTCTGAAGGACATGTAATGGCGGCAACTGATGAAGTATTTATAAGATTTGAAGGAGTTGGTGGTCATGCTGCATTACCTAATAAAAGAAGCGATACAGTTATGGCTTTGGTAGAATTCATTTATGAGGCAAAACAATTACAGAACAGACTTATTTCTGATATGCCATTTATAATAGCATTCGGAAAACTTGTAGCTGACGGAGTTCTGAACGTTGTTCCTTCCAGATCATCAGCTGATGGAACAATGAGAACATTTGACGAGAATCTAAGAAAAAATATAAAAGAAAACTTAGAACAAATTGCTGAGAATTCTGCTAAAAATCATAAATGCACTTTTAATCTTGATATACGTCACGGTTACCCTAGCGTTTATAACGATCCTAACCTAACAGCAAAAGCTATTGATGCTACAAAAAAATATCTGCCTGAAAAAAACATTGAAAAAATGGAGATAAGGATGACTGCAGAAGATTTTGCATATTATGGACAAGAAATTCCTGCAGTTTTTTACAGAATGGGAATTTTAGGAAATAAAAAAGGAAATATCGGGCTTCACAACGAAGAATTTGACATTGATGAAGATGCTTTAATATACTCTATGGGACTAATGGCTCATATCGCTTTAAATATTTAAACAAAATGAGGAAGTTACCAATAGAAGAAATCGGAAGATTGAGCACTGAGGAATACAAACAAATTAAAAAATTGGAAGTAATTGTTGTACTTGACGATATTCGATCTCACCACAATACCGGTGCAATATTCCGAACCTGTGATGCATTTGCCTGCAAAGCAGTATATCTTTGTGGAATTACGGGAACCCCACCCCACCGTGATATTCACAAAACTGCCTTAGGAGCTACAGAAACAGTTGATTGGAAGTATTTCAATTCAGCAATTGAAGCTGTTAAAGAATTAAAATCTGATGGATATAAGATAATTGTTCTGGAAATAGCTGAGGGAAGCATGAAAATTAGTGACTATAATCCACATACTTCTGATAAAATTGCAGTTATTCTTGGTAATGAAGTTAACGGAGTTCAGCAGAAAATTCTCGATATATGCGATTATTGTCTCGAAATTCCTCAATATGGCACAAAACATTCATTGAACGTTTCGGTAAGCGGGGGTTTAGCAATCTGGGAAATTTGTAAAAAAATAAGGCAATTTTAATTACTTTTAACTTTTCAGCTAAAACACTTTATACGCCGTCCAAGTACGACTATCAACATCATAAATAAAGACCCTTTCATTTGTAAAGGAAAATCTGAACGTTTCGGGTACTATTACTGATTTAGGCAATGCTGTGCTTCCTGCATATTCTCCTTTTGAATTGAAAAACTCTAAAGCATTTTTATCTACATTTAGTAATACAAATTCATAACCTTTTTTACCCGTATATCCAATTGTTGTATAATTATAAGGATCTAGATTATCTGCCCGTAATTTTAGTATAATTTTAGAAATCTTATCTGGATCCTTATAATTGTATACATCTATGCATAACTCTTCATAATTAAGAAAAATGACAGCTTTCTTTTTAGAGTAATATGTACCACAAGAATTATCGTTATATTGATTCATTCCTTTGTGTATTATGTTAAGCTCATGAAAATTTAATTTATCATTGAGCACAACTTTAGCCCATCCACTACGGGAATATCCATTTACTTCAATATTTTTTGTTTTACTGTTATACCACATCCCTCGGCAATCTATTTTTATCGGTTCTGAATAAACCGACTTTCCATTTTCATCAAAAGCCTCTATTGGGAAATCGGCATTTCCAGCGATTACAGTAAAATACAACTTTTTCTTAGGATGCCAAACTACAGCAGAAGCATTTGTCCCCTCGTCTGATACGAAAGTATAAGTAAAGTCTTTGTCAACTTTACTTAATGGTTGAGATGATACACAAATAGAAATTGTTGTCAGCAAAACAAATAAAAATAAGGACTTTTTCATTTTAATAAATTTTAATAAGTACTAATTCTCATATAGTTGATACAGATACAAAAGTAAAATAAATAATAATACAAAAAGTTTAATTAGGATAAAAGTACTACAATAAAAACAAACAATTAATGAGCTGAACCAACCATTTTAAGTTTATCTCCCGTTTCAGACACAATACGTCTATACCATTCTTCCGGCAATGGAGGTTGACTTACAGATGGAGCATGATAAATATAACCATCAGGTACTGCAACTTCGGTTTTGACATTTCCATCCATATATTTTGTAAACAAATGAGCATATAATTCTGTCCATGTTTGATGAGTCTTTTTTGCTGCATAATCGGAATATTTATTAATCTCTTTGATAGTTGCTGCTTTATCATTTTTTGCAATTTCTGCAAATTTTGTATCGTTAGTTTTTATGCCATCAACAAATTCGGTATGTAATTTAGACTGCACTGCTGCAATTTCCGGATACATATCACAATATCTGGTATAGGCAAAATTTGATACCATATTAAAGATCCAGAAAGCTGACTGCATCGTAAAATTCATCATTGAGCCATTACCTTGCTTATAAGGTAACGGAATTTCAGTAATAGAGGCGTACATAGGCACATACACAGTAAAATGAGCATCATCAACAGCAAACCAATTAATTGCACCGATTACATCTGGTAACCATGAGCGGAGTTGAGCAACAAAAGAGAATCCGGTTTGCTGCGTTCCAGTAGCTCTTTCATGTATATAATTATTTCCATCAACCGACCAGGTCATAGGTCTCCAGCGATATGGATTTCCATAAGGACCTGCCCCCATATCTTTACTCATGTCAAGTTCAGTACCTTCGAGATGATCTCCCATAAATTTGAACATATCTGCCTGAGAGATTTTTCTGTCAGGTTTGATCCATAGTGGCATTCTGTTAGTTGCGTAACCCCATTTTCCGTGTTCAACATTTCCTTTGGCATATTCCCAGTATTTATCCATTCCTGATGCAACTGAATTAAAAAATGCCCATACTCGTATCTCACAAAAACGAGCTCCACTAAAATCAACAGGTGCATAAGTATCAGAAAAACTAAATTCTTCATCTTTCCCGTCAAAATAATTCATTTCTCTTGCAAAACTTATTACATCCTTTGAATTAAAAACTGTTTGCTGAGGATTATTCCAATCGTTCTTCTTCTGATAGTCAAAAGTAGTTATTCTGGCTTGATTAGCATGAGCACAAATATAGCCATCAGGAATCAGCATTGCTACCCATACTGCTCCTTTACGTCCGGGACCTTTTCCAATGATCTCAAAAATCCATGCTTCATTTTTATCACAAACAGAAAAAGATTCTCCTGAACTGCAATAACCGTATTTTTCCATCAAATCTGTCATTATCATAATAGCTTCACGTGCAGTCTTTGATCTTTGCAATGCAATGTAAATCAAACTTCCATAATCCATCATTCCTGATAATGTTGTATCGAACAATTCAGATCTCCCTCCGTAGGTAGTCTCTCCTATTGCTACCTGAAATTCATTAACATTGCCAACAACATTATATGTCTGTTCTGCTTGTGGAATTTCACCCAGATATTTCCCTGAATCCCATTCATAAACTTTTAACATAGTACCTTTTGGGTACGTTTTTGCAGGGAAATGATATAATTCACCATATAAAACGTGGCTGTCCGCGGCATAACTTACCATAACTGATCCGTCCACCGAAGCTGACTTGGTAACAATAAAATTTGTACATGCAAAACCCCCGGTCTGAAATAAAGTACCGAGAATAACAATCATTCCAAATAATCTTTTCATTCTTTTATTAATTTAAAGTTTTTACAAATATAATTTTTAAACTCTTAACTCAAAACACTTAGTTGAATTTTAATAAAAATTATTATACAATTGACATATTTCAGAAAAAAATCCTGTCATTTTAAATATACTGATTACATTTGTCAAAAATTAAGCCGTTTATGTTAAATGCAATTACATGGGATGTTGGTCCTAATTTAATAGAAATAGGAAGTTTCCCGATAAAAGCGTACAGCGTTTTATTTGCTTTGGGTTTTATTGTTAGTTACTTTATTGTTAAGAAGATTTACAAAAAAGAAGGAATTCCTATCAGTGAACTTGATTCATTAACAGTATGGGTTGTTTTAGGAGGTTTGATTGGTGCAAGATTAGGCCATTGCATTTTTTATGACTGGGAATATTACTCTCAGAATTTGCTAGAGATAATTCTGCCTTTTAGCTTCTCTCCCGAATTTCATTTTACGGGGTTTATGGGATTAGCCAGTCATGGAGGTGCTATAGGAGTTATTATTGCAATGCTTATTTTTAAAAGGAAGTCTACGAAGAAGAGTTTTTTCTGGTTAATTGACCGTGTTGCTGTACCAACAGGCTTTGCAGGTGCATTAATAAGACTAGGAAATCTTATGAATTCGGAAATTTATGGACACCATACAGAACTCCCATGGGGTTTTATATTTGTCAGAAACGGTGACACAATGCCTTCGCATCCAACTCAGATTTACGAGGCACTTTGCTATATATTAACATCAGTTGTATTACTTAAATTATATAATGTTAAGCGTTTTCGCGAGGCAAAAGGGTTTTTGATTGGATCATTCTTTATACTAGTGTTCACAGCAAGGTTTTTTATTGAATTCATTAAAGAAAATCAGGTAGCTTTTGAAGATACTATGTCATTAAATATGGGACAAATTTTAAGTATTCCTGTTGTTCTCATAGGTATTTTTCTGGTATTCTGGTCATTGAAAAAAAACTCAAAAACTGATATTAGTAATCAACAGCAAACTTTGTAAATATTATGAATGATATAAGTAATAGTAATAAAAATGATAAGAAGAAATATAAAATAATATCAAATATTTCTTTAGCTGTTTGCGTAGCTATGATAATAGTTGGACTAGTTTTAAGATACCTTGGTAATCATGGAGGTCAAGCAGTTATTTTGATAGGATCAATATTGGGAACAGTAGTTATGCTGTTGTCAACTTTTTTCATTGACAGGAAGAAATAGATACAAAAAAGGCCTCTTAATAGAAGCCTCATGTTATTCAGGTTATTGATACTAATAGTTGGTGGCATGAATTTCAAAATATGCCAGAGGATGTTTACAGGCAGGACAAGTTTTTAAAGCCTTTTTTCCCTTATGAACATAACCACATTTGCGGCACATCCATTCTACTTCCTCTTCCCTCTCAAAAACCTTATTGTTTTTTAGATTATCCAGAAGCTTTAGATATCTTTTTTCATGTTCTGCTTCGACTTTAGCAACCATTTTAAAAGTAATTGCAATATCCTTAAAGCCCTCTTCTTCGGCAACTTTAGCAAACTCAGGATAGTCCACAGACCATTCTTCGTGTTCACCCGTTGCTGCTGCTTTCAGGTTTTCCACCGTTGTTGATTCTTTACCTGCCGGATACATTGCTGTTATTTCCAACGGCTCACCGCTTTCCATGTATCTGAAAAACATTTTTGCATGTTGCAACTCTTGTTCTGCAGTTTCGAGAAATATTCCTGCTATTTGCTCATAAGCTTCTTTCTGTGCAATTTTTGCAAACATCGTGTATCTCGAACGAGCCTGAGATTCACCTGCAAATGATTTCAATAAATTCTTTTCTGTTTTTGTTCCTACTACACTCATAATTTAAATTTTAAAGTTATTATATTTTTTAATAGCCACGTTTATATGCTGTTAATTCAGTTGGTTTCAAATAATATACACACACATTCTCGAGAGCCGGTTTAGAATATTTAAATCCGCTTCGTTCAGTATAGTTTTTCATGATAATGTTTAAAATCTTTTCTTTTTCATGTATATCGTTTACAAAAACTACTCTACCCGAAGCCAAAACAGATCTAAACTTCATTGAATACGAGCAAGCAATATTTTCATTTACCACATGTAAGTTATCATCAATATAAAAGGACAAACAAACTTCAGGATTTTCTTTAAGTGCTGCCATTTTTTTCCCGTCTGGAGCCCCGTGAAGATAAATAATTCCATCGGAATATCCGAAATTCATTGGAACACAATATGGTTTATTATCACTTATCAGGGCAAGTGCACATACCTTTGCTTTAAAGATTATTTCCTCTATTTCGGATTTATCTGTTATCAAAAATTTCTTCATTTTCAAAAAAATAGTTCATAAAAATAAACATTTCATTTAGATTTTTGTTTAAAAGAAAAATAATAATTTACTAAAAACTACAATTATGTTAAAATCAAAAGTTGAAAAAATTCTGAACGAGCAAATCGAAAAAGAAGGTTTCTCTTCAATATTGTATTTATCAATGGCAAGCTGGGCAGAGAACAAAGGCATGGCAGGTGTTGCAAAATGGCTATACGCACAGGCTGAAGAAGAAAAAATGCACATGTTGAAATTTGTTGCATACATAAATGAAAGAGGTGGCAGAGCAATAATGCCGGGGTTTGAAAAGCCAAAATCAGAATGGAAAGATTTAAATGTTTTGTTCGATGAAGTTTTGAAACACGAAAAATACATCAGTGCAAGCATTGATAAGATTCTGGAAACGGCAATAAAGGAAAATGATTATGCAACTCAGAACTGGATACAATGGTTTGTTACTGAACAAGTTGAAGAAGAAAGCGCTGCACAGGAAATTATTGACAAATTAAACCTTATAGGAAAGAACAACGTGTATTTGTTTGACAGAGATATAATGTCATTGCGTTCATAGTTTATAATTCAAAGTATCAGTTAAAATTATATTAACTGATACTTTGTTAAAATAGTTTTGTTGTTAAAACATTTTTATCTAGATTTACGACGTTTTTATAAATGAAAATTATAAAACTGCGGTTGCTTTTTGGAAAACAGTTTAATAGGAACATTTTAACAACACTTAAACATTTTGTATGACAAAGATTTTGGCAATTTCGGAAGCAAATGCGATATCATTTCATGCTATGGCTTTAATAGCTATTTCAGAAATATCAATAAACACAAATGATATTGCAGAGATATCTGGATCATCGAAACATCACACTGCAAAAGTATTGCAGAGGTTGGTAAAGAAAGGTTTACTTGGGTCAACAAGAGGTCCCAGTGGTGGTTTTTATTTAAAGAAATCGGCAAAAGAGATATTTTTAATAGAGATACTTGAAGCACTTGAAGGAGAAATTAAAGTAAATGACTGCCCGATAGATAACCCGATATGTCCTTTCGGATCTTGTCTTATGGGTGGAATCTGTACTGAAATCGGAGCGAACTTACTGAGTTACTTGAAGTCACATACTTTGTCAGACCTTATAACTAATATTGATTCGAATCAAAATATATTTAAAAGAATTATAGATATATGAGAATTATTGGATTAAGTGATGCAAACATTATAGGGATTCACAGTATGGCTATCATTGCTGCTGCGGGTTCGGATGGGATAAGTGTTCATAAGATTGCTGATTTGGCGAAATGTTCGAAAAACCACTTAACAAAAGTTGTTGAAATACTCTCAAAAGAGGGCTTAATACATGCTACAAGAGGACCTGCCGGCGGTTTTTACTTAAGTCGGACAGCCAAAGAAATCTATTTAATAGATATTTACGAAGCCATAAGTGGTAAAGTTGATGAGAATAATTTGTGTTATGAGCATTCAAGTAGTAGAATCAAGCTTAACTTCTTTACTTCGATTTGCACAGAATTATCTCAAAAATATCTTAATTATTTAAAAAACACCAAACTTTCTGAAATACAGGGAAAAGCAGAGCAAGTTCTTAGAAAACAGTAACTTTAAACAGTTTTTGAGATAATTCTAAAATATTCAGTCCTATTTCTATTCAAAATTCTTATTAGTTAAAAAGAAGCTCTCGATAAGTTTTGCCACACCATTTTCCATGTTTGAACCCGTTTCTTTATATTCTACTTTCAACTCATACGGGGCATTGGAAACCACATAAGCATTTTTGGGGTTTACAAACTGAAGCATATCAAGATCATAATAATCGTTCCCGACAACAATAATATTTGCCATCTCAACTGTATGTCGTGATTGGAGAAAAGCTATACCTGATGCTTTTGACACTCCTGCAGGTAATATCTCAACCCAAACTGACTTTTTATCAATTGGACTTGTTGCACGAACTACCTTCATATCTGTAAAAACATTTTTTAACTTTTCATAATGATCTGGATCTTCGCATATTACAACAAATTGAGATGCTTTTTCAGGACATTCTTTTATTGTATGTATTCCTTTTGATTCATAAAGCATTATTCTGCTTAAAAAATCACCGCTAGGCTCTTTAGTTGAAAAACAATGGAAATAATGATTCTCCGGAACAGTCAATTGTACCATAAAATCATAGTTATTTTTCACTAAATACTCATATATTTCCTTTGTAGTTTTTGAATCTATCGAATTATGATGTAATAGAGTTTTCTTTTTCCAGTCATATATCCCAATACCAGAAGAAAATATTACATAATCAATAGGAAAATCATCATTAATAACAGTTTTTAAAGAAAATAAATTTCTACCTGTTGCGATAACCCGAATAAGCTTTTTGTCTCCTAGCCTTCTTAGCTGTTCTATTGTATATTCCGACACCCTGCCATTATCATCAGCAAGAGTTCCGTCATAATCCGTTACGAATATTTTCAAAACATCAGTCTTTTTAAATCTTTATGCTATAAAAATACGAATAGATTTAATATTATCAAATTGTAGAAGAAAATAAGCTGCCCTTACAGGGCGTATTTTTATAGGATATTGTAAAACGAGGCGTTGGCGTTGCCTCATTTTAAATTAAATCAGACTTTCAGCCTGATTTTACTTAAAGTGAATTTAGTTTTTGGGAGGGAGACTTGTACCAGCGTCACTATTATATAGATTTAATACATAACTAATTTTGCAAATATCTGCTCTCAGCCTGATTTCACTTAAAGAGTTTTTTGACTTTTATAAATTTTATTATTATTTTGATACAAAAGTGAATTTTGTAATTCTAACCTGAAAACCTGATTTTAGTATTACTACTTTATAAATAAGGGAAATAATAAATAATAAAAAGACAGAAGGCTAATTCTTAATCTTCTGTCTTATAATTCTAATAACTTCTATAAATTTATTTCAAATCTTTGATATGTACCCAGTATAAAACATTAATACCTTTTGACTCACCGGGAACTTCATAAGTAAATACAGGAGCTACAGCAATGACTCTTTTATGGAATTCATCACCTTCATAATACCACTCTTCAAGAAATCTCAATGCCATAATCTGATCTTTTGAGATTGGTATTTTATTAGCTTCCTTAGTTGTTTCCTCTGTTTCTTCCTTTTTTACATCAACATACTCAAATACATACCATTCCTTTTCAAACAATTCAATCAGCGACTCTTTCGGAATTACTTCAAATTTTTCATAATCACCTGTCAAATCATAATAGTATGATACCAATGCTCCCGACTTAACATCATCAAATAATTTTGTTCTAAGTTTATCTAGATCGTCTACCGGAATATTAAGCCAAAACCAGTCTCTTTCAAAATCTTCCTGTGTAACAATATCTTCGTTAACAATTGAAACATCATACATTATTTTATTTGTAATTATTTCCTTAGTTGGTTCTTTTTTAGGACCACATGAAATAATCATTGCCAAACAAGCAATCAAGCTTAGAGATAACAAAATTTTAGTTTTCATAGTTTAAAAGTTTAAGTTAATGCACAAATATAAATATAAGATTTATAACTAAAAAAGATATATCAAAATGTTTTTACAAAATCTACAACAAAATTAAAAATATCTTCATAGGCAGCGAAATTCAGATCATCGGGTACATCTGTTGGCTGATGATAATTACTATTTTCGCCATGAGTACAAATAAACACTGCTTTAACTCCCTTTTCATAAAACGGAGCATGATCACTTGACCAAGTAGCTCCGGTAGATGTCATGTTTTCAAAATACTTTTTGTCCTTATTCATTTCATTTATATGCTCGTCCACATCAGGATATTCTTTTGCATTAAGCATCATCACTCCATTTTCGCCTGTACCAACCATATCAAAATTAAACATGACTTTAATTTTGCTCAGATCAAATTGAGGGTTTTCAGTCATATATGTTGAACCGAGTAAACCTGCTTCTTCACCACTAAATAGTGCAAAAACCATAGTATAGCCAGGCTTTTTTACAGATTTGTAATACTTTGCCAGATTTAAAACCATAGAAACACCGCTTGCATTGTCATTTGCCCCCGGAAACATAATATCACCCATCATACCCAAATGATCATAATGAGCAGATAGTAAAACGACTGAATCACTTATACCTTTTATATATCCTACAACATTCCTTGTTTTATAATCATTGATAAAATCATTGACAATCCTTATATAAACAGAATCTGTATTCTTACTTATTTTTTCAGGAATTACCTGAATGCTAATATAATCTTTTATCTCAGTGCGAGCAGTAAATTTTAATGACCCCGAACCTTCTATCACACCTTTTGCATTAATATAGTTTTTAGCAAATATTGTATTCGCGAAAGCATACAACTCAGGGTTGTTCAAATCTGTTGAGTCTATGCAAATTATTTTTTGCGAATGATCCTCTGATAAGAAATGCCTCAACACCCACTGATTTGTAAGTGTAGTTTTTGTTATCCATTCAACTTCATAATTGCCGTTTGCTTCAGGTGAAGAAGGAATGACAATAAAATCTGAAGTCGGCTGCAATTCTGTCTCTCCAAAAACAAAAACCGGCATTTCTACCAATCTGTTAATACTAATAATATATTCCTGATAAAATGAATCTCCAAACATATTTAATCCGATTTTATCAAACTCATTTGATAAAAAACAAGCTGCAATACTATCGCCGTAATTGACATAACCACGTCCAAAATATTTATCTTTACACAATTCGTTTACAATGCTTTGAGCATATTTCAAATCCTGGCAGTAAGTATTACAACCGATTATTAAAAAAACAACAATAACAATATATTTTCTCATCTGAATTAAATATCTATTTCATGTAACGATAATTATACAATAAAGCGTTCATTATTTTTTAATTATTCCAAAATTACACAAAATAAGCAAAAACTCCTCTGGCTATCAAAAGATAAATAAAAATACCAATAATATCGTTTGAGGTAGTAATAAAAGGACCTGTAGCAATAGCAGGGTCAATTTTTATCTTATTTAAAAATAATGGGATAAATGTTCCAAAAACTGTTGCAAAAACAACAACTGAGAATAAAGCTGCACTTACGGTGATAGTAAGGGCAAAATTATCAGAAAAAATCAGATTATATATGAAAATCAATGAAGCGCAAACCAATCCGTTTACAAGTCCAACTTTAAATTCCTTGAAAAGTTTTCGTGACATACTGTGCAGGTCAATATCACCGCTGGCAAGTCCTTGCACAACAATAGCCGAAGATTGTACTCCGGCATTTCCTCCTGTAGCAACGATAAGAGGTAAGAACAACGCTATGACAGCATATTTTTCAATATCTTCCTCATAAATTCCCAAAATTAGTGAACCGGCTATACCTCCCAACATACCAATAAGCAGCCATGGAATTCGGGAACGCGACTGACGAATAACATTATCCGAGAAGTCAACATCCTGAGTAATACCTGACATCAACTGATAATCTTCTTCGGCTTCTTCACGAATAACGTCAACAACATCATCAATAGTAATACGACCCATCAACCTTCCAATCCCATCAACAACAGGCACTGCTACCAAGTCATATTTCTCCATTATTTTCGCTACTTCTTCACCATCTGCATCAGTTTTTACGGAAATTATATCAGGATCAACAATGCTACTTATTTTTTTATTAGTGGAGCTAAATAGCAAATCCTTTAATGCAACAGTACCTTTAAGAATGTTGTTATCATCAACAACATACAAATAATATATTTCATCGATATCTTCAGCCTGATCCGCATTTCTCCAAGTGCCTGTTTCACGGTAAGGTTTTCGTTTATCGAAACTAATTCCTTAGCCATCAAACCGCCCGCAGTGTCTTCATCATAGTTTAATAAGTCAACAATATCACCAGCTTGTTCAAGGTCTTTAAGCTGAGAAATAATTTCATCAGTTCTCTGATCGTCAAGATCGCCCAAAATATCCGCAGCATCATCAGAATCCATCTGCCCTATCAGTTTTTCAGCAATGACCTCAGTTGGAAGTATAGCCAACAAATCCTGTCTTTCTTCCTCCTGGATTTCAACCAAAACGTCTGCTGCTGTTTCGTGGTCAAGTAATAAAAATAAAAATTTGGCGTCTTCTATATCTATTTCTTCGAAAAACTCAGCTATATCAGCCGGATGTATCTCTTGTAACAAAGATGTTGCAGCTTCCTTATCGCCTTGCTCGATACTTAATCTCAAATTATCGAAGAAATCCTTATTTAATTCAAGAGCCATAATTTCTATTTTAACACTTCTTAGAACTAATTCTCCACAAAATTATAATTATCTTTCAGTTTATAAAATATCTATGAGTAATAATTTATTACATTCATTAAAACTATCTATATCGTTTTCTACAAATTGAAATTTATAATCGTCAACATTGCTGCAAATTTAAAGGTTTCTAACAGTAAAGATTACCTTACTGGAGCGGGGTTAATGTATTTAATTTGAGCCAATTACTTCTTAGTGTCGTTATTTTCGTAGGAATCTTCATCAGGGTCAAGCTTTGGCTTAGTGGTTAATACTTTAATAAAAAAGTACACTGTCAGGGCAGTAATAATACCCTCAGTTGCAAGCATAAAAATTAGTGCTGATCTGTTCATATTAAATTGTCCCTTCTTTTTTACGTTTACGATAGGCAATAAAAACGAGTACACAAATAAATCCAAATAAGCTAACTAGCAGCAGTCTGGACATGTCTATATAAAATACATTGTTTACAAACTTGCCGGTTGAGATTTCGTCGCCAGTTTTAACTAAATCTCCTTTTTTAACTACAATCAGATTTTCTTTATCAAATTCGTAAGTTTTGGATGAGTTTTCATTCGTAGTAATCTGTATATAATTGTTTCGTTCGTCAGAATAAATGGTATCAACGATTCCGTCGTTTTCGGAATAGAATTGAGCTGCGAAATACTCTTTGTTCGGGCCAATGTTTTCCTGACGGATTTGAGCAATAATGCTTTCTTTGTGAAGCTTCCAGCCTTTGAAACTGAGAGTGCTCCAGTCGTCGTTTGCAGGTCTTATCAGAGAAGAAAAGAATACCACAATAAGAATTACCGGAGTAACAAATTTAATAATGTACTTGAAAATAATGTTTACTTTAATGTCACTACCTCTGGTAATTTCGGGCCATGCTTTTTTCATTCCAAAAACCCATGCAAAAAGTATAGACTCAAGCATGGCAAACAACACGAGTGAGACCGTTCCTCCCCAATAATCATATTCGTCAAAAACTCCTTTCTGAAAGAAAATTACTGTTGGTAAGCCAATAATGAGAACAATTGCTCCGAAAGCAGTAGCGGCTCTTGATCTTCGCCACTGGAACTCATCCATAAGGAAAGACATTACAGGTGTTCCCATTGCTAGTGAGGAAGTAATACCGGCAAAAAACAGTAATCCAAAAAATGCTGCACCCGCAATAGCTGCCAAAATTGGTCCCCATTGCTGGAATAAAAACGGCATTGTTCTAAAACCAAGTCCTAATCCTCCGTGAGCGGTTAATTCGATAACTTTATCAATACCTAAATAACCAATAGCGATAGGAATAATAATAGCTGAGCCAAGAATTACCTCCACAAATTCGTTCATCCAACCTGCCGACATGGCATTTAAGGCAATATCATCTTTTTTCTTTACGTAGGCAGCATAACATTGCACACAACCTTGTCCCAGCGACAAAGTAAAGAATATTTGACCGGCAGCGGCTAGCCATACTTTTGGGTTATTTAAAGATGAATATTGCGGAGTCCACAAGAAGTTTAATCCTACGGTTCCGTCATTTATTGCCCCATCAACACCAGCTTTGAGGAATATGGCTTTTATTACCAAGAAGATTCCAAATAATATTAAAAGCGGCATCCCTACTTTTGCTACTTTTTCGACGCCGCCACTTAGGCCACGACTTAAAACCCAGGTATTAAGAACAATACATAAAACAAAAAAGACTATAGCTTCAAAAGGAATCCCAGTTGTAGAAGTGAATACATTAAGATAATTGTCAAAAAATGAAGCCACGCTATGTTGGTCCATTCCAGAAAAAGTCCCAATAACAGAGTGATATACATAAGACATCGACCAACTTTCGATATAGCAGTAATAAGAAGCAATTGCAATATTTGAGAATATTCCGAATACTCCTACATATTTCCAAATCGGGAATTTTGACATTCTATTAAAAGCAAGTGGAGTTGTGTGATGACCAAATTGTCCGCCGTATCGTCCAGTTGCCCATTCAATAAACAAGAGTGGCACTCCCATCAACAGAAAGCATACCAGATAAGGAATAATAAATGCTCCGCCACCATTTTGAATTGCCTGAACTGGAAATCTTAGGAAATTACCTAAGCCAACAGCGTTTCCTGCCATAGCTAAAACCAAACCTACTCGCGAACCCCATTTTAAATTGTTTGTGCTCATATTGTATTCGTTTCCTCTTCAAAATAATTTAAACAATACAGAAACTTCTCATGAAGTTAGAGGATACAAGTTTAAAAAAAAAAAATGAAAAAATATTTTTTTTTCGTTGTTCGATAAAAATATATGTTTTTCGTCACGAGACTTGATTAGATTCCTGCACAAATTCCAAAATACAAATTCCAAGTTCCAACGGCTTTAGCCCTCAGCGAAGCTAAATTCCAAATTCCGAACTCCGAATCCCGAGAAAACATAAATTGCTAAAACTAATTTAATCAATTATCTGTTTTCTATCAAGCATAAAAATGAAAACTGCAGTTAGCAATTTCATTTTTTCTCGAGGATCCTCGAAAAAC
>DAOOPK010000045.1:0-15911 GCA_035388205.1 Bacteroidales bacterium
AAGTCTGTACCTTTAAGGACAAAAATACCATCTTTGTTTTTTTCTTTAACTAAATTTGCATTATATGTTAACCAATTTCCATTTTTGTCCTTATAATGCATTGGAGCACTGCTTTGCATTTTAGAAAAGCTTCCGTCAGGATTTGCAAATGTTTTTGAATATCTATCACGTTTCTCAACCATTTCAACGCCATCATTTCTCCGCTCAAAAACATTTTCTACAAAAAAATCGTTATTACTTCCTTGTTTTTCGGAGATAATACAATTTGTTAATTGCAGAGTCGAATTTGTATTTTTATGATTTAAATACGGTATGTTATGATTAAAGATTTTATGACTATGAGAATTATACTTTTTATTGTAAGATTTTTCTTGTGCTACCGCATAAGCAGATGCACATATTAACAATAAAAGAATAACATATTTCAAACTTCTCATGTTATAATGCCTAATTATCAAACTATCAATATAATTATTACGCAAATTTAATTAAAAAGTTTTAAAAATAAAAATTACTATTCCAAATCACTATTGTCCGATAAAAAGTATTTATGACACAGATTGATAGATTATATTTTTGAAACTTATGTCATAAACTCTGTTTTGCTCTTCATCGCTACCCTCGATATATACAGGAGCTGACACATAACAACTTACATCATATTTGTAAAAATACTTAAACTCAGGAGGTAAATCCAGTATTTCTTCATATTCGGGATATTCGACATACCATTCTGCAACAGCTTCATTAAATTCCATAATAACTATGTCTTTACTCCCAATATTAACAAAAGTAGGAAAGTTATAATTCTCTCTAAAATAATTAATTAGTTCTCTTTTCCAAGTTTTAATATCGTATTCAACATTTCCGGTTGAGTTGTACTTGACAGGAACATTCAGCTCTTCTGCCCTTAAAACAGAGTACTGGTCAGCTTGACAATACAAAAAATCAATACCTGACAATGCAAATATTAAAAAATTTAAAATAATAAAATATAATCTTCTCATTTTCAACTAATAGTATAATTTATTTAATTTAATTATACGTGTCATTTTTAACAAAGTTAAGCATAAATATGATAAAAGTCAATATTTCAATCATTTTTATACATTTGCGCATAACATATTGTATCAGGAAATTATACATTTAATTTATTTTGTTTTACATTAATCAATCTTTTTATTACTTTTATTTTATTTTAGCATATTTTAAAATTTAAAACAATAAATAACTATTATCTACTTTTTGCCATTTTAATAAATGACTATTTCGTTAAAAATATCAAAAAAATCCTGTTTTTCTGCAACAAATTGTTAAACAAATTCAAAAAATAAATAAATAAGAAAATTTGCGTATATTTGTTATTTAAAATTTCATCTACATGGCAAAAGAAAAAAAAAGTAAAAATTCAAAACTCAGCAATACAAAATCAAAGATATTTATTCTTGATACAAATGTTTTGTTACATGATTTCAAATGTATTTTTAAATTTGAAGAAAATGACGTTGTACTACCTATTGTTGTGCTCGAAGAACTCGATAAATTTAAGAAAGGCAATGACCTTATCAACTTTCATGCAAGAGAATTTACAAGGACAATAGACAGCCTTTCAGGAGATGATTTTTTTCAAGAAGGGGTAAGTCTGGGTGAAGGCTTAGGGAGAATATTTATAGAAACCGGCAAACCGTTTTCAGAAGAATTGAACAACAATTTTCCGGAACATCGTCCCGACCACATGATTTTAGCAATTGCTGAATACTATCAGAAAAATCAGTCGGGCAGACAAATAATTCTCGTTACGAAAGACATTAACCTGCGAGTTAAAGCAAAGGCATTAGGTATTTGTGCAGAAGACTACAAGCACGACCATGTAGAACATCTTGAGAGTCTAAACAGAGAGGTTGCAACTGTTGAAAGTCTGGGAAAGACCACAATAAACCTGCTGTATGAAAAACCTGAAGGGATTCCGCTTGAAACTCTGGAGCTCGAAAACATACCTCATTCAAATCAGTATTTCATCTTAAAGAATGGTTCCTCCAGTGCTTTGGCACATTATAATCCTAACACTAAAAATGTTGAGAGGGTTTTAAAAACTACCGTTTATGGAATAGAGCCAAGGAATGCCGAACAAGCTTTTGCTATTGATGCACTTCTCAGGCCGGAAGTGTTGCTCGTATCATTAACAGGGAAAGCAGGTACCGGAAAAACTTTGCTGGCACTTGCAGCTGCCTTGCATCAAAAAAAGGATTTCCATCAGATATTTCTGGCAAGACCAATAGTTGCACTATCAAACAAAGAAATGGGTTACTTGCCCGGTGATGCCAAGGAAAAAATTACCCCTTATATGCAGCCTCTTTTTGATAATCTGTCGGTTATTAAACATCAATTTAAGCCACAAAGTCCAGATTTTAATAAAATTGACGAAATGCTTCAAAGTGAGAAATTACTTATAGAGCCATTGGCATATATACGTGGCAGAAGTTTGTCGAAAGCTTTCTTCATTATTGACGAAGCCCAAAATCTTACTCCACACGAAATTAAAACTATCATTACCAGAGCAGGCGAAGGTACCAAACTCGTTTTTACAGGAGATATTGAACAAATTGACTCTCCATATCTCGATGCACGTTCTAATGGCTTATCATATCTTACAACTAAAATGAAAGGTCAGGATTTATTTGCTCATGTCAATCTTGTTAAGGGGGAAAGAAGTTTTCTAGCCGAACTTGCAAGTAACTTGTTATAAATAACAGCGAAATTGTGAAAAAAATTGCTGTCGTAATATTAAACTGGAATGGCAAAAGCTTTCTTGAAAGGTTTTTAAATACTCTTATAACTAATACTGATTCTGAACTTGCCGAAATTTGTATTATTGACAACAATTCGAAAGACGATTCGGTAAATTATTTAAAAATAAACTACCCTAACTTAAAGCTAATTATATTAGATAAAAATTACGGCTTTGCCGGAGGATATAACATTGGTTTGAAAGAAATACAAGCAGAATATTTTTTACTCCTAAATTCAGATATTGAAGTGCCTAAAGATTGGCTAAACCCACTTTATGAAATAATGAAATCCGATACTTCAATTGGTATTTGTGGACCAAAGCTATTAAATTACAATAACCACGAACTTTTTGAATATGCAGGAGCCTCTGGCGGATTTATTGATAAATATGCATATCCATTTTGCAGAGGAAGAATATTTGTACATTGCGAAAAAGATGAGGGGCAATACAACGATACTACGGACTGTTTCTGGATAAGTGGAGCAGCAATGATGATAAGATCCGATCTTTTTTTTAAAGCAGGTGGATTTGACGAAATATTTTTTGCACATCAAGAAGAAATTGATCTTTGCTGGAGAATACAAAACTTAGGCTACAGAGTTGTTATCCAACCCAAAAGTGTTGTCTATCACATTGGTGGAGGAACTCTACCGAAATCAAATCATTACAAGACATTCCTAAACTTCAGAAATAATCTTTTTATAATAGAGAAAAACATACCTAAATATAAGCGAAATAAAGTGAAATTTGTTAGATTATTTGCAGATCAGATAGCATTATACAGGATGATATTACAAGGGAGATTTGCTGAAGCATTTTCTGTAATTAAAGCATATTTTCATTTTTGGTATTTCTCAAAACAAATGAGCAAGCAACGGAAGATCATAAAACCAAAATCTGTAAAATATTTAAAAGGTTATTATAATCACAGTATAGTAAAAGACTATTTTCTGTTAAAGAAGAAAAGGTTTAGTGACCTGAATTTTGATAAATAACTTGCGGATATAAAATTCAAGGCTGAGGAGAAGGCTGAGGAGTTTTTACTGCTGGTTCGTACTTCGATTGTTCTTACTTTGAAATTCACGGCGAAGGCTAAGGTATTAACACTGCTGATTCTTGTATTATCACGCTGTTCGTACTTTGAAATTCAAGGCGGAGGCTAAGGCTGAGGCGAAGGTATCTCTAATGCTGATTCTTGTATTATCACGCTGTTCGTACTTTGAAATTCAAGGCTGAGGCTAAGGTTAATTTACTGCATATTTTGGAACTTGTAATTTGGAATTTGGCCCGAAGAATAAAAAATCTATGATTTTCATTATTCTTCGAGGCTCCTCAATAAAATAAGAAATTGCATTGCAATCTTATTTTAAAAAAAGGAGATATAACAGTAATTCGCAATTTCTGTTTTATCGGGATGTTTTGAAATTTGTGTTTTGAACAAAGAATTAGTGACCTGAATTTTGACTAATTACTGCATTTAATTCAGACAAAACCATTGCGGTTGCTCCCCAAACAATTTTATTTTTAAGCATATAACAAGGAGCATCTATTTCCATACCACGTACAATAATTCTTCTTGATGTTTCAGAATTTAATAGTTCGAACAAATCAGCTACAAAAATATTTTTCACCTCCTTAGGACACATTGTAAATTTTGGCACGAAATCAATTGAACAAATAACAGGAGTAACAGAAAAGCCACTAATTGGAATTTGGACAGGGGTCAATTTGCCTATATAATTACTTCTCTCAATTTTTACACCTACCTCTTCTTCGGCTTCTCTTAATGCGGTTTCAACAATATCCGCATCGGACTGCTCCCTACGCCCACCGGGGAAAGCAATTTGTCCCGAATGTGGTCCGGGATCAGGCATACGCTCAATTAAAACTGTCTTGTGAATTCCTCTTTGTTCAAAAATCAGAATTAATACTGCCGCTTCGTTTAAAACTAGACTATAATTGAAGTATGCAGGTTGATTTTGAGGAAACTTTGGAATCATTTTCTTGTGAGCTTCAATGCCGGGCAATGTTTTTTTCAAAGCAGATTTTAAAAACCCACTAAAAACGATAATATTTGATTGTGAATTCACAGTCAAGGTATCAGGAAATAATTATATAAATAAACAATTTATTTTCTAAATTTTCTGATAAATTCTTCTACTTCAGGAACGCCACCCTGATAAACTAGATAACCGTTATATGGCTCGCGTTCTGTAATTTCATCATTTATAGGAGTAAGCATCAGCTTTTTGACTTCTTCAGGATCATCAGTCTGACCAAGTGCCCAGCTTAATTTAATATATCCTACCTCAGGTAACATATTTCCAGCAGGAATAATTCCCATCGCCATCATATCACGACCAGTATCGTAAACATACATCTGAACAAATCCCCAAATTGTTTGTAAAGTCATATACATGTGAACGCCGGCTGCATGTGCTCTGCGAATTGCTGGGTAAATTTCCTTATTAACGTGACCAAGACCTGTACCGACAAAAACGATTCCTTTGTAACCTGCAGCAACCAAACCATCAATAACATCAGGTTTCATACCAGTGTAATAATAAAGCATTGTAACTTTATCACTGAAATATGGTTTTATAATAACGTTTTTGTCATTACGACGTTTGTTGTATTCTTTTTTAATTGGCTTAACTCCCGCACGGGTAACCATTGCTAGAGGAGTGTCACCAATCGTTCTAAATGTAGAGCGGTATGATGAATGCATCTTTCTTACTCTAGTGCCTTTATGAAGTAAGCCATATTCATCAGATGTAGGTCCAAACATACAAATCATTACTTCGGCAATATCTGAAGTTCCTGCAGTTTTCATCGCATGCATAAGATTTAGAGCTGCATCAGAACTTGGACGATCCGAAGAACGCTGTGATCCAACAAGAACTACAGGAACAGGAAGATTTTGACACATAAATGTCAAAACTGCTCCTGTGTGATGCAATGTATCGGTTCCGTGACCAATTACAATACCATCAATACCTTTTTCGATTTCTCTACCTATTGCTTTTGCTAATTCTATATATTGCTGTGGACCCATATTTTCGCTAAAAACAGCAAAAATCTTTTCAGTGTCAAGATTACAAATATCAGCTAATTCTGGAACAGCTCCATATAATTCGCCAGGCGAAAATGCTGGAATAACAGCACCAGTTCTATAGTCAAGACGTGATGCAATCGTCCCACCTGTACCAAAAAGTTTCACATGTGGTAATCCTTCGGTATAAGGGAATTGCTTTTCTGGAATAGCATAGTTGGCTTTTTTATAACCAACTTCTTTCATATCAATAATTGTATTTATATCAATTCCGATATTGTAACCGGTTATCACTTTTACAACAATATGTTCATCGTCATCATTTGAGGCACGCGGAAGAACGGTTCCTGCGAATTCACCTCTGGTAGTATTCAATTCGGCCTGTCCCCAAACTCGTACGTTAAATTTCTTTAGTACTTCTAATGAACGACCTTTATATCCCTGAAAAAAATCTGTATTATCCATTATAAAATTTCTATACTATTATCGAATTCTGTTATCAATCTCTGATTTTAACTCCTTAAGGCAAATATTACCAACTGCCATAGGCCTGATTTGTCCCATTATCCAAGTCGCTTTATTTTCCTTACTATTTTTTCTGGCTTCCTTGTCAAACTTTTTGCTCAAAAGGTCTATTTGCCCGAATAATTCTTCTTTACTGAATTTTTTGAATTTTATTTCAGTCAGAATTGAATTAAAATCCATTGCCGGATGCTGATATAATTCAGGTAACATTTTTGCTCCCAGCGGACATTTGAAGTTGTTTTTCTTACAGAATTTAATTAAATCGATAATTCTGGAATAATTAAACCCTGCTCCTGCTTTATAATGACCTTCTACATATTTAAGTTCATGACCAAAAAGTCTTCCGGCATTTTTGGGATCTGCACCTAATTCATTAATTGCCTCAGCAAGATAAGGATACAAATTTTTACTTAACAAATAAGTATATGTGTCAGATGGAATTCCCCATTTTGTCATCTGTGCAAATCTTTCACTAACATCTAGTATTACTTTTTTGCGTAAACCGTCAATATATGATCCTGCAAGTGGAATTGGCATCGAGTCAGTGTCCGGATACATTCTGTCTGCACCTGGCAACACGCGTTCAAAAATTGTAGTGCCGTTTTCGAATGATTTTCTAGTTTCGTTTGGTACACCTTCGAATGCTAATTTGCAACGTTCTTCAATAACATCAAGTGCCATTGCAATATCATCCTGTGGTCCCCAGAAAACAATAACAGCATCCTTTTCATCATCAAAAGGAAGAACTTTTTTAATTGCTTCCATATCAGAATCAGAAATAACTTGTGGAGCCATTTCTGAGTGAATCATGTTTGGCTTTTCGATACAAGCAATAACTTTTAATCTGTCAGAAATTTCCTGGGCGAACATAATACCAGGTTGATTAAACCATGACAATATCCCTTTGAAATCAGGTAATTTCACTGCAACCAATTTGTAACCGTTTTCTTTTGCTTCGGTAAATGCTGGGAAATTAATTTTAATTGAAGAAAAGTCAAGATAAGCATGAGAAATTTTCCAAGATTTATAATCTTTTACTCTACTCAATAGTTCATCCTTCATTTTCAATAACGACCACTGTCTGAAACACTCATTATGTGTTAGTTCTGGAATCCATTTTGTGTGAGCAACACCTTTTATTTCGATTCTGGTACCTCCTATACAACTGACATTTACATCTTCGCGTCCAGCTCCGATACCTGTTCTTACCAATCCTGTAGATCTATTCAAAAAACGGATATAGTCGCCAGCTTCTTTAACTTCGTCAGGATTAACCATATCGGGATAAGTTACTGTTTCGATAAGTGGCATTCCCAAACGGTCGGTTTTATATATTCTGCGATGTCCAATATCGCTAATTTCGCGACATGAATCTTCTTCTACACTCAACTGAATCAGTCTGACCTTTTTGTTTTTAAGCTGAATTTCGCCATCAACACCAAGAATTCCGGTACGTTGAAATCCGGTAGGAATACTACCATCAAGGTATTGTTTACGAGTAATATGAAGCTCTCCAACAATTTTATACTTGCTCAAAATAGCAACCTGAAGTGCTTTATCAACAGCATCTCTGTTTATCAAAAAAGGAGGGGTATCATCAACTTCGTATGTACAAGCATTATCGTTGTTTATTCTATAAACGATTTCCTTTTTTGTTTTAAACTCCATCAGAGCCGTTCCATCATATTCGCCAAGTTCGCTCAATGTCGGGCGCATGTGACGAATTACTTCAGCGTCATAATCCTCATCTTTATGAAAAATACCCGCCGGGCAATGACAAAATAATTTTTTTTCGGTTAATAATTGCTGATGAACTTCGAGTCCTGACATAAACCCGATACGATTATAATCGTCCTGTGTAGCTTCTTTTCGCGGCACATATCCGATCTTCTTCATTGTTGCAAGATAGTTGCTGTAAGGATCAAACTGATTTTTCATTATTATAGAAAAGTTTAAAAATTAAAAGTCCCAAATTTATATTTTGTTTAGGATAATAACAAAATTTATTTTTCAACCGAACAAAAAAGTGCCTAGAGTGCACTAAAGTGCCTAGAGTGCACTAAAATGCCTAGAGTGCCTTGAGTGCCTTGGTAAAATATAGACTTTAGCCCTCACTTCGATGAACTCAGTACGGCGCAACTAAGTTAATGTCAGGTTGTAAAAGGAGTTGGCTAAGTAAAAAAGTACTAATTTCTTCATTCAATTGAAGAATTTAATACAAATTTCTTCATTTGATTGAAGATTTTAAAGATATCAAATTAAAATATCCAGATAATTTGTGCGGTTTACCACTCTAATATCTGCTTTGGGGTAAAGACTTTTAAATACCGATTGCATTTTTACCTTATCCTTACTCCATTTGCATTCAAAAGCAGTTAACTCACCATTAAACTCTTCAATCAGGTCAATTTCCTGTCCTGAGTATGTACGCCAGAAATAAAAATTTGCAGGTTCTCTTCTGTTGCTCCTGAATTTAATTCTTTCACTAATAAGAAAACTTTCCCAAAGAGCTCCTGTATCATTTCTCGCAGACAGAGCACGAAAGTCACCGATAACAGCATTCCTTATGCCATTATCATAGAAGTACCATTTATTTGTTTTTCTGACTTCTTTTCTTGGATTTGAAGAAAAAGCAGGAAGTTTATAAATTACAAATGTCTTTGATAAAATATCCAGATATTTTTCGACTGTATTACGACTAAGTGATAACTGCCGTCCTAATTCTTCATAAGATACCTCATTCCCAATCTGAAAAGATATCAAACGTAACAAATCCTTCATCTTTACTGAGTTTTTAATCCCATCTACCATTAAAATATCTTTGAGTAAATAAGAATTTGCTATCTCAATAAGATATTGTTGCTTTTTAATAACTGAAGGAATTGATAAGAGTTCCGGATATGAACCATAAATTAAACTATCTTCAATGTTCTGCAAAAGATTAACACGAGTATTATTTGTGAGAAGTTCTTTCTGAGAAAAAGGGAATAAACTGTAAATAAGAGCCCTACCGACAAGAGGTTCCCCTGCTAGATTTTGCAAATCAAAAGATGACGATCCTGAAACTAAAACCAAGATATCTTTTATCCCATCTACAATCAGTTTCAAAATTTTACCAATTTCTTTAATGTTTTGTGCCTCATCTATCACAAGGAGATCTGTATCGGTGAACAATTGGCGATAATTTGCTAGCGTTCTCTCTGATAACAACAATTCGGTAGAATAATCATCTCCGTTTAAAAACGATACTTTTCCCTTATGATGTTCAATCAACTGTTCAAGCAATACAGTTTTACCTACTCTCCTTGCCCCATAGACTAAAACAACCTTTCCTGGAACAAGATCTTCAAGTAATTGGTCTTCAATTTCTCTTTTTAACATAATTATTTTTTACAAAAATAATAAATTTCTTCAATCAAATGAAGAATTTAATACAAATTTCTTCATTTGATTGAAGATTTTAAAGATTTTAGGTTAAAATATCAATAAAAATCATTTATTTGACAAGTATTCACATTCGCGAAATCTATCTAGGGGTTCATTTTTGTACTTTCTTTGAAATTAAAAATAAATCCCATTTTCAACTTTAAACACTTTTGTGCACTCTAGACACTCTAGTTCACTTCTTCCTTCTCATGCTTTGCAAAATTATACCCCGCGTTTTCGTACCTTATAAACATGACTTGAAGTCGTTTTTTAAAAGCCGAATACGAAGTATCTCTTTCTGTAGTCCAAGCGACTTCGCTTAATGCAGCCATTCTCGGTAAAACCATATATTGAATATGAGCAAAATCAGCAATATATTCAGTCCAGACATTTGCCTGCACACCGATGATATGACTGGCCTGTTCCTTAGTTAAAGAATCCGGCACGGGATTCCATCCGAAGACTTTTTCACAGTTAGTAAACCCTCCAATTGCCAATGGTTCAGTTTCCTTATCGAGAGATTGGTAGTGGTCAAAGTAACAATAGTCACCGGGAGTTAGAATTGCATCATGTTCTATCTTTGCAGCAGCAATTCCTCCCGAAGTTCCCCGCCATGACATTACTGTAGCATTAGGAGCTAAACCTCCTTCAAGAATTTCATCCCACCCGATTATACGTTTTCCCTTTGAATTAATATATTTTTCCATACGTTGAATAAAATAGCTCTGTAATTCATGTTCATCTGATAAGCCCTCTTCCTGCATACGTTTCTGACATTTAGGGCAGTTTTCCCATCTCGTTTTCGGGCATTCATCTCCACCTATATGAATAAATGGAGAATTTGGAAACAGCATACAGACCTCATCAATAACTTGTTCGAGGAGCTCAAATGTTTTGTCATTACCGGCACAAAAAACATCATCAAAAACACCCCAAGTTGTTCCTACTTCGTAAGGTCCTCCAGTACAACCCAGTTCCGGAAAAGCAGCCAAAGCAGCTAACGAATGTCCGGGCATTTCAATTTCTGGAATAACCATAATAAAACGATCTTCGGCATATTTAACTATTTCGTGGATTTCATCTTGAGTATAATAACCACCGTATGGGATTCCGTCGTATTCGCCCCAATTCTGTTTTACTAATGTTTCTTTTCGCATTGACGATATTTCGGCTAATTCAGGGAATGCTTTTATTTCAATTCTCCAACCCTGATCGTCGGTTAAATGCCAGTGTAAAACATTAAATTTATGCATAGCAAGCATATCTATATATGATTTAACATCTTCCACAGAAAAGAAATGGCGACATACATCGAGGTGCATTCCTCTATATTTGAATCGAGGCTCATCAGTAATTTCAATGAAAGGGAGTTTTACATTTTCGAGCTTTTTACCTCCTTCAATTTCAGGTGGAAATAATTGACGAAGAGTTTGAAATCCCATGAACAATCCGGCATATCCCGGCGAAACAATTTCTATTCCCAATTCGCTTATTGTTAATTTATACGATTCAGGATTTCCTTCTCCTGCAATACTCAAAAAAATATTTGTCCCATATTGCTGTTTTTCAGGAACATCATCAACTTTGTATGATCTTGATAAAAATTCCATTGTGTAGTTTTTTACCTTGCTTGCTCCTTCACAGTTTTCATTGATAATTATATAGATTTCATCTTCAACATTTAATTCTCCATGATGAACAATAACTTCTGAAGGTTTTGGGATAATATTATCTTCAGACAAATACTTTTGCTTATTTTTGCATGAAATCGCAAGTGTCGAAATGAATAATAAGAAAAATAATAATCTTTTCATAATGAATTGTTTTAATAAAATAAGCTCAAAAATAATAATATTTACAACAATCATCAGTCAGGTTTTAATTTTATCCTGTAATCAAAAATCTACCAGAAAAAATATTGATTTAAACAGTGGTTGGGAGTTTTACTACGAAAAAACCAACAAATGGTATCCTGCCAAAATTCCAGGAAATATTCACACCGACCTCTTTGCAAACGGGCTAATTCCCGATCCGTTTTTTAACACAAATTCTGACAGTCTTAAATGGATTTCGGAAAAAGACTGGAAATACAGAAAAGAATTTGATCTTTCATCCGATTTTATAAATAGAAATCTTGAACTTGTTTTTGATGGCATTGATACATATTCGGAAGTATTTCTTAATGGAGAAAAAATAGGAGAAACCGAAAATATGTTCAGGCAGTGGGTTTTTATTATCAATGATTCGATACGTAAAAAACAAAACAACCTAATTGAAGTGATATTTCATCCATCCTCGAAATACAATCAAGAAAGACAAGATTCAGGATTATATTCAATCCCTGATAATCGTGTCCATACACGAAAAGCACAGTATCAATACGGTTGGGATTTTGCTCCAAATATAGAAACTTGTGGCATTTACAAAGATGTTTACATAAATTCGTGGGAAAAGTTAAGAATAAAAAACATTTCCATAGAACAAAAACTAATTACAGATACGGCCGCAATTCTTATCGCACATATCGAACTGGAATCGGAAAATTATTATAATGGGAATATCAGAATTAGCAGTCCCGCTAATGAATTTGACAGTCTGTATCAAAAATTAGAAATAAATGAAGGCACACAGATTTATCCTGTAGAGTTTTGCATCAGACGACCCGAATTATGGTGGTGTAACGGTTATGGGAATCAGAAACTTTATGAGATTAAGATAGAAGTCAGTACTAAATTCAGAGTAGAATCGAAAACAATAAAAACAGGAATACGAGAAATAGAATTATGTACAAATATTGATAAAAATGGTCAGGAGTTCTATTTTATTCTGAATGGACAACCTATTTTTGCAAGGGGTTCAAACTGGGTTCCGGCAGAATACTTCAGCGGTTCTAATTCTGATGCAAAATATCTTGAATTATTAACACTTGCAAAAGAAGCCAATTTCAACATGTTGAGAGTCTGGGGCGGAGGGATCTATGAAAATGACTATTTCTATGAGTTATGTGATTCACTTGGGATTATGATCTGGCAGGATTTTATGTTTGCCTGTGCTATGTATCCTCTTGATGACAAAATGATAGACAATATCAAAGAAGAAGTAAAATATCAGACAAGGAGACTATACAATCATCCGGCAGTGGTTATGTATTGCGGTAATAATGAAATAAGTAACGGTTGGTTTGACTGGGGTTGGCAGAAGCAATACAATATATCGAAAGAAGATTCGATACAAATCTGGAATGATTATGATAATCTTTTTCATAGAATTATTCCTGATGTTGTTTACGAAATTGACAAGTCAAGAACATATATTCCAAGTTCTCCGTTTTTCGGATGGGGTAATGACGAGTCTTTGACACATGGAGATTCACATTATTGGGGAGTCTGGTGGGGCGAACAAGATTTCAATTCATATTTTTTTAAGACCGGCAGATTTATGAGCGAATATGGATTTCAATCCTTTCCTGATATAATCTCACTCATGAAGTTTATTCCTAAAGATTCGTTATACAGATATTCTCAATCAATTACCAACCACCAGAAACACATAAGAGGTTTTTATCTTATAAACAAATACATGGAAAAAGAATATCCGATACCCGAAAAATTTGATGATTATATTTATTTGACGCAATTATTGCAGGCTGAAGGTATCCAAAAAGCTTTTGATGCACATTTATCAGCAGTGCCATATTGTATGGGAACTCTGTTCTGGCAATTTAACGATTGTTGGCCTGCAATTTCATGGTCTGCTGTTGATTATTACAATAATCCAAAGGCTCTGTACTTTTTTGCAAAAAGATCTTTCAGGAATATCTACATATCTGCATTTGAGAACGATAACTCATTCAATATCAATATTATAAATCAGAATAATTATAGAATAAACACAAAATTAATTATATCAATAAATAAATTTTCAGGCGAAAACATTTTGTTGGATTCAAGTATTCTGATTTCTAATCTTTTATCTGCCACTCCTGTATTTTTCGAAAACCATATAAATGATACAATTGCAAAATATCGTAATAGTTCATTTATCAGTTTAAAACTTTATGATATATATACCGAAAAATTATTATGTTCAAGGACAGTCGTAATAGGAAAAAATTACAATCTTGCTCTTCCCGAACAAGAAGTGCAACACACTTCAAAACTTAATAAAGATTACTGGGAGATTACACTTTCAAGCGAAGTATTTATTAAAAATCTATGTTTAACTGCAACAAATGTTGAAGGACGTTTTTCCGATAATTATTTTAATTTAGTTCCCGGCGACAAAAAGACAATCAAGTTTTATCCGAAAGAACAAACCAATAAGATTCAACTGAAGATCATTTCGATGAATAAAATCATAAATGACATGTTATACCGATTGTAAACTAGTAATAGTCCAATCTCGCTATGCTCGATTTGACTATACAATTTTATCATAGGCATTATACCGGTGCAGGGTAATAAATTTTATAACTCCTGAAAATATCGGACTTATCATTAATTATATTTGGTATTATATTACGAGATTGTTGAAAAAGCTGAAGAATACGAAGCGAGTGAGATAGAATAAGTTCTTTATCTGTAGTTTTTAAATTTATCTTTAAAACCCGATTTTGAAAAAGTCATTTTTAAAGTAAGACCTAACCTGAAATAATGATCATTATCAACCTTAACAAATGAACTCCTTATCAAGTCACCGCCATCAATCAATCTGTTTTTCGCTTTAATATTATTAGCCAGAGTCTCATCTGATTTTGCACCAATTTGGTCACCTAATTTATCTTTTGCTTTAGCTCTCAGAACATAAGCATCGGCATATTCATCGTTATAATACAATGATTTATCGCAATATGAAAGGACTTTTTTGTATTTCTTTTTGTAATAATAAAGTTCAGCCATACCATAATATGCATATTCATATTTCTCGTTAAGTTTTAAAGCATTTTTATAGGAACTAAAAGCTTCGTCTATTCTTTCCATTTGCTGATAGCAATAACCCAACAAATAGCTAACTTCAGGCATATCGGGTAATTGTTCATCCACCGCCATAAATACTTTCAAAGCATCGGAATATTTTTCTTCAATCAGATATTTTTCCCCTTCTTCGAGCAGTACTGCAAGCATTTCATCCGAATTATACTCTTTTATTTCCTGCCATTTTGCAAGGCTGAAATTCTGCACCGGATTCAAATTATCAATAACCTGACAAGGGATTGCAAAATTCAGATTTTGGCCATTTATGAACTGATAAGTAGCAACGCCAATAACTTCGCCTTTCATATTCATTACAGGAGAGCCGCTTGATCCGGGAGAAATCGGTGCAGTTATCTGAACAACTCTGCCATAATCAGGATCCACTCGGACTGCAGAAACTATTCCGTCAGAAACAGTTTGTTCAAGTCCTCGCGGATTTCCAATGACAAAAACACTAGAACCGATATCAGGAATATTCGTGGTTATTTTAATATACTTATTATTATCAGGCATTTTTAGTGACAACATCACAATATCAGAATTGTAATTATGCGCCAGAACTTTGTCCACCTTATAAGTTTTACCTTCAAAAGTTTTAATATCCGCCGACCATGCATCTTCCATCACATGACAGTTGGTTATAATATTACCATCACTATTAATAAAAAACCCACTGCCACTCGAAAGCGGATCTCCGTTTTTATCGTATGTGATAATTGAAACGATAGAAGGCTGGATTTTTTTTATCAAATTTGGTAATTTATCCTGTGCATAACAACTTGAAGCACAACTAATCAGACAAATCAAAAGAACAAATCCTATTTTTTTCATTTTTATCATGACTGAAATAACTTTAAAAATTAATGCAAAATTTTTATCAAAAATAGTAAAAATAATTTCTAATAAAACGGAAAATTATTGGAAATTATTTAACAGACCAAATTTCGATTTCATTTTTTTTTTGAATTATTAAAATAAATATTTATTTTTGCACTCCTGTTTTAAGGAATACGTTAATTGAAATAATATAGATTTTTTCTATATCGGTCCCATAGCTCAGTTGGTTAGAGCACCTGACTCATAATCAGGGGGTCCTAGGATCATGCCCTAGTGGGACCACAGAAAAAAGCCTCCAATTTTCATT
>DAOOPK010000046.1:0-15895 GCA_035388205.1 Bacteroidales bacterium
TTCAGACAAAGACGAGTCAAAAGTGTCAAAAGTTTATCTATATGATCTAAAACAAAGAAAATCATATTGTGTTACTTCCGAATGGTATGACTCTTTTGACCCTGTTTTTAGCCATGATGGGAAATATTTATTTTTCGTTTCAAACAGAGATTTTAATCCTATTTATTCTGAAGTTGAGTGGAATGTTGCATATCAGGATATGAGCAGAATTTATTATGTTACTCTTGCTAAAGATACAAAATCACCTTTTGCACTTAAAAATGTTGAAGTTTTTGATAATGACACTGCAACAAGAAGAAAAGATAATTTTAAAATTGATATAAAGAAAATTGAATCACGTATTGAAGCATTGCCAATGGACCCAGGTCAATACAGCAATTTAACCTATGTGAACGAAAAGCTGTATTTTATGGAAAGCCATGGCTCTGCACCAGCCAAATTACGTGTCTTTGACTTTAGATCATTAAAAGCCAGCGATATTGGAGACTATACATTTTATCAGATAAGTTCAGATTTAAGGAAAGTGTTACTAAAAAAAGACGATTTGTGGTATGTTACCGATTTAAATAATGGTTATATCAGTCTAGGAAAGCCATTAGAATTATCTAATTTGCAAATAAACGTAGACCTTAAATCAGAATGGATACAGATATTTAATGAAAGTTGGAGACAAATGCGGGATTATTTTTATGACCCTACTATGCATAGAGTTGACTGGAAAAAACAATATGATAAATATGCAGAATTACTTCCATATGTAAGTGACAGAAACGATCTTAACTATTTGATAGGTGAAATGATTGGTGAATTAAATACAGGTCATGCTTATGTCAGTGGTGGAGATAGAAAAGAAATTAAAAAAGTGAGAATAGGAATGATAGGTGCAGAATTCGAGAGAGATAAAAAGACTGGTTATTACTTGATAACCAAAGTTTATCGAGGCGAAAACTGGAAAGAAGAATTAAGATCACCTTTAAACTGCCCCGGCGTTAAAGTTTTTCCGGGTGAATATATTATTTCTATTAATGGTTATGATGTTAGCAAAACAAAAAATATATACTCATTATTGATTGATCAAGTTGATAAAATTGTTGAAATCGAAATTGCATATAAACCAAATGACGGCAAAACCGAAAAAATTCTTATCAAACCAATTGCAGACGAATCAGAATTGATATATTTTAACTGGGTTTACGAAAATATAAAGAAAGTTGATATCGCAACAGGTGGCGAAGTCGGTTACATTCATCTTCCAGACATGTCAACAGTTGGTTTGAATGAGTTTGTTAAGTATTATTACCCACAATTGACAAAAAGAGCTTTAATAATTGATAATCGTGGAAACAGCGGTGGAAATGTTAGTCCAATGCTTATAGAAAGACTGCAAAGAGAGCTTTCTATGCTGGTAATGTCAAGAGATGTCCCCGAGCCGGAAATGAAACCTGATGGCTTAATGATTGGTCCCAAAGTTCTTTTAATAGACCAGTATTCTGCATCTGACGGAGATTTATTTGCATACCAGTTCCGAAGACACAGACTTGGTCCTATCATAGGGGTAAAATCATGGGGAGGCGTGGTTGGTATAAGAGAAAGCCTTCCATTTGTTGATGGAGCAAGTCTTTACAAACCCGAATTTGCTCATTTTGATGAAACGGGTTGGATAATTGAAGGTATTGGCGTTGAACCTGATATTGTTATTGAAAATGACCCTTACCAGGAATATTTGGGCAATGACAATCAATTAAATAAAGCGATAGAAGTAATCATGGATGAACTTAATAAAATGGATGCTAAACTTTTCGATATACCGGATTTTTATTATGAATATGAATAATTTATTAACAAATTTTGATTGTTTGAATTATTTAATATATTTTAGCCATAAATATTTTTAGTCTAACTTAAATTTTATAAATTATGAAAAAAGTATTATTGTATGTTGTTTCAGGTTTGATTTTATTAAGTGTTTTTTCTTGTGGTAATAAAAAAGCTACAAATCTTGAAGAATTAAAGAAAAAATACGATGGAAAAGAGTTTAAAGATTGTGACAAATTCATTGAAGCTGCAAATGAAATGATGGATGTATTCTATGCAACTATTGATAAAGCAGCAGAAGGTGACGAACAAGCTAAAAAGGATTTAGAAGAATTCGATAAATTCATGGAAGGTTTCGACAAACAAGCTGAAAAATTTGAAGAAGAATGTCCTGACAAATTCAAAGAATTTGAAGGAGCTCAAGAAAAAAAGATGGAAGAATACATGGACAAAATTATGAAGATCTATGCTGAAGATTTTGACATGGAAGACATGGAAGAAGAAATGTCAGAAGAATGGGAAGATGTCGAGATGGAAGAAGCTGAAACAGAAGAAGTTGAATAATAATCAAAATGTTAAATTTTTAAGGCTGTCAGTTTCCCTGACAGCCTTTTTTTTGCGGATTGATTTTTGATAATCCTTATTACTAGGTAAAATAATATGAAAAAGCTATTACAACATATTATCTTATTTTTAATACTTATTGTGCTTTTTGCATGTAATACAAATCCAAATGGACAGGAATCTAATGTGAGACCACAAGAATTAAATACTACTTTAGTAATAACTTTAGATTCTATGCAGTTATTTGACAGTTTGCAAAGCAATGCTTACAGTAAAAATGCTGCTCAAGACATAACTCAATCCGATTTTGGTTCATCTGTTTTATTAAATCCTGATAATAATAGTAATGTTAATAATGCTACTATTTCGATTGACGAGAAAAACATTTACTCAGAAATTGATAGCTTGATACAATTATTGAGTTATTACGATATGCAAGTTTTTGATGACTGCAAATCTGTTGAAACTTCAGTAGAAGATTTCACAAATCGTTTCTTTATTGTTATAAATGATATTCAAACTAATGATAGCTTGGCAATTGAAAAACTTAAAGGACTCGAAAACTTCCTGACAGTTTTCGAAGAAGATTTCGAAAATGTCGAAACAAACTGTCCTGATCTTTATAACGACTATATGGAATATCTTGACGATTTAATAGATATGCATTATCAAAAACTTGAAAATATTTTTGGAGAAGGAAATGCAATAAAATAAAAATATTCAAGGCAATATATTTCTTTAGTTACTTATTTTCTTACATATCAAAGTCATTGTTAATAAAAATAACGGATAAATTTATAAATTTGCATTTTAAATTTTAGATAATGAATATTTCATACAACTGGCTAAAAGACTATATAGAAATAAATGATAGTCATGAAGAACTTGCAGAACAACTGACACAATTAGGTCTTGAGACAGCTAACATTGAAGAAATTAATTCGGTAAAGGGTGGTTTGAAGGGCTTTACTTTAGGAAAAGTTATGTCATGTGTAAAACATCCCAATGCAGATAAGTTAAGCCAGACAACCGTAGATATTGGTAAGTCAGAATTGCTGAAAATTGTATGCGGAGCTCCAAATGTTGCTGCCGGACAAAAGGTTGTTGTTGCTACAGTAGGAACAATTATTTACAAAGGAAATGAGTCTTTTGAAATAAAGAAAGCTAAAATACGTGGTGAAGAATCTGAAGGAATGATTTGTGCTGAAGATGAAATGAACCTTGGCACATCACATGCAGGAATTATGGTGCTACCTGATGATGCTCTCGTAGGAATGAAAGCTTCAGACTATTTTAAACTTGAGAATGATTATGTTTTGGAAATTGACCTCACTCCTAACAGAATTGATGCAGCAAGCCACATTGGCGTTGCCAGAGATTTGGCTGCATTCAAAAATATGAACTACAGATTGCCTGATATTTCAGCTTTTAAAACGAAGAAAAAATCTTATACTATTAAAGTTGAAGTTCCGGATCCACAAGCTTGTCAAAGATATTCGGGTATTTGTATGGATAATATAAGAGTTGGAGAATCTCCCGAATGGTTGAAAAACAAATTAAAATCAATCGGGCTCAACCCAATTAACAATATTGTAGATATTACAAATTTTGTTTTGCACGAAACAGGTCATCCCCTTCATGCTTTTGACGGCGATAAAATTATTGGTAATAAAATCGTTGTTAGAACAGTTGAAGAAGGAACTAATTTCATTACATTGGACGGAATTCAACGCAAGTTGACTTCAAATGACCTTATGATCTGCAATGAAAAAAATCCTATGTGTATTGCAGGCGTGTTCGGAGGAATAGAATCAGGTATTTCGGAAGGTACTAATAAAATATTTATCGAAAGTGCATGCTTTAGTCCTGCTTGGGTTCGTAAAACTGCCAAATATCATGGAATTTCAACCGATTCTTCATTCAGATTTGAAAGAGGTGCAGATATTAATATGACTATTTTTGCAGTTAAGCGAGCTGCTATGCTAATTGAATCTATTGGTGCGGGAGAAATTTCTTCTGAAATTGTTGATTTCTATCCAGTAAAAGCAGAACCTGTTGTGGTTGAATATAACTACAAAAGAGCAGGTAATCTAATCGGAAAAAACATTCCTGAAGCTGAAACAGATAGAATATTAAAATCTTTGGAAATTGATATATTAAGTAAAAAAGGTTCAGATCTTTTACTCAGGATTCCTTCATACAGAGTGGATGTTTATCGTGAAGCTGACGTTGTTGAAGATGTTCTCAGAATTTATGGCTACAATAATGTCGAAATTCCTGAAAAAATATCTGTTTCAATTAACAATACAACAAAACTCGATAATGAAAAATTGGTTAATACAGTTTCTGATCTGTTGGTTTCACATGGATTTTATGAAATCATGTGTAACTCTCTTATAAGCAATAGATTTTTTTCAGAAAACGAGCAAACTGAATTGGTCAGACTATTCAATCCTTTGAGTAATGATCTTAGCACAATGAGACCTTCGCCTGTTTATGGAGGTTTAGACAGCATTGCTTATAATATTAATCGTAAGAATTCCGATCTGAAATTTTTCGAGTTTGGAAAGACTTATCATGCAGATAAAGAAAACAACAACATATCTGATATTAACAGATATTCTGAGTCAAAGTTTTTAGCTTTGTGGATTACAGGTAAACGAAATCAACTCCATTGGAATCTAAAAGACAATCCTACTGATTTTTACTTGCTGAAATCATACGTAGAGATGCTATTGAACAGAATCGGGATAAGTGTTAAAAGTTATCAAACAGATATTATTTCGGATAAGGATTTTTCATTTGCTATGGTTTTTAAAAATAAAAATGATGTTTTGTGCAAATCTGGTTTGCTAAATAAGAAAATTACTGAAAAATTTGATATTGATCAGGAAGTTTTTTATGTAGAAATAAACTGGGATATGATTTATAAAACAGTTAAAGTAATCGAACTGGATTATAAACCTATTTCGAAATTCCCAAAGGTAAAACGAGATCTTGCAATTCTTATTGATTCACATATCACTTATAAGACACTGACTGAGATAGCATATAAAACAGAGCCAAAATATATTAGTGAAATAAACCTTTTTGATGTTTATTCAGGAAAAAATCTAGAGAATGGTAAAATCTCTTACGCATTAAGTTTTATTCTTGAAGATACAGAAAAAACAATGACGGATAAACAAATTGACGGGATTATGAGAAATCTTATAAATGCCTATCAGAAACAAATAAGTGCACAAATACGATAAAATTAATTTGGAATATTGAACAGGATAAATTTCTGTTTTTAATATATTCCCCATGCTACATAATACGGGTCATACCGATCTGCGAAACCAAGATTTTTAGTATAAATACCCCTGCATAATGAATCCAGTGATCTTCCGCTAAGAGGTTTTGTAAGAGTTATATTGTACCTGCTAGCAAAAAGTCCATATCCCTCAGTCAGGTTAGTAAATGTTGGTTTTTCCTGAACGAGTCCATTTGAAGGAGATGTTACTTCCATATATGTAGAATAGTTCTCATCGGCAGCTGCCAATCTGAATTCTATACTGTTTGGCATTTTTACCAGTCTCTTAACATTTGGTTCTGCTGTAGGTATTTCTGATACAATCAAATTGTAAAAAGCCTGAACTGAAAACTTCCCTGTTACATCACTTGCATTCGCTGTGTTTCGATATTCTTTGGCTTGATTCCAATAAATAGATTTATAATTTTCTGAAGTATCTCCATCAATAATCTCAAGATAATTAAAAACAATCGTCATTTGAAAAACTTTACCATTAGTTCCATTATTATATTTATATTCACTATCCCCATTGTAATTGTGAATATCTATTTGAGGTTGAAGAGCACTCGGTTTTATTAAATCAATACCTTCAATCAGTTCAGTTTCTGCTTTTATTATATGCTCACCATTATTGATATTAACGTTCAGCTCATATATTGCCCCTTCAGAAAAAGTCATTTTACATGCCCATATAGTGTTCTTTTCGCAAGAAAAATAGCCCTCAGGTTTTTGTATAGTATCAACAGGGCTAAAAATCCATGAATTTGTCTCATTTTCATTAATATATTCTTTTATTACTACTGTCACATGTTCGTAGAAAAGAGAATCGCTTTCCTGAGCCATTATTGATGCGGGAACATGTCCGAGAAAGCTTTTATTGACTTTTACATATTGATATTCTGAAGAATGATCAAGAACACAAAATACAATTGGAATATCGTCCCACTCTCCATTTACATCAACCTCAGTGCTGCATGAAGAAAACAAAACCAAAATTAAAGCGAGGAAAATAAAGCTTTTATTATTCATCTTATTATATTTGCATCAAATAAAACGTCAAAATTATAAAAATATTTGGCAATAAAAAACAAAATCATGTCAGTACATAAAGAAATTCGTAAAGTAACAACTCACGTTCTGCAGGAAATGAAACGTGAAAACAAAAAAATTGCCATGCTCACGGCTTATGATTATAGTATGGCAAAATTGCTTGATAAAACAGGTATAGATGTTATCCTTGTGGGCGATTCTGCATCAAATGTAATGGCTGGTTTTGATTCTACCCTGCCTATTACTCTGGACATGATGATATACCATGCTGCATCTGTTGTTCGTGGAGCTAAAAGGGCTTTAATAGTTGTTGATTTGCCATTTGGAACGTATCAAAGCAATTCTAAGTTAGCTCTTTCTTCTGCAATAAGAATAATGAAAGAAACAGGAGCTGCAGCAGTAAAAATAGAAGGAGGCGAAGAAGTCATTGATTCAGTTAAAAGAATTTTGTCAGCAGGTATACCTGTTATGGGTCATCTTGGTCTGACTCCTCAAAGCATTCACAAGTTTGGAACTTATGTTGTTCGTGCCCGTGAAGAAGAAGAAGCTTCAAAATTAATTGCAGATGCACATATACTTGAAGAAGCCGGTTGTTTTGCTATTGTTCTAGAAAAAGTTCCTGCAAATTTGGCTACACAGATTGCTTCGGAAGTGAAAATCCCAATTATTGGCATTGGTGCCGGTCCTGTTGACGGACAGGTTCTGGTTTTACATGATATGCTTGGCATCACTCAAGAATTTTCACCTAGATTTTTACGCAGGTATGCCAATCTTGATAAAATTATTAGCGATGCAGTTAATAATTATATTAAAGATGTACAAAAATGTAGTTTCCCTAACGAAAACGAACAGTACTAAATTCCCTCCCAAAAATCATGGATATTATTCCCGAAATAGTATATGAAGACAATCATATAATTGCTGTTAACAAAAAAGCGGGGCAAATTGTACAGGGAGATAAAACTGGAGATATTCCCTTATCTGAAATCGTTAAAAACTATATTAAGCAAAAATATAATAAACCCGGAGAAGTTTTTTTAGGTGTAACACATCGTCTCGACAGACCAGTAAGTGGTGTCGTGCTATTTGCTAGGACCAGTAAAGCTCTTATCAGATTGAATAAGCTTTTCAAAGCCAAAGAAACATCAAAAACGTATTTGGCGATATGCTCCGTAAAGCCCCCAAAAGACCGTGACAGACTTACAGATCATATATACAGGAACACAAAACAAAATAAATCATATGTTATAGATGTGCAAAATGAGAATACAAAACTAGCAATACTCGATTATAAATTAATTGCACAATCAAAAAAATACTATCTGTTGGAAATAAATCTAATTACAGGGCGTCATCATCAAATTCGTTGTCAATTGGCAAACATAGGTTGTCCTATCAGGGGCGATCTTAAATACGGCTATTCCAGATCCAACGAAAATGGCGCAATAAATCTACATGCAGCTGAAATAAAACTGATACACCCTGTAAAAAATGAAGAACTTATTATCAAAGCTCCTCTACCAAAAGAAAAAATCTGGGATATATTTTAATTGTTTTATTTCCTGATTTATTTGTTACAGCTTGCAACCTATTTCTTTTCGGCAGATAAAATAACAATTTAATGAATATTGTTATATGTCAGATATATACAAGCAATTTTAAAATCTACATACTTACCGGAATTGCTAATTCAAATCCAGCTTCTAGTTTTGGAATTTCATATACATCAAGAACAAAATCGCTAAGTCTGTATTGAGCATAAGCTGATAAAACCCCATAACCTATTCTTGTTCTTATTCCATAATGAAATTTTTCGTAACCTGTGTATGGTTCTGATGATTTGATAACAATTTTTTCTGTCTCATACTTATAATCGTAACTTGCACCGACAATCCATTGACCGTATATGCCAATATCCCAAAACAAACCAAAACCGAACATTCCTGACGGTAGTAGTCTAAACCTTTGATAAAACTCCAAACACAAACCTCCGTAAGAGAACTTCTCCTTAGCTTTATATTCAGAATAATCATAAACAGTCTGCCAATCTGTAAAATCTTTTAACCTTAGCTTTGAAGTATTCCAATCAAGATTAACTCCCAGACTGTACCACTTTAAAATATTCTGTTTAAATCGTACGCCCAAATTATATGATCCAGAATTGAAATATTTTATATCATATCCTCCTGGTACAGGAGGTATTATATTACTGAAAGAAAAATACGGGTGAATATAAAATCCTGCGTTTACTCCAAATTTTTTCGGTAAATCCAACTCAGGTATCTTTGATAACCAAGCATAATGTTCGTTCAAAACAGTAGGACTTTCAATAATTTTTTCAGCTGGTTTCGAATCATTTGATTTATACTCTTCAGTATAACCATTGCTGTGTACCGCTAAAATTTTACTACCGTATAATGCTGATTTTTTTATTTTAATATCTTTTTTTTCTGACTGATGATAGAATTCAATATGTTCATAAAACTCAATTATACCATCATCAGTTCTTATGTGATAATACAATTTCTGTTCATTTTCTTCGTCGGTTTTTATTGGTGTAATTATTATCATTTCATCATCTTCTGAAATGACAAATGTTTTCTCCTTATGTAACGGATCCATAATAAAATAGGATGCTTGGGGTACTCCATAGCCAATAGCATAATCATAGTAAGGGTAATTATCACCTGATTTTTCAATTTCAGCTTTCATTTGCATTGCTGTTAACCCAGGTCTTGATTGCCATGCACAAGCAACAAATCCTGCAACTAATGGACTGGCAAAGGAAGTTCCATAAGCATATGCCACTCCATCTTTCTGAGCAACCATAGCATAACCAAACGCCACTACATTTGGTTTTAAGCGACCGTCTGCCGTTGGTCCAAATGAAGAAAATGAGATATGAAAATCACTTGATGGTTCAATGCCTCCAACTGATAAAATACTATCAGCATCAGCCGGAGCCCCAAGAGTTATCCATGATTTATCATCTCCTTCATTACCCATAGCATTACAAACCAATATTCCTTTCGATGCTGCCATATTTGCTGCTCTTGTAACAAGGCAAGTTTGTCCATCCATATCTTTTGTTCTGTGGCGATCTGCACCATAGCCCAATGAAGAATTTATAATATCTGCTCCATTTTTATCAGCCCATTCAACCGCCATCATCCACCAGACTTCTTCTCTGGCAGGCTCTGCTCCTACTTCTGTTCTGGCAAGTAAAAACTCTGAACCTGTTGCAAGACCTATATTATCGCCTCCCGCAGCAATTCCTGCAATACAGCTCAAAACCATAGTGCCATGTGTATCCCAGCCATATACATCTTCTTTTTTATTCGGAAAATTCCATGTTTTTTTAATCAGATTGCCATTTCTCAAATGCTCAAATGCTCCATGTGTATCAACACCCGGAAAACCACCATCAAAAACCGCAATTCTTATTCCTTTACCATTTATATTCAAATTTACAAAATTCTCTCCTCCCATCCTGCTCAACTGTGGTCTTAAATTCCCTTCCAATAGTTTATCAACACTTTCAGTTTCTTCGTCATATTCGCTTAAAAGCATATCGTTATGAATAGCCACAGTATTTTTTACAAAGGATAGGTTTGCAATTTTCTTTATATTTTCCTCACTGGCATATATTGCAACTGCATTAAACCATCGGCTTTCTCCTATTACTTCATTTGCATATAGGCTTAATTCGGTTTTATATTTTTCATTTATTGGATAATCTGAAATATCATATAATGAAATTCCATTTTTAATTCTCCTATCAATGGCTTTTTGATCAAAATATTCGTATGGATCAAATTTAGTTCCTTGTTTATCAGTTAGATATACCCAATAATATTCCTGAGAAAAACTAACAGATGATATTATTAGTAAAACGAAGGCTAAAACGAAATTTTTCATCATAGTGGATTTATAATTAAGTATCAAAATTATTAAAATAAATCCAAATAATCATTGTTGTTCAAGATAAAAACTGAAAATAATTAAACACATTGTCAACTAAAAAAAAACAGGAGTGCTTATAAATACAAACATATACTATAAGCCACAGATTCACAGATTTTATAATTGATTTTAATTAGTTGCCACTACTAAAAAAAACAGATTATGCACAGAAAAATTTTTATCTTAGATAAAAATTGTTTCTTCTGAGTAAATTACCTTTTTTAATTTTAGATTAAGAATGCATTTCGATACTACCACATTTCGGAGAGAAACAGGATTATTATAGACTTAATCTGTGAATCTGTAGCAAAAATAAATGTATAGGACAATAAGGAAAATAATAACCAAATCTTTGAATTTTGGATTTATATATTGTATAAGATTTTTCAAAACATTAGATAAAAACAAATAAAAAATTAAATTTGCAATAATTATTCTATAAGTATGAAGAAATACATTAACGACTTTGAAATTGTATATAATCTAAGGCTTAATAAAGACTATTTTATTTTAAAACTTATGTGCGAGGATGAGTTACCGGCAATTCTTCCGGCTCAGTTTGCTGAAGTAAAAATTGAAGATAGTGCATCAACATTTTTAAGACGACCTATAAGTATTCATGATGTTAACTATGACAAGAATACTATAACACTTTTGATTAGGTTAGCAGGACAAGGAACATCAAAGTTGGCAGAAAAAAAATCAGGAGAATTGGTTAGCCTTGTTTATCCTTTAGGCAATTCTTTTTCCTTGCCAATACAAGACAAAGTTTTATTAATTGGTGGAGGTTGTGGCGTCGCTCCTATGTTATATACTGCGAAATACTTCATGCAATTTGGTTTTATGCCGACGCTATTACTTGGGTACAGAGACAAAGAAAGTATTTTGAGAAAGGAGAAATTTGGTAAATATGGAAATGTGTTTTATACAACAGAAGACGGAAGTTTTGGGGAAAAAGGTACAGTAATTGACCATTCTTTATTGAATTCGGAGGTCTTTGAGTTTAAAAGAATTTATGCCTGTGGACCTGAAGCAATGTTAAAGAATGTTGCTGATAAAACAAGAAACAAAAATGTAGTTTGTGAAGTATCACTTGAAAATATGATGGCCTGTGGAATTGGTGCATGTCTTTGTTGTGTGCAGAATACTGTCAACGGTCATAGATGCGTCTGTACAGAAGGTCCTGTTTTTAATACTAAAGATATAATATGGTAAATCTTGCAATTGACTTTAACGGATTAAAATTGAAAAATCCAGTGCTTACTGCTTCAGGTACATTTGGTTATGGCTTAGAATTCGCAGATTTTGTTGATCTGAACAAATTGGGAGGATTTATAGTTAAAGGCACTACTTTAAAGCACCGGGAAGGCAATCCATATCCCAGGATGGCAGAAACAGCATCAGGAATGTTAAATGCTGTTGGATTGCAGAATAAAGGCGTTGATGTTTTTTGCAATGATATTTATCCTCAGATAAGGAACTACAAAACAAACATTATTGTAAATGTCAGCGGTTCTACAATTGATGAATATGTTAAAACAGCCGAACGCATAAATCAACTGGAAAACATTAATGCAATAGAACTGAACATCTCTTGTCCGAATGTCAAAGAAGGCGGAATGGCTTTTGGCACAAGTTGTACTGCGGCGGCTGAAGTTATTAAAGCAGTAAGAAATGTATATCATAAGCATCTGATGGTCAAGTTGTCTCCCAATGTAACTGATATTGTTTCGATAGCTAAAACAGCAGAAGACAATGGAGCTGACAGTGTTTCTCTTATCAACACTCTACTCGGAATGGCAATAGATATTAAAACCAGAAAACCTAAATTATCAACTATTACCGGAGGCCTTTCAGGTCCCGCAATAAAACCCGTTGCTATCAGAATGGTCTGGCAGGTTGCAAAAGCCATAAGAATTCCAGTTTGTGGAATTGGTGGAATTATGAATGCTGATGATGCCATAGAATTTATACTTGCAGGTGCTTCCTGCATTCAGATTGGCACTGCTAATTTTATTGATCCCAGAACTACTACAAGTGTAATTAATGGAATCGAGTTATATTGCTTAAAAAACGGCATAAAAAACATTAATGAAATAATTGGTATGATATAAAACAAAAGAGGATATTTTACACTCCGAATCAGTTACTATATTTATATAAGTAACAACTTTTAATTTACAAAAAGAATATTTTTACATAATAGTTATTATTGTATCATAAATTGTATTAACTTTGACATTATAATATTTGTTTTCATTCTCTTTTATGAATAGAAAAAAAAATTCTTTAAATATTATACCAGAAATCCTGATTTTTGTAATTGCGATCATTTTAGGATTATTATATCTTTATTATTCATGGAACAGAATTGAAGAAAAGAATCTTGTTCAAATTACAAGAATTGCAGAATCAATTGAGGTGTTGATTCCACACAATTTACTTGATAGCTTAAGTGGTGTTGAGTCAGATATGCATAAAAAGGAATATCAGCAGTTAAAACAAATATTGTCAAATCTCATGATTGTAAATCCTGAATCAAGGTTTACTTATTTATATACAATTAGAAATGATAAAGTTTATTTTATTGTAGATTCAGAGCCTAGTGATTCTCCGGATTGTAGTCCTGCAGGTCAGAAATTCACTGAAGCTGATCCCACTGTTTTTCAGGCATATAACGAAGAAAGAACCATTATTTCGCATAAAATTACTGATAGGTGGGGTACTTGGATAAGTGTAATGGTACCTGTTTTTGATAAAAACAATGAGATTATAGCAGTATTTGGAATGGATTTTAATGCTAAAATATGGAAGCAGAAAATCTGGTACGAATTTCTCCTTTCATCTTTAATAGTTATATTATTTTTAGTATTACTTATTTCCCTTCTTATAATCAGAACTAAAAACAAATCTCTCAGAAAACAACTACAAGTTAGAAAGAAAACAGAACTGGCATTACGTACCAGTGAAAAAAAATACCGACAACTTGCAGATAAAATGACAGATGTGGTCTGGCTTATGGATTTTAAAGGTATAAGTTTATTCGTATCGCCTTCTATTGAAGCTTTTACCGGTTATTCAGTTGAAGAATATCTGAATCAAACTATTGAAGATAGATTTACAAAAGAATCTGCACAGAGAGGAAAAAAAATATTAGAGGAAGAAGTGAAAATATTTCTGAATTCTAAAAATAGAAACGAAAAATATACGAGTATCCTTGAAATGGAATATGTCTGTAAAGATGGATCTGTTAAATGGGGAGAACTTATAGTAACTCCCTATATTGATGAATCAGGAACACTAATAGGGATGCATGGCGTAACAAGAGATATTACTATTCGCAAACAGACTGAGAAGGAATTAATTAAAGCTAAAGAAAAAGCCGAAGAAAGCGATCAGCTCAAGTCTGCATTTTTATCTAACATGAGTCACGAAATTCGTACTCCGATGAACGGCATTATTGGCTTTGCAAGTTTATTGAAACGCCCGAATCTTACAGGAGAAAAGCAGAAAGAATACATTAGCTTAATTGAAAAAAGCGGAATGAGGATGTTAAATATTATTAATGATATTATTGATATTTCTAAAATAGAATCCGGTCAAATGCAGGTTTATCTTTCCGAAACCAATATAAATTCAGTGATGGAAAACCAGTATGCTTTCTTTTTGCCCGAAGCAACTCAGAATGGAATCAAATTGTTTTATAAAAACAAACTCGAACTCAAAGATCTGACTATAAAAACTGACTCGGAAAAGTTATATGCAATACTTACAAACCTGATCAAAAATGCAATAAAATTCACAAAACAAGGAAGTATAGAGTTTGGATGTTCTAAAAACGATGAGTTTATTGAATTCTATGTAAAAGATACGGGCAAAGGAATACCTGAAGATCAGCTTGCACTTATTTTTGAGAGATTCAGACAAGCAAGTAATTCTCATAGTCGTGGATATGAAGGCGCAGGTCTCGGATTATCCATATCTTCTGCTTATGTCTCTATGCTTGGCGGAAAGATTTGGGCTGAAAGCACTCCTGAAGTTGGTACTTGCTTTTATTTTACTATCAGAAATGAAGAAATTATTATTGACAATGCGAATACTAATAAACCCAATAAATCAGACTTAAAAGTTGATGTTAAAAAAGATTTAAAAATCATTATTATTGAAGATAATGAAGTTGCAATATCCTTATTGAAAAAATACTTAGAATCTGTAAGTAAAGATTTATTGTTTGCCACAAATGGTGATGAAGCTTTGAAATTATGCAAAAAACATTCAGATGCTGATTTAATCTTAATGGACATGAAATTACCTGATACTGATGGATATAAACTGACAGCAGAAATACGCAGTTTTAATAAAGATGTCATAATCGTTGCTCAGACAGCTTTTGCTCTGAACGAAGAAAAGCAGAAAGCTTTAAATCTTGGTTGTAATGATTACATCGCAAAACCATATACAGACAAGGAGATTATAAAATTATTGAAAAAATGGTTCGAATCATATTACTAATGTGAGTATATTTACAATAAAATTCTTATGAAATATATTCTGATTGTTATTGGAATTAGTATTATTTTATTCTTAGGCTGTAAGAAAGAATATAACAATCTTGATCACGGAGTTCTAATTAGAGGAGAAATTACAAATAACAAGACTAAATCAACTAAGAGTGGATTAACACTAGATGATGCCGATAAAATAATGGTAATATATGGCCAGACATTCGAGGTGGTTGATATTGATGACGAATCATTTTCATTGTATGCTCCTCTCGGATCTGCCACTGCTCTTATTTTTGTAAGCGAAGACCTCGAGTATATTGGACATCTTTCTGTTGGTGGATTAAATATGTTGCCTTTGGTAAATTTATCGGATGGAGAAAATACAGTTATAGATTTATCTGAACTAACGCTTGATGGAGACAGAATATATCCCTCAAATGACCCTGTTGGTGAAGAAATTTTGATTTCGGATGATTTTATTTCATTATTACAGGAATTAGGTGCTTATTATAATTATTTGTCAGCAAATATTGATACCAATTCGGACGGAGAACCTGACTATTTTACCAATTCTCATATTATGATAAATACAATGTTTAGAGTACATGCAGGTGGTTTTGGGGTAAATGATACAGCAGCTTTCCTTTATAATGAGACAAACCCGGATTTACAAGAAATGTTTATTGAGTATTTTTTTAATATC
>DAOOPK010000047.1:0-15754 GCA_035388205.1 Bacteroidales bacterium
TAAAGGATTGCTTAGTGTGATGACTGGTTGTAGATGCGACAGAGAAGGCTCATTTACATTATAGGTATATTCGGCCTCAATCCCGATGTTGGACGCTAACTGAATATTTGCAGAGAAATAAGGAATTATATTGTTATAACTTCGTGGAGAAATAGTGGTATTAATTTCATCTCCTTTAAATTTTGAAAATACCCCCTTCTGATTGATATTCTGAAATGCTCCACCAACAGCAATATTAATTCCTTCGTATCCATAGTTCAAACTTGTTCCAATGCGGTTGTAATTTACTTCATGTAAATAATAATTACATAAACTGTCAACAAAAATGCTTCCCGAAAACATGTCTTTTGCAGATTTGCCAGACTCATCGCCTGTATAGGAGAAATTATAAAACCCCATAATAGAAAACCTTTTACCCAAGGGCTCAAGGTACATCAAACTTGATTTGTACATATTTGTCGCAGAATTATCGTCATTCAGAAGTTTGATTTTTTCCTCAGGAGTGATAGCCATGTAAAATCTATTTATATTCTCAGAAGTTTGTTCCGAAGAATTGTCATTCAGGTCAGAAGCTCCGCTAATGGCAAACAGTCTTCTGGGCTTTTTGAAATGATGTACGTACATTGTTAATAAACTGACATCCCAAGAATCATAATCAGTACTATCCAACAATGCATTTGAATTTATATCAATCAAAGAAGGAGTCATGTATTGCTGAAGCTGATTATTAGTGTAATTATTACCTGCAAAACGGGCATTTATTTTAAAAATAAACATATTACTTGAGTCGAAATCTATCTGTATTCTGGAATTCAGACTGTGAGCATTATTGAATTGTTTAAATCCAATTGTGTCAAATCGCAGATATGATGTGTCGGGTAAAAATGTATTTCTTTTAGTATATTGGTCGTAACTCAAATCTGATTGGTTGTAGAAATAGCCCGCATTGAATTTTAACTTATCTGTAAAGTAGTTGTAATTTACACCTCCACCAGCATTTTTTGAAAAGCCGCGACCATCGTATTGATTGTACATCATTCTGAACATATATCTTTCACGATCTTGAGAGCCGAATCCAAAGTCCCCATCATCATAATCCGAGTACATAGAATTGCCTTTAAATTCTGCATAATCATCCCAATTTACATTTGATTCATTTATATTGTTGCCGTAACCAATGAGTGAGAACTGTGATTTTTCATTAAAACGATTAAAATTACCTCTGAGTGCCCATCTGTTTTCTGTGCCCCCTGCAACTGTTAGTTTTCCGAAATGTCCTTTCTTATATTCTTCTTTCAACTCCAGATTCATTACTTTGTTATCATTATTATCTTTGATTCCTGTTAGTCTTTCTTGTTCTGATTTGTCATCATATACCTGAACTTTTGAAATCGCTTCGGCATCAAGGTTTTTTGTCACGGTTTTTGGGTCATCGCTGAAAAAGGTCTTTCCGTCAACATAGATTCTGCGTACATCTTTACCCATAGTAGAAATATTACCGTTGGCATCAATATCAATACCAGGTAATCGCCTTAACAAGTCTTCAACTGTAGATCCCGGTGGGACTTTAAACAATCTTGCATCATATTCAACAGTATCACCATGAATAAATAAGGGTGCTTTTGCCGATTTAATTACGACTTCCATTAAGACTTCTGCAATGGGTTCCATTGTTATTAAACCCAGATTGACTTCAGCAGTCGTTGAAACAGGAATTTTCTTTTGTAAGGGCATATAGCTTATATGCGAGATCTTTAGAAGGTATCCTGTATTTTTAATATTTCTGAAATAAAAACGACCTTCACTATCAGTTGTTGTATAATTTATAAGGGTTGAGTCTTTTTCAGTCAAAAGCATTACTGTAGCAGCAGGAATTGTCTCTCCAAGAGTATCTTTAACAACAGCCGAGATGTTGATGTGTGAAACTTGTTGGCCTTGAACTATAACTGGAAAACTTAAAAGGAACAAAAATATTTTAATCGAATTAGTGAAATTCATATTTTTATAAATGTTATGTAATAAATATCGTTTCATTCTGTCTTATTATCAGCATACCATGTGATATTTTGTAGCAAAAGTATATTAATATAAACAGTTTGTTTTCACAGATTATAACTTTAACAAAACTTTAATATTGTGTGATGTTGGGGATTTGTAATAAGATATTTACATTTTCACAATGACTAGTTTTATTTATCTTTGCATCAAATTTTTTGTATGAATAGTTTTGACGAACTAAAGGCAAAAATAGAAGGGGAAATATATACCGATAATATTCATAAAATATTATATTCCACTGATGCTTCGGCATATAAAGAGACTCCGCTAGCTGTGTGTATCCCGAAAACATTTGAAGATGTAAAACAAATTATAAAATATGCTTATGATAAGGGCATATGTATTATTCCGAGAGCAGCGGGAACTTCTTTGGCAGGTCAGGTGGTTGGCAGTGGAATTGTTGTGGATATTTCGAAACATTTCAATAAGATAATAGAACTGAATGTTGATGAAAAATGGGTTAGAGTGGAGCCGGGAGTAGTTTTGGACGAGCTAAATAAATACCTAGCTGCATATAATCTCTTTTTCGGTCCCGAAACTTCGACCTCGAATCGTTGTAGGATTGCAGGAATGGTTGGAAATAATTCATGCGGAGCACATTCTCTGATCTATGGAAGTACCCGCGATCATCTGCTTGAGCTTAGTTGTATCTTGTCAGATGGGAGTGAAGCTGTATTTGGAGAACTGAGTCCGGATGAGTTTGGAGAAAAATGCAAGCTCAATAATCTGGAAGGGAATATTTATCGTGGGATGCGGCAAATTTTGAGTGATATAGAAAATGCTGCTGAAATTGAAAAACAATTTCCTGATAAGCGAATCAAACGCAGAAACACAGGCTATGCTCTGGACTTGTTGCTAGATTCAGAAGTTTTTTCAGATTCGGATAAAAAGTTTAATTTTTGTAAACTTTTAGCAGGCTCGGAAGGCACTTTGGCTTTTACTACTTCTGTTAAGTTGAATCTCGTTGAAGTTCCACCAAAAACAAAAGCTTTGATGTGTGTTCATACAAGGACTTTAAACGAAGTTTTTCAAGCAAATTTGGTGGCCTTAAAGCATTCGCCGGTATCGGTAGAACTGATGGATAAAAAGGTTTTGGATTTGACGAAAGAAAATATTCAACAAAACCGAAATAGATTTTTTGTGGAGGGTGATCCTGCTGCAATCCTTATTGTGGAATGGTTTGCAAAAAATATTGAAACTATAAATATTCATGCAAAAAATCTTGAAGAAGAACTGAAGTCAAAAAATATGGGATATTCTTTTCCTATGGTTTATGGAGCAGATATTCCGAAAGTTTGGGAATTGCGTAGAGCTGGTTTGGGCGTTTTGACAAATATGCCCGGCGATGCCAAACCTGTTCCGGTTGTAGAAGATACTGCTGTTCGCCCGGAAGACTTGCCTGCATATATGGATGATTTTGAGGCTTTGTTAAAACGACTCGGACTCGATTGTGTATATTATGCCCATATTGCCACAGGAGAACTGCATTTAAGACCTGTACTGAATTTGAAAGATCCGCATGATGTAGAACTTTTTCATACTATTGCTGAAGAAACTGCAAAAATAGTAAAAAAATATCGTGGTTCTCTTAGTGGAGAACATGGTGACGGTCGTCTGAGAGGGGAATTTATTCCTTTGATGATGGGCGATAAAATTTATAATCTATTTATTGATATCAAAAATCTATGGGATCCCAAGGCTGTTTTTAATGCAAATAAGATTGTAAATACTCCGAAAATGAATACGGGATTGAGATATAATCCCGGACAAAAAACAAAAGAGATTGATACTGTTTTTGATTTTTCGGCAACTGGCGGTTATTTAAGAACCGCTGAAAAGTGTAACGGTTCAGGGGACTGTCGTAAATCTGCACTAATGGGAGGCACTTTATGTCCCAGCTTTCAAGCTACACAAGATGAGAAAAATTCTACAAGAGCACGTGCAAATATTCTGAGGGAGATAATTTCCGGCAGTGAAGTTAAAGATGCTTTCAATAATAAAGAAATATACGAAGTTCTGGATTTATGTCTGCTTTGCAAAGCTTGTAAATCTGAATGTCCTTCGGGGGTTGATGTTGCAAAACTGAAAATGGAGTTTCTTCAGAATTATTACGATTCAAACGGGATTCCCTTAAGGTCTCGTGCTGTTGGATATTTGCCACGTGTGCATAAGACTTTTTCGTTTATGCCGGGTTTGGTAAATGTCTTTTTAAAATGGAAGTTTTCTTCATACATTATTAAAAGAATTATAAGATTTGCTCCGGATCGAAATATTCCTCTGATGAGTAAACAAAATCTGAATACTTATTTCAAGAAACATCAGATAAAATCAGAGACTTCAAAAAAGACAATTTATTTGTTCAATGATGAATTTACAAATTATCTCGAAAGCGATATCGGCATAAAAGCAATTCTACTGTTTGAAAGATTAGGATATTCGGTAAAAATTGCAAAAACATACGAAAGTGGTCGCACTTGGTTAAGCAAAGGTTTAATCAGAACTGCAAAAAAAATTGCAAATAAAAATATAGAATTATTAAAGGATATAATCACGACCGAAACTCCTCTTGTTGGTATTGAACCCTCTGCAATTTTGAGTTTCCGAGACGAATATCCCGATTTGGCATCATCAGAAAATAAAGTTGTTGCAAAAGAACTGGCAAAGAATAGTTTGTTATTTGACGAATTTATTGCTGCTGAAATTGAGGCGGGAAATATAAATTCTGACTTATTTACTGATAAAGCAGAGAAAATAAGATTCCACGGACATTGTCAGCAAAAATCGCTGATTACGACTAAATTCACAAAACAGATTTTATCCTTACCTAAAAATTATTCTGTAAGTGAGATTCCAAGTGGTTGTTGTGGTATGGCAGGATCCTTCGGGTACGAAAAAGAACATTATGAGCTTTCGATGAAAATTGGAGAAATGGTTTTATTTCCTGATATTAGAAAAGCTGATGAGGATGCAATTATTTGTGCTGTTGGAACAAGTTGTCGTTGTCATATCAAAGATGGGACAGGGGTTAAGGCTTTGCACCCTTTGGAGATTTTGTATGATGCTTTGGTAAAGTAGCTATTAAAAGAACTTATTGTTTTCAAAAATATTTATTCCTGATATATTCTCGAAACAATTATTTAACATTGTTTGTGCTACTATTTCTGCTTTTACAGGTCTGTATTTCTTATATGGTCCGGCAAACAAGAAAATGATTGGTCTGACAAAAATGGAAGCAAATTTTTCGCCAAATCTGAATTCGTTTCTTTTTCCAAGTAAAAGAGAAGGTCTGTAAATATTTATTGTTTTAATTCCAGATTCTAAAACACCCTGTTCCATTATTCCTTTCATTCTGTTATAGAATATTTTTGATTTACTGTTTGCTCCCATAGCACTTATTACAGATAGCTTTTCTGCTCCAAATTTTGCAGAAAGTTGAGCAATTTTTACAGGATAATCAACATCAACTTTCTTAAAAGCTTCTTGAGTTTTTGCTTTTTTTATCGTTGTTCCAAGACAAATATAAATATCGTTTACTTTAAATAGATATTCGTATTCTTCCAACTTATCAAAATCAACAATCTCTTCTTTTACATTTGGAAGACTTGTTTTAGCGGGTTTTCTTACTATAGATATTACTTCATCGTACAATCCTGATTCTGAAAGTTTATGTAATAAAATATTTCCCACAAAGCCCGTTGATCCTGCAATTAGTGCTGTTCGTTTTGTCATGCCGTTTTAGAGTTTTATAAAGCCTGAATTGAAAAGACTTCTGTCGTCAAAGATAATTCTTATAAAATAGCTTCCGCTATTAAGTTCTTGTATGTTAATTTGGGATTGATTAGTAAAGCTATTTTTGTTTTCTATCAGCCTTCCTGTATTGTCAAATATTTCAATAATCTCAGCCTGTTTTCCATTTAAGTTTAGAAATAAAGTGCTTTCTGCGGGGTTCGGGAATATACTAATTTCTGAAAGTGATTGAGCAACATTGTATTCAGATGAGTTGTCTTTAAAAATATCAACAATCAAACCTTCAACTACTGTCATACTATAGGGCATTTCGTCAGGAATGAGATACCATCCGTTATAAGCGCCTCCCCAACCAAAGTTGATATGAAAGTAGTTGTCGGTATTATATCCATCAACAACAATATTGTGTCCAGTTGACCAGGCTTCATCAACAATTGCCAGATGTGCGGGCAAAGCATGTTGCATATTAAGTATTAGAGTAGGGAATAATTCTTCGTCGTTTTCGGTATAAAGTAATGCAGTTGAACATCCTAAACGCATGTAGGCATCATAAGCCTGAGATACAGAAAAAGTACCCGATCCTTCAGAAGTATAAACCTGATGAGCAATTATTCCACAAGCAAAAGATAAAGCAGCCATATCTTCGTCTGTCAATTCTTCAGCATTTTCCCAATGTTCATTTACAGTTGCCAGAAATAAGTTAAGGGCAGGGAAGGATGGAAAATTTATTGTTTCCCAGTCATCATCAATTCTGAAATTTCTGCCGGCATAATTATGATCGTAATCGTCAGTGTCAGTAAAAACAAGTTCATTTGTTGTTTTATGAAAATTTAGAATCATTGCTATAGCAGTTGCGGGACATCCTGTATATGAGCGTGATGATGTTACAGGATCCATCGGGCACATCGCATTCCATGGAGCACCCTGATTCCACGAAAATTCAAGCCAGCCTCCTGTTGAAGTTGTTCCTTCTTCGGGCCACTGCTCGAATTCGGGGTCTCGGGTTAAATCATTGAATAAATACTGTGTCCACATTTCTTGTCTTTTAGAAATAATGTCTTCAGGAAGATATTTAACTGCTTGAAGTCTTGTTTTTATATCATCTTTGAAAAAATCAGTCAAGGGGCTTTGTAAGTCTGCGTTATTATCGAATGAATAAGCAATTACCGGTGGCAATTCATCATCAGCACTTATAATGAAATATCCTGTCGGACTAAGTTCTGCGAGGTAAAAATATATTATGCCGTCTTCAGCAACTGGTGAAATTGAAGCGATACCGAACATTAATGATTTATCTGATGATTTTAATTTATTCAAAACGATTTTTTCAGCACTTACGATATCAACTGGATTTGAAAAGCCGTCTACGATAATTATCAGGAAACTTATTGTTAAACTGATATTGAAAATATTTTTCTTCATAAGAATTGATTTTGAGCAAAACTATAAAATTTTGTTTATTAGTATGTTAAAGAAATGTTTAAGATTATCATAAGCTAAAAGGATTTTCATTATTAAAATTTGGTCTGTAAGTACTGTTACTATCAATTCCCTGTATCCATCCTTTTCGAAATCCACAATTATTGAAGCAATTCTTGACCATATCGTATTCAGTTTCTGTAATTGTGCGGTTCAATGTTTTATGGTGTTTTACTGCTTCAGTAGGATAATATTGTGACATTAGTGAAATATGAACATTTGGAGATATTTCTTCAGAAATATACTTCAGTATTTTGCAAGATTCTTCTGCCAGTCCCGGCAAAACCAAATGACGAATAATTAAACCTGATTCGGCGATACCTTTGTTGTTTGTAATAAGACTTGATCCTTTTTGACGATACATTTCTTTTATTGAGGCTTTAGCGTAATCAGGATAATCTTTTGCCATCGAATGTTTTAAGGATGTCAGCGGGTTAATATATTTAAAATCAGGCAGATAAACATCAATAATTCCTTCAAGCAGTTTTATTGTCTCGGGTTTATCATAGGCATTGGAATTATACACAAATATTGGTTTTCTGCCTGTTGCTTTAATTCCTCTGATTATTGCCAGCATTTGAGGTAAATAATGTGAGGGAGAAACAAAACCAACTATATTTTCGGTTTTATCCAAAACAGAACAGAGTTTTTTTATCAATTTGTCAAAAACAAATTTCTGAGGTAAATCGCTGATATTCTTTGAAATATCTGAGTTTTGACAATAAATACATTGCAGATTACAATGAGGAAAAAATATATTACAAATGCCTTTTTCGCCAGAAATCACAGGCTCTTCACCATGATGTGCACATATTGAAGAAATGCGAAATGAAGCATCGCAATTACAAAAGCCCGATTTACCAACAAATCTGTTTATGTTGCAATTTCGTGGACAAGTGTTACAACTAGTTAAATATTTGATCTCTACTGCATCAAATCCCATATAAATATCTGAAGATAAATATTCCAAGTTTTTGTAATTGTTTTAATGTTCTATAATGAATTTGCCTTTTTCTGATATTCCCGATTTACTAACTAGTTCATAGAAGTATAAACCATTCTGCTTATCGTAATTGTCCATCTCAATTCTGTTTCCGTAAATATTGTTTATTTTGTTTATCATTCTGCCTGAACAATCATAAATAATCATAGTAAATTCTTCATTATTTAAATTTGAAAAATAAAAATTAGTTATCTCAGAGGATGGATTAGGGAACACTAGAACATTCTTTGATATTTGTTCTTGGGTTGTGTTTACTGTGTTTGTGTAATTTATTCTGAATTTTATATGATAATCTATAGGATCGTACATATCATCAGGGATATCAACCTCGATATGTAAAATTGTTTTCCCGTCGAAATACTCAAGAGCATGAATAACAAGATCGTAGGGACCTGACGATTCAATGACTTCGAAATTTGTCAGATCGTTGCAGTAGGATGGAAGTTCAACAGGATAATAAACTCTTGTTTCTCCGGAATGAAATTTGTCCCATACAGGCCAAAATCCATCTGGTTTATTAAAGTTGATATCAATATCAAGAGTTGTAGGATTTATTGAATCAATGCTTGCCTGAGTAATATTAAGACTTTCGGAATGATTGTTTTGATATGGGTTGAAGAGGGGGTCTCCGAAATAAATTCGATTTGCTTTTCCTCCTAACATATATTTTGCCCCTGAATATTCATCAGGATCAAAAGTTCCTGATGGCAGTACATCTGATAAATACACTGATTCGTTTTCTTCGAAAATTCTTAATGCGGGTTTATTTCCGAGAAATCCCATAACAACCCCGTCATTTGATCTTTTATGAATATCTCCAAGCGGTTCGTTATAAAGGAAAGCATTATAGACATCTTCACCCTGGTCGTTGGCATTATTGGCTCCGCAAGGGGCAAAATATCCGGTTATTCCAGTCTTTAAGATTGATAAAGCAAAACTGAATGTATCTGACATAGTATAGAATTTAATCAGCCCCTCAGTATATCCAAATGTAGCTTCTATATCACCTTCAACCATCACAGATTTTGTTTCTCCCGAATGACAGGCTCCGTTAAATGCAACAGCAGGATAGAGATTTAATGCTCCGATTGTGAAGCTTGTCAGACCTTCTCTTGCGTATGCTGGGTTTTCAATTTTATCAGGATCATATATCCAACTGGGAGGATTTGGATCAGTGTTTCCACCTTCGAATAACCATAACATGTGAGCATCTCCGTTATGACCTATATCCAGAATTTTGTTGTTTTCCATGTATGATGAGTTTTCAATAAAGAAATCTTCTCCGCTGCCATTATCATTTGTTTCAAGCCATATTTCCGATGAAGAAGCTGGATTCAGATATGACATATAACCCGAACTTCCAGTGTAAACGAGATTTAAAGTAGTTGCTGAATAGCCTCCTACATTTAAAGGAAAGTCTTCAATATTTTCTGACTCAGCCTGAATAATTGAATAAACAAAATTCAAAGCATCATCTGCAGTTGCTCCGGTTATAAACCCATACGAAAAATCACTAAACGGGTCATCGTCAAGCATGGTACTCATCATCAGAAATTCTCTAATGAAATTTATATGAAGTTCCTCCGGTTTACAAACTACTGCAACATACCTTGGTGCTATATTAATAAGTTCCGGAAGTATTTCATCAACATTCTCAGGATCGAAATATACTATTTCAGCATCCCGATAATCACTTATTGCAAAAACAGCGTGAAAGTAGTCATCTGTTATATTATCAATGCTCGAAAGAACAATGTAATTCTCTGATTGGCTATTCATCTGATTTACAAATGAGGCTAAGCAAATCATAAGTATTATTACATTTTTTTTCATTAGGTTTGAGTTTTTTATATCTGCTAAATTAGTCAATATTTTGATTGGATTGTAATTATGTTAATCATAATTGAAATTCTCAATAGACTCAATAAAATTATACCCGAATTTTTTACATGTACTGAAATTATATATATATTTACACATATTTGGTTACAATAAAGATATATATGTTCAGGTAAATTTGATATGGTTTTAAATATTTTAAACGATTTAATATTTTGAGTGGCTTAAAGAAATATATATTGTTGATTATTACTGCTTTACTTGTAATTGTCAGTTGCAATTTATATAGGTATTGTGCTGTTGACTGGTATAATATGCCGGTTGAAGAACTTGATAAATTATATTTTGAAAAGCATACAATCCAGGAATTTAATTTATACGAGTCAAAACTAGCAAATCTTTACTTATACAAGAATATAAAATATGACCTTAAACTATTAATTAAAGTAGAATGGATTAAAAATTTAATAGCCAGAGTTTCGGATGTTCCATATTATTCATTTTCTTCTTATATCACCAAAATAAATAATATAGAGGTCTTCAAAGATTTTTTGAGGATTTATCCGTTTAATTTTTTCTTCTGAGTTCGTTTCGCTTATTGTGAAATAAGGCTAGTGCCTTTAAAGTTTTTAAATAATAATCAAAATTTTAAATTATGGATAAGACCAGTCTAATTATGGGGATTGTTTTTTTAATTATTGTAGCAATTCCAGTTATCTTATTGGCAAAAGGCGGACGAAAGAAATCTGATGAATCTGATAAGAAAAAAGAATAGTGTTAGTTTTTAGGGGATTTGCCCCTTTGTTTAAATATTATTTAAAAGGCAGAATTTTAATTCTGCCTTTTTTTATTTCAAATGTTTTAATATTTTCTACAATCTACAAATGTTGTATATTCAATATTTTCTCAAGCTCGTGTTTGTGTTTAAACAGTATTGCAAATAAAACTGCAACAACCAAAGCATAGGAAACAAAAGCAATCCATACTGTCAGAACAGTAACAAAAATATTTAGCAAAATTTTCATATTGAAATTTATAATCGTGTAAATTTAGATAAAAGAATTTCGTGGTAAATTAAACTATGTGAAATAATGTTAAATCTTAGAATTCGGTTCGTATTTAAGAATGAAAGAGTGAAAATCTTATTAATTTATTTCAAAAATGCTAGAGAGAAAAATTTTCCGAATTAATAATAATACATACTATGAAAATACTATTCAAGATCCTCAGCATGAAGTTCGTTTTGTAAATCATGAATCGGGTCAAGTCTTATTTCTGTACCAGTTTCGCCTTTTTCGGAATAATCGAATGGATTATCAAGGTCTTTTATAAGGTAAAACATGTAAACAATAAGAAATGTAACAAGCAGTGAAAGGAACATTCCGAAATAGAAAGGCTCAATATGAGTAATTATCAGTCCAAAAGAAATTAGAAATGTCATAAATTCTACGATAGTGTAGGCAGAACTGACAAAATTCGTTTCTCTGATTGTGTCTATTCTAAGAATGTATTTCCTGAGTGTGTTGTGTTCGCTTTTAAGTTTAATAATATAATTGACTTGGACTTTTTCTTTTTCGAAATACCAAATATACTCATTCATGTTTTTAATTTTTTCCAGAATATAATTTGTATCGTGTTTTTTGTAAAACCATCTAACAATGTCATCAAGAAAATCTCTTTGATATGATGCGAATTCTTTTGCTTTTTCTAGATTATTAACTTTATAAAGAGTGTAAGTGTCATCGAGCATAGTTCTAATAGATGCAGAAATTTCTGATGGTAATTTTTCACTTTCTTTATAATCCGAAAGTACACCAGAAATAAGAAATCCAAGTAGAAAAATTGTTCCTGCCACCAAGGTGGTAAATAATGAATTTAATTCCATTACCTCATAACCAAGATAGTAGGCTAGATATTTTAAACCACCAATGATTATCAGAGCTGGAATAACTTTAAATGCTAACACCCATTTAGACCAAAATTTCTTCGAAGAAGATATCAAAATTTCTTGTGGTTTCATAAATGTCGTTTATGAATTAAATTAAATTCAAAAATAAAAATAAAATTGATAGAAAATTTCGCTGACAAAAATATTTTTAAACAGTACCTAATCATTAGAACAAAAGTGTTGTCAATTGACAAAATTTATTTTGTATGACTAATGCATTTTATGAATTGTTACTCGTTTTCTTTTAATGTTTAATATTCGCAACTTTATCAGGCTCATGTTTGTGTTTAAACAGTATTGCAAATAAAACTGCAACAACCAAAGCATAGGAAGCAAAAGCAATCCATATATTTGACCAGTCTCTGTTACCGTTTTCTAAAATAAAAAACTTTTCGATAATAATACCGCTACCAAAAGCACCAATAATTGTTCCGAGTCCGTTTGTCATCATCATGAATAACCCTTGTCCGCTTGCGCGTAATGAGGAATCGCATTGGGTTTCAACAAACAGTGCACCCGAGATATTGAAAAAGTCGAAAGCCATTCCGTAAACAATCATCGAAAGAATAATCATCCATAGTCCACCCTCAGGGTTTCCAAAGCCAAATAATGCAAATCTTAATACCCATGCAAACATACTCAGTAGCATTACCTTTTTAATACCAAATCGTTTTAAAAAGAATGGGATGGTTAAGATGAATAAAGTTTCTGATATTTGAGAGATAGACATAATTATAGTCGAATACTTTACCACAAAGGAATCAGCATATTGTGGAATAAGTTTAAATTCATCAAGAAAAACGTCTCCGTACATATTTGTTAACTGTAATGAAGCTCCAAGTAACATTGAAAAGATAAAGAACAATGCCATTTTGTAATTAGCAAACAATTTAAATGCATCCAAACCTAACATCTTGGCAAATGAAGTTCCTTTAGATGATTTGTTCTGAGGCGGACATTTTGGTAATGTAAATGAATAAATGCCAAGAATTATTGCAGCAATTGCAGAAAAATAAAACTGATTTTCGGAAGCTTTGTTTCCGGTAAGGTTTGTTACCCACATGGCTAAAATAAAGCCAATCGTTCCCCAAACTCTTATAGGAGGGAAATCTTTTATTACATCATAACCTTTTTGTTTTAGTGCATTATATCCAATGGTATTTGTCAAGGCAATGGTAGGCATATAAAATGTCATCGCGAGTAACATTATCCAGAAAAATCCTCCGGGAGTTTGTATTAATGGAAAACAAAATATTGTAATACCTCCAAGAATATGTAAAATTGCATATAATTTTTCTGCATTTAACCATTTGTCAGCAATGATACCGGTAAGAGTAGGCATAAAAATAGAAGCTATTCCTAAGGTAAGAAAAACAGCACCGAATTCAGTACTATCCCATCCTTTTGTTCCAAACCAGTAATTAGCAAGTGTAATCAACCATGATCCCCATATATAAAACTGGAGAAAATTCATCAAAATCAATCTTAACTTTACGTTCATGATAAATTAAATTTTGTTATATATTTTGTGTCAAAAATAGTATTTTATTTAGTTTAATTTCTTTAGCAAGATAAATTTTGAATTAAATTGTAAAAACAACTATTCAGTATTTTATTCGTTATAAATTTAGTTAACTTTGTATTAAAATAAAATGAGTATGAAAAAGATATTTGCAATATTTTTATTTCTGGTTAGTTTGACTGCTATTCAGGCACAAAATGAAACAGAATCTGTTGTTTTTGATAATGATTCAACTTACGTTGACACTTTAAATAGAAATCTCATCGGATTAAATGTTTATCCGGCTTTTGGTATATTGGGCGGTGGAAGGTTACCAAACACCAAAATATTTGTGCAGTATAAACACTATTTTGATCATACAAATTTGAGGGCAAGTATAAATTATATCAGTTTCTACAGAGATAATGATAATGTTGACATAATTCGGACCACTTCGGATACAACTGATGTGGACGGAGAAACTGTTGTTGCTGACAGTATGGTTTTTAGGAAGTTTTATTATGATATATATTCTTATGATGTTCGTCTGGGCTTAGAAGCAGCTTTTCCAAACCGTAATTTCAGGTTTTATGTCGGTAGCGGATTAATTGGAGGGTATCACTACACCGGAGAATATTATTACCATTACAAGCGTGAATTTAATGGTTATCCCATTAATTATGTAAATCTTACATATCCCTCAAATGCAGAAACTGTCGGTTATAGAAAAACCAGTTTTATTAAAGCAGGCTTAGATTTTACAATTGGAGTTGATATCAATATTTCACCAAATTGCGTGATTTCAGTTCAATATGCCCCTGAATTAGTCTATTATCATAAACTTAAACAGGATCTACTTGATCCTGATATATTCTTCGTTCATGATCTGGAAAGCGAGTTCAATTTTGTTCCAGACTATATAGATTTTGTTGTTAATATAAGATTCTAATTAATACCGATTGTAAACTTGTAATAGTCCAATCTCGCTATGCTCGATTAGCTTCAGTTCGACACCGCTCACCGCATCTCGCTGAGGACTTCGTCGTTTGACTATACAATTTTATCATCGGCATTATACCAGTGCAGGGTAATAAATTTTATAACTCATGAAAATATAAGACTAATTATTAATTGTATTTTGGTATAAAATGATTCGGTTATTCTCCGAATAAATTAGATAAAAATTGTTTAGCTATTTACCCATAGTTTGAGTACGACCACCTTCGGGGTCGGGTTTATCAAGATTTTACTTTGGTTTTTTATAAAAGTGTGACTCCTTCGGAGTCAATACTTGTAGTACTTGATATGTTAATGATGCATTGAATTAAATATCTTTTTCAAAATAATGTGATGATAGCAATCGGTATAAGCTATTTATCTTAAATTTCGACATTTTTTACGACCCCGAAGGCGGTCGTAAATTTCTAAAAATGATCTCAAATGAAAACAGCGACCCTGAAGGCGGTCGTACTTAAATTTTACTCTTCAATCCAATTAAAAAGATACTGGTCTTCATATTCAACACTAAATTCTTTTAGCAATTTGTAATACTCGTCCTTGAACCTGCTCTTTTTGTGATGATTTTTTTGATTTAGAATATAATTATAAACGTTATCTATGCATGATTCAGAGTAAGAAAATGCTCCAAATCCTTCCTGCCATTCGAATTTGTATGTCGTTAATTTATTTTCTTTAATCCATTTATTAGAAGCTTTCTTAATTTCTCTAACCAGATCAGAAATGCAACATGACGGTTTTAGTCCTATGAAAATATGCAAATGATCAGGCATCCCGTTAATTGCAATTAATTTTTGTCCCTTTTCCTGAATTATTCCGGTTATATATTTATGCAAATTTTCCTCCCAAGCACTTGAAATAAGACTTTTGTCTGTTTTTAACGGCAAAAACTAATTGAATATAAATTTTTGAATATGTTCCTGGCATAGTGTACTTTTTAAAGAATTAGTATTAAAGTATTTCGCTTATTTCCTTTAGTGATTTAACTATATATTTTGATTGTCCTTCTTGATTTTCATCCTCGCTTTTAAACCAAATAGTATCAATTCCAAGTTGTATGGCTCCTTTTATATCTACTTCCAGGTCATCTCCAATAACAATAGAATTTTCAGGCTGTGATTCTGTCTTTTCTAGGACATATTCAAAATATTTTATATTAGGC
>DAOOPK010000048.1:0-15739 GCA_035388205.1 Bacteroidales bacterium
AACGAGATTATTATTTGCCTTTTCAAGATTTGCCTTCCAGCTGTCTATGTTGTAATCATTGTATTTAATTCCCCTTATATTGGATTTGAAGGAATAATATATGACAGAAGTTTTAGATAAAAGATTTTTTAAAGTTTCATCAAATTTAATTAAGAATTCAACATTAGTTATGCCTGAAATTTCGAAAACTTCTTCCTTAGAATATTTATGCCCTGTCCAGATTAAAGTTTTTTCGTCAGGCTCTGTAATAAATGCAAATTCTTCTACACGTTGATTTTTACTGTCATTAAAGAGGACTATAATTGTTTGTTCCTGTATTAATCCAGAATAATAATAAGTGTCCGAGTTCTGACGATATTTGTAATACTGATCGCCGTTACGGGGAAATTGTTCGGCTGAAAATAAGACTACTATTGAATCAGGGGTCAGTAAACTATATAATTTCTTTCTATTGTTGGAAAAGAATCGTTTATCAAAGTTTTTTTGCATAAGTTTATTATTACATGATATACAAAAATAATGAATTATATAGAATCTGGAATTGAAATTGGACAAAAACTGAAGTTTGTGAGTTGTAGCTTTTGGCACAAGTATTTGCCTCAGTATGGGCATAGGGTGGGTGCAAATATTGTGACAAAAGCGTTTCAAGGGGCTTCGATAAAATCAATAAACAAAAAATATAAAAAACTGTTATTTTTACACATTAAAAAACGATAATTAAGTTTGGTTAAATAGTTTATTAATGCATTTATGAAACTAAACGTTTTGCTCTGGCTCATAATATTGACATCTGGAATATCATATTCTCAAAGTCCACAAATTGAAATTACAATTACAAATATTCGTAATTCGCAAGGCACAATAAAATGGGCAGTATTTAAGAATGAGACCCAGTTCAAAACTTATACAACCTATGTTGATGCCGGTTATATACAGGCAAAGGAGGGAAGTCTTATAATTAAAACAAAAGAAATTCCTGATGGAAACTATGCAGTTTCAGTTTATCATGACGAAAACAATAATTCAAAAATAGATTTTAATTTTTTAGGGTTACCTATGGAGGGATTTGGGTTCTCTAACAATCCAACAATATATTTTGGGCTACCGGCTTATACAGAATGTGTTTTTGAGAAAAAAGGAAAGTCAAACAAAAGTATTAAAGTCAAGTATTATTTATAAAAACTGTTTTATTACTTTTGTTGAAAAATTTCTCGATGATAGATTCACATATAAATAATCCAAAATCTCCAAAATATTATATAAACAAGTGGATATTAAGTCAAAGAGAAAACCTTATCGGAAAAACGGTTGTTGATTTGCCGGCAGGGAACGGAATTACATCAGAAATTTTACAAAAATGCGGTGCGAAGGTCTTAGCATTCGATCTTTTCCCCGAATATTTTAAAGCTGAAGATATTATTTGTCAGAGGGCAGATATTATGGATCGCATTCCAGTAAATGATGAATGTGTTGATTTGGTAATATGTCAGGAAGGAATAGAACACTTTTCAGACCAATTAAAAGCATTTCAGGAGTTTAATAGGATTTTGAAAAAAAATGGCACATTGACAATCACTACACCGTCTTATTCCAATTTGTCGGCAAAGTTTAACTACTTATTGGCTGAAAGCGAAACTAAGAAACAGATGCCTCCAAACGAAATTGATGATATCTGGATGGAAGATAAATCCGTTTCAAATAAGATATATCATGGGCATATTTTTCTGTTAGGATTACAGAAATTGAGAATATTGGCTAAACTGACTGGGTTCAAAATAGATGAAATAAAATATATTCGTCTGAGTAAAGGCTCTTTGTTGCTATTACCCTTGTATTATCCTTTGATATTTTTAAGTTCATGGATTCGATATTTTAGAAATATAAAGAGAAATAATAAAATTCCTTTTGAATATAAGAAAAAAGTATATCGGGAACAGTTAAAAATAAATCTATCTATACTGAATTTGATAAATCACCATACTTTTATTGTTTTTGAAAAAGAAAACAATATTTCTGAATTAAATTTTAAGGGCAATATAAAGGAAGTTGACTTTAATGATTTAACTTAGATGCCGGATTATAAATTGCTTATGAGGGTTGAAACAGAAACAAAGAAATGAAATGAAAATCATTACTGTTTTTTGGAATAAATATGTAATTTTACGCTGACTATTTTAATATAAAAGATCAAAAAATGTTAGTAAAAACATACGGTTCGGCAGTAAACGGAATTAGCGCCAGTACCATCACAATAGAAGTTAATATTTCTCAGGGGATAAATTTTTATCTGGTTGGCCTTGCCGATTCGGCAGTTAAAGAAAGTCAGCAAAGGATAATCAGTGCATTGACTACTAATGGGTTTAAATGGCCCGGTAAAAAAATTGTCATAAATATGGCTCCTGCTGATGTGAGAAAAGAAGGCTCGGCTTATGATCTTCCGATTGCCATAGGTGTTCTTGCGGCATCGGAACAATTAAATAATCAAATGCTTGAAGATTATATTATTATGGGCGAACTTTCACTTGATGGTAAGGTAAAACCCGTAAAGGGGGCATTACCAATGGCAATCGAAGCCAGAGACTCGGGTTTCAAAGGAGTTATTCTGCCCATTGAGAACACACGCGAGGCTGCGGTTGTCGAGGGTCTGGAAGTTTATGGTGTAAATCATCTTCATGAAATTGTTGATTTTCTTGACGGGAAACTTACATTGGAAAGGATTGTTGTGGATTTGGAAGCAGAGTTTCAAAAGTGTATTGAAGAATCAGAAATTGATTTTGCTGATGTAAAAGGGCAGGAAAATGTTAAAAGAGCTTTAGAAATTGCAGCAGCAGGCGGACATAATATTATAATGATAGGACCCCCCGGTTCGGGAAAAACCATGTTGGCAAAACGTATTCCCGGCATTTTGCCTCCTCTAAGTCTGAACGAAGCAATAGAAACCACAAAAATACATTCAGTTGCAGGAAAAACAGAAGGAGGTAAGTCTCTGATGCTTCAAAGACCTTTTCGAAGTCCTCATCATACAATTTCTGATGTCGCATTAGTCGGAGGGGGGACTTATCCACAACCCGGGGAAATTTCCCTTGCTCACAACGGAGTTTTGTTTTTGGATGAACTTCCCGAATTTAAACGTACTGTTTTGGAAGTTATGCGTCAGCCCCTCGAAGATAGAGTCGTGACAATATCCAGAGCAAAATTTACAGTTGAATATCCTGCAAGTCTGATGCTTGTAGCAGCGATGAACCCTTGCCCATGTGGTTATTATAATCATCCCGATAAGGATTGTATTTGTGCGACTTCTACTGTGCAAAAGTACTTGAGTCGAATCTCAGGACCATTATTCGACAGAATTGACATCCATCTCGAAGTAACTCCGGTTAGTTTTGATAAATTGGCTGATGCCAGAGTAGCAGAAAAGAGTGCAGAAATACAAAAAAGAGTCATTAAAGCCAGACAAATACAATCCGAAAGATTTAAAAAACGTAAAAATGTTTATTGTAATGCACAAATGAATTCAAAAATGATTAAGGAGTTTTGCAAACTTGATGATTCGTGCATGACATTACTTAAAAATGCTATGGAAAAACTGGATTTATCTGCTAGGGCTTATGACAGAATTATTAAACTTTCCAGAACTATTGCCGACCTTGAAAACCTTGAAAATATTCATCCGGCACATATTGCCGAAGCAATTAATTATCGTAGCCTTGATAGAGAAAGTTGGGGAAAATAATATATAAAATTATTAATTATGTATTAAGAATTAATATATTTTTACAAACAAAATAAAGTAAAACGTGAATAAATTCATAGCATTAATAGTCCTGATTTGTACAATGCAATCATTGTTCGGACAAACAGCCAATGAATTTTATGAACGTGGAAAAAACAAGGCAAATGTGGGGAAATACAAAGACGCCATATATGAATTCAACAGAGCTATAGAAGCTGATAAGAACTTTGCTAAAGCTTATAATTCACGTGGCGTTGTTAAAGAAATGATTGGAGATTTCAGGGGGGCAATTAAAGATTATACTTCTGCAATTGAAATAGAACCGGGATTCTATCTGGCTTATTACAATAGGGGGCTGGTAAAAATATTTTTAGGACAAATCGAAAGCGGTTGCGAAGATCTTGATAAAGCCGAAGCCCTCGGACACCGAAGAGCAACTAAAGCAAAGAAAGAATGCTGCAAGTAATACCCCCAAGCTCCAAGCCCCAAATGCCAAGCTCCAAAATTCCAAACTTTAAACTCCGAACTTCGAACCCCATGCCTTTTAACTATCAATACCCCCAGGAAAAGTATTTAATTTGACACCCGCCTAAATAAAAATCAATATTAAACAAAAATATTTATTGAATTCGGTATAATGCTTATCTCATAAGGCGTACTTCCAATTATTTCTCCATCTGTTTCGGCAAATATTTTTTGTTTCGATTCAATTTTGAACTTTTTCGTACGGAAAGATCTTACTCCTTTTATGCTTAAAATCTTCTCGTTATATAATTTTTTTATGTTCAGAACTATTTTAAACTTCGGCATATTTTCATAAACGGTTACATCAAGAAATCCATCATTGATTACTGCTGCAGGGGTTTGAATCATCCCTCCTCCCGAATATTTGCCATTACCTATACTTATCGAAAGAAATTTTCCGTCAATAATTTCATCATTTATTGTGATTTTTAACTCCCATGGTCTGTATTTTATCAGGCTTCTTAACAGGCTGATAAGGTAAGCAGACTTTGTTCTTCGACCTCTTTCTTTCATTAAATTTGTTGATTTTACAACAACAGAATCAAAACAAAGACCCGCAACATTAATAAAATATCCCGATTTAACACCATCATTTGATTCATAACTGATTCTTCCAACATCCTGACGACAACTTTTGCCAACAATAAGCCTTTGAATAGCTTTTTCATAATCAGTATCAAAATTGTAATATCTTGCCCAGTCGTTTCCTGTGCCCATTTGCATTAAACCGATATAAATATCGGTTGTCGGTACATCATTTTGATTGAAAATGCCATTTATTGTTTCGTTTAATGTCCCGTCTCCACCTACAACAACAAATTTTTTGTAGCCCTCTTCAATCTTTTCTTTAATTATACTCTGAGCATGTCCAACAGCTTCGGTAAATGCAAAGTCATATTCAAGACTATGATTAAGAATTTTTTCTTTGATAATTGGCCATTCACGTTCCCCACCTTCATTTCCTGCATTAGGATTTATAAGAAAGAAGAATTTATTTTTGTTTTCGTTAGTCAATTTGTCAATTTTTTCACAATTTTACAAATTATAAATGGATATGAAAATATTTGACAGAATAATTATTTAAACTTTTATATGGAAAAGAAAATTCGTTTAATAAAAACATTTGTTAAACACGGCGATAACGATAGTAAGACTTATCTTTCAATGATTCGTGGATTTGACATTAATGGCAATCAGATATTTACTAAAGAATATGATGAGGAAAACAATGTTGTATTTGAAAATAAACTCATATATGACGAAAACAATAATATAATCTCTGACGAAACAATAAATTATCAGGATAATTACGGAGAAAAAAAGGTGTATTCGTATGATGATGCAGGTAAATTGATTTCAGAAAGGATTGATTATGATGGGGGATGGTTTACTTTAAAGAAATACGAAAGGGACACGGAAAGAAAAGCAATTATTGTTACAAGTCTTGACGAAAATGATGAAGTTGAGGAAAAGGTTGAAACAGAATACAATGAAAATGGAGATATTGTCTGCAGGAAAGAATATGATGAGAATATTAAATTGAAGCAAATGACTGTAAATACCTATAGAGAAGACGGAATATTAATTTTGAAGGAGGAATATACAACATCAAAAAAACCGGATAAAGTGCACCATTATTTTTATAGTGAAAATGGAAAGATTACTGCCGTTCAGACATTAAATTCATCGGGCAGACAATTGGATTGGTTTAAGATCGAATATGATGAAAACGGATTGCCCTTAAGTCAATTAAATATGTCCGGAGCAAAAATATGTCTGGAACATGACCCTGCAAACAGAACTATAATTGAATCACATTATAATAGTAACGGCAAGCTGATGAGTGTTGTCACAACAATACGAAATGAAGAAGGAGATATTACTGAAGAACGATCCGAAGAATTAACAACATCTTATGTTTACGAATATTTCTAATCTTTGAGTTTTGGTATTCTGGCTATTATATCTTCAGGTTTTAAATTTATTCCGTCAATAATTATCTGTGCCTGATTGTAGTAATATTCACGTATTTCAAGCAATTCAGTAACTCTTTCAAATAATCTTTCGCGAGGAGTGTTTTTAATCAGTGGGCGATTTGTTTTCGAGTTTAAAAGCCTGTCTGTCAGCGACTTGGCAGTTAGATTTATGTAAATGCTTATACCAGAGGAGTTTATTAAGTCCATATTATTATTAAAACATGGAGTTCCTCCTCCGCAAGATAAAACAAAATTGTCTCTTGACGATGAAAATGTTTTTAGCATTTCAGATTCGATTTTTCTAAATACGCACTCATCAAAATGGGAAAAAATTCCCGGAACTGTCATTTTGTATCTTTCTTCAATAAGATTATCTAAATCTGCAAAATCAAGTTTTAAGCGAGATGCTAGTCTTTTTCCCAAGACCGATTTCCCACATCCCATAAATCCTATTAAAAAAATTTTCATTCAAATAATTCAGAATAAATTTCTAACTCCGCACTTTGCACTCCGAATCCCGAGAAAACAGAAATTGCTAAAACTAATTTAATCAATTATCTGTTTTTTATTAAGCGTTAAAAAATGAAAACTGCAGTTAGCAATTTCATTTTTTCTCGAGGATCCTCGAAAAACAACAAATCCGACCAAAAGGAGGATTTTGTTTTTCAGGACATCGAACTTATTAAAATCCTAACGTCATCTGAATTCCACTATCTGAGGGTGGTTTCTTATCATCCTTTTTATTTTCAGTTGCTTCGCTTTTATCTTTGTTTTTTGTTCCTTTTTTAGGTTGCTTTTCGGGTTTTTCTTCAGCCACAATATCGTTTTTTTTCTTTTTCTCCCTTTTTGCCGATGCAGGCTTTGGCTTGTCTTCTATACTTTCTTCTTGTTCTTCTTCTTCTTCAGGCTCGATTATTTCAAATTCAATATCATTATCATTTTTTGTTTCAATTATTTCAAATTCTATCTTATCAGCAACTTCGTTATCATCTGAATTTATTGGCTCTTCATCTTCATCCGCAGACTCATTTATCATATCTAAACTTCTTTTGCTTTCTTTTTGTAAAGGTTCAACAAAAACCATTTCGCTAATTTCGTAAGTTGACAGTCTTTTTCCTCTTGCTTTTAACCCTTTGGCCGCAATAAACTCTTCACAATCAATGTATTCGGGTTCCCGTGTTTTATGTTTTCCACCGAAACTTATCTTAATTTGAGGAAATTCTTCATTAGTAATGTCAATCAGATTAGAACCCGCAACTTCTGAAATAAAAATTTGCTCTTTACCCGATTCGTCAATTGAAAAACGTTTCAGGTAATAAAAACTCAATTCTGCGTCAAAGTGAATTGCCGTATAAACCATTGATGAATCGTATTTTTCGATGATCTTAATATTGTCTTCATAATGATTCGACAGATCAAAATTTGTTAAACGACAAATTCCATTACTGGTTATTACAGCAATTCTATCTTCTCCTATAAATTCACCAAGATATTTACCCCTGCCATCTGCATTTAATCTGAACACTTCCTCGTCGAACCAGATTTTTCTGCCGCCAAGTGTTGATATGCCTTCTTCTTTAAGAGTGATTTTATGAATATCATTTTTCGTAAGGATATTGCCCTGGGCATCACGACCTTTTATTGCAACCTCTTTAAAATCAATTTCAAAAACCAATTTACGAAGTTTTGGTTTTGGTTTCAGATACACCCTGATAACCTCAGCTTCACCGTTAGGATTGGCAGTGAAATACAAAATTCGTGAACCTTCTGCACCTTTGCTGACATCATATTCTTTGTCGCGGTTTATTCCAGTAACAGCAAAACGTTTGATATATGAAACAATTGTCCTTCCGTCGCGATAGGCAACATTGTATATCGTTCGCTTATCGTTTCGCTTAAAAACATTGACATATAAGATATCCTTACCGAAAAAGGCTTTTTCTGTAACTTTAGAGATAAAGTATTTGCCGTCTTTTCTAAATACTATAATATCATCAATGTCAGAACATTCGCTAACATATTCGTCTTTTTTTAATCCGTAACCTACAAAACCTTCTTTATAATTTACATACAACTTTTCATTTGCAACAGCGACCTGAGCAGTGTCAATAGTGTCGAAATTTCTCATTTCAGTTTTGCGTTCGCGTCCTTTACCGTATTTTTCCTTAATATGCTGGTAATATTTTATAGCATAATTGATTAGGTGGTCAAGATTATGCTGTACTTTTTTAATTTCATCAAGTATTGACAATAGTTCATCTTCTGCTTTTTCAACATTGAAACGCAAAATACGTTTCATTTTTATCTCCAGAAGTTTTAAAATATCATCACGTGTAATTTCACGTACTAATTGTAGTTTATGCTCAATAACTTTAGAGAGAATAAAATCAACGGCGTCATCTGTTGATTTTGAATTTTCATATTGTTTCTCTTTGTAAATACGTTTTTCAATAAACCATTTTTCGAGAGATAGATTATGCCATTGCTCTTCGAGTTCGGATTTTTGAATTAAAAGTTCCTGACGCAGCAACTCAACCGTATTAGTAACAGATAGTTGTAATATTTCGGATACCCCTAGGAATCTTGGTTTGTCTTCTTCAATAACACAGGCATAAGTGGGTATTGATACTTCACATTTTGTAAAAGCATACAGGGCATCAATGGTTTTATCGGTTGAAACACCTGGAGGAAGTTGTATTATTATCTCAACAGTATCAGAAGTATTGTCGTCAATTTTCTTGATTTGAATTTTTTTCTTGTCGTTGGCGGCAATAATTGAATCAATGATAGATGAAGTCGTTTCTCCGAAAGTTATGTCTTTGATAACCAGCGTTTTTTTATCAAGTTTCTCAATTCTTGCACGCACTCTAGCTCTTCCACCTCTTAGTCCGTCATTATATTTGCTAAAATCGGCCAAACCTCCTGTGGAGAAGTCAGGATACAATTCAAATGGTCTTTCTTCTAGTGTTGCAATACAGGCATCAATAATTTCGTTGAAGTTATGAGGCAGAATTTTAGATGCAAGTCCGACCGCGATACCATCAACACCATGTGCCAGTAACAATGGGAATTTTACAGGTAAAGTTATTGGTTCTTTGTTGCGCCCGTCATAAGATGGTTTCCAAAAAGTAGTTTTGGGATTAAAAACAACTTCAAGGGCAAATTTCGACAATCTTGCTTCTATATATCTTGGTGCTGCCGCTGAGTCCCCTGTTAATATATTACCCCAGTTTCCTTGAGTATCAATCAACAGATCTTTTTGTCCCAGTTGCACTAATGCATCGCCGATAGAAGCATCTCCGTGGGGGTGGTATTGCATTGTGTGACCTACAATATTTGCAACTTTATTATAACGACCATCGTCAAGTTGCTTCATCGAATGTAAAATACGCCTCTGTACCGGTTTTAGCCCGTCATATACATGTGGTACGGCTCTTTCAAGAATTACATAGGATGAATAATCCAGAAACCAATCCTGAAACATCCCTTTGAGACGAGTTATCTTTGGTTCTTCGTTTTCTTTTATTTCAGCCGGCTGAAATTCATCGCCGTTAGTATAGTTATTTTCTTCACTCATAATCTGTCTGTAAAATCACTTACAACACTTCTTCTTCAACTTTCAGGTTATTGATTATAAATTCCTGACGTTCCGGAGTGTTTTTACCCATAAAGAATTCCAGAAGACTGCCTATATGATCAGCCTGTGAAAGTGTTACCGGATCAAGTTTAATATCTTTTCCAATGAAATTCTTAAATTCATCAGGTGATATTTCTCCTAGACCTTTAAATCGCGTTATTTCAGGATTGTTTTTTAACTTTTTGATAGCTGCTTCTTTTTCAGTTTCATCATAACAATAAATAGTTTCCTGTTTGTTGCGAACCCTAAACAAAGGAGTTTGTAAAATGAACAAATGTCCTTGCTTTAGAACATCAGGGAAAAACTGGAGGAAAAAAGTAATTAACAGTAATCTAATATGCATCCCATCAACATCTGCATCGGTTGCTATAACCACATTACGGTATCTGATATTTTCAATTCCCTCTTCAATATTCAATGCTGCCTGCAAAAGATTAAATTCTTCATTCTCATAGACGATTTTTTTTGTTAGACCATAAGAATTCAAAGGTTTACCTCTTAAGCTGAAAACAGCTTGTGTGTTTACATCTCTTGATTTGGTAATTGAACCGCTTGCAGAATCTCCCTCGGTGATAAAAATAGTTGAGTCATATTTGCGTTCGTCTGTAGTATTATAATGAACACGGCAATCGCGTAATTTTTTATTATGTAAACTGACTTTTTTCGCTCTTTCTCTAGCGATTTTTTGAATGCCTGCAATTGCTTTACGTTCTTTTTCGGAGGATTGAATTTTCTTCTGAATTACATCAGCATATTGAGGATTTTTGTGTAAAAAATCGTCTAATTTCTTCATAAATTCAAAAATATAGTTCCTTACAGATGTACCGTTAGGTTCCATATCTTTTGATCCTAATTTTGTCTTTGTCTGTGATTCAAAAATAGGCTCAACAACTCTTATGCTAATTGCCGCAACAATACTTTGTCTGATATCTGAAGCATCGTAATCTTTACGATAAAAGTCGCGGATTGTTTTAATATAAGCTTCACGAAATGCAGTCAGATGCGTTCCTCCTTGTGTGGTATTCTGTCCGTTTACAAATGAGTAATATTCTTCGCTGTATTGACTCCCATGGGTTATAGCTATTTCAAAATCATTGTCTTTTAGATGAATAGGCGGATACAGAGGCTCCTGATTAAGATTTTCGTTTAACAGGTCAAGTAATCCGTTTTTGGAAGAAAACTTTGTACCGTTAAAATTTATCGAAAGTCCTGTATTCAGATAAGAATAATTTCTGAGCATAGTATCAATATACTCGCTTATGTACTTGTATTTACCAAACACTTCTTCATCAGGTGTAAAAACAACTAAAGTTCCATTTGGTGAGTTGGTGTCAACCAAAGCCGTTTCTGACAATAGCTTACCCCGACAAAATTCAGCCGTTTTTTTCTTCCCCTCACGATACGAGGATATTTTAAATGATGAGGACAATGCGTTCACGGCTTTTACACCCACTCCATTAAGTCCTACCGATTTTTGAAATACTTTAGAATCATATTTCGCTCCGGTATTCATTTTTGATACTACATCAACGAGTTTTCCCTGTGGTATGCCTCTGCCATAATCGCGAATTGACATTGTGTAGTCTTCAAGTTTAATATCAATGTTTTTCCCGCATCCCATTGCAAATTCATCAATAGAGTTGTCAATAACTTCCTTAATAAGTATGTATATCCCGTCATCACGCGATTTTCCGTCCCCGAGTTTGCCTATGTACATACCGGGACGCTTTCTTATATGTTCTTCCCATTCAAGGGTTTGGATGCTTTCTTCAGAATATTCTGCCACCATTTCTTCAAACTTTTCCATAATAGGCACAAAACTAAGCTTTTAAAATACACAAAATACAGTTGTGGACTTATAAATATTAACATTTTTAAGTTGATAATAATTGTTTTATTACGTCATGTTTTGACAGTTTGAATTTTTATTTGTTTTGTCGGATAAATAAAGCTTTCTTTTAATAATTCAGGCTAGTAAAAAATCATTACTTTTGGATCATGGAAATAATTTTTGAACAGATATTAATATTAATACTCATCTGTTTTGCTGGGATCATTGCATTCAGATTTAAAGCTGTTTCTGCAAGTCATGCCGAAGGACTGGTAAAAGTAATAATGAAAATAACTTTACCATTGTTGATTTTTACGAGTTTTGCCGGCACAAAACTAAATGACGAAATTCTTATAAATTTTCCGATAATTTTTGCTTCGGCGATTTTTAGTGTTAGTATTTTGTTTTTACTTAGTAAAATTAGTGCAAAAATCCTGAAACTTGACAGAGAAAATACCGCTTTGCACAATACTCACACTATGTTTGGAAATGTTGTGTTTTTAGGATTTCCGCTTTTGGACGCATTATATCCCGGAGGAGAAGGTCTTATTTATGCAACGATATTTCAGATAGGTAACGATGCTTTATTATGGACATGGGGCGTTTTTATTTTAAATAAAGCAGCAAAGCAGCAAAAAGAGTTTACTATAAAACATATAATAAATCCCGCTACTGTTGCATTTGTGATTGGAGCAGTTTTTATGATCTTTAAAATCAGGATACCTGAGCTGATATTTAAACCATTGTTTGGATTAGGACACACAACTATTTATCTGTCAATGATTTATGTTGGAATAGTTTTAGCACAAATTAAATTAAAACCACTAATACAAAACCTCAGATCCTATATTCTGAGTTTTAATAAGTTATTAGTTGCACCTATTATTTTAATGTTTGTTTTCATTCTATTGAAAAGTACGGGAATAAACATTTCTGATGTGGCAATAACTTGTGCCGTTTTACAAACTGCCATGCCTTGCATGGTAATAATTTCAATTCTTGCCGAAGACTTAGGTCTGAACTCCAAACAAGCCGTAGAAAATATTCTTGTAAGTTCGGTTCTGTCTATAATTACCCTTCCGGGGGTTTATTGGCTGGCGGAGATGATAATGTAGGATGTTGATTAAACAAAAGAGGAGATTTAAAAAAGTTAGTAATTGTTTAGGTAGTCTGTAAAAATCAGAATTAATTTTTTGCATTTGGTATTTTTGTAATCGGTAATCGGTAATCAGTGTGTTTGCAATGTCGCTATCGCTTTTTGGAATTCCACTTTTACTATAAAAAAGCATTATCTTAAGTTTACTGCTTTTTACTGATTACTGACTACAGCTTACAGCTTACAAAATTATACCAGAAACCTAAATAGTTACAAAAGTTATTACTTTTCCTCTAAGTCTTTGATTTCATTTTCATAATCGTATTGCAAATCTTCGTGCAACGATGCTATCGTCTTTTTTACGGCTACTAGTTGACGGTCGTAAATGTTTAGTAAAACTGTGTTTTTGCGAAAGTTAGGAAATGTTTGCTTAAGCTTGGAGCAGAAATACATCATGAGTTCTACTTCTGTTTCTTTCTTGCGCGAATAACGGATGTGTTTTTTTATATTACGAAGTATTTTCCTGACACTCTTTTTGGCAAGGTATGGTGTTTTACGGTTTATTAATTTGAAATCTTCGTCTATTTCGGTTTTTAAATCCTTTATATATGTCTGCTCGTCTGATTCCTCAAACAGCAGGTAAGACAATAGTTCCTTATTTTCTTTTTTGTATTTTGTGAGATCTAGACAAAGCTTAAGTAGCTCATCTGACGAACGATTTTTTAGTTCTTGCTTTAGCTGACTTATTGTTGCAGGTTTCATAAAAACAAATGTAGAAAACAAATGACAAATGACAAGCACCAAATAACAAATCCCAAAATTAGCAGAATCGATTGTGATTTATTATTATTTTTTGCCCACCCTGCCCCTTGCAAAGGGCGAGGAGGTTAAAAGTTTTATTTATTCTTTCAATAATCCTTTGCATTTTATTTGAATTGTTTTCTTAACAAATGTGATATCTGAGAGAATGTCTTTATTGCTAAATCTAATAACTTCGATTCCGAAACTATTCATAACATTAGTTCTATGTTCGTCGTATAATTTTGCAGATTCTTGATGATGTGTTGCTCCATCAATTTCAATGACTAATTTGATTTTATGACAATAAAAGTCAGCGATGTAATTACTAATCGGGTGTTGTCTTCGAAATTTTAATCCTAAAATAGCGTTTTCTCGGACTATTTCCCATACAATATTTTCAGGTTTAGTCATTCTTCTTCTTAGTTGCTTTGCTCTGTCCATTATTAATGAACTTGCCCCGTAGAACATTGTAACTTTATTTAATTCATTACTGTTTTGCATACGGGAAACATTTTTTACAAAATAAATATTTTGTTTTTATAATTGCAAAATGTTAGATATTCTATTGTTTTTCTTGCCAACCCTGCCCCTAAAAATCCCTAAAGGGAGCCAGCCCACTAGTGCTTCGTGTGTCGGATCCCTTTAGGGATGCAAGGGGTGTGATGGCCAAAATATCACTCTTTCACAAACTTCCCATACAAATTTGCTCCCCTTATTCTTACCAAATACATTCCCACTGGCAAATTTCCAATATCAATTTTATTGGTTCCAGCTTGTACTTTTTGTTGGTAAATTATGGCTCCGTTAGTGTTGTAAATTTCAAGAATATCGGTTTTTATATCTATTGGTAGCTCAAAACTAAACTCATCGTTTGCTGGGTTTGGATAAAAAGTCAGAAACTTAGGTTTTGTTCTGATGTGCTCAACATCACTGTTATCGAAAGTGTATTTTGAAACCGCTCTTTTTCCACAAAACCATATATTGTCGTTGGGATCCAGCGTAATTGAATATATTTCTTCTTCAAATCCTGTTGGGTACAGATATTCTGAAGAAAAATCATCAAATTTGAGTACTCCATTTATACAGCCTGCCCATTTTGTACCATTCTTATCAACTTTTATAGCATTGAACCTGCTAAAACCTGTTACAAAAGCTGAATCATTATGTAAGATACTGACTTCCTGATTATAAACTAGGGCAATGCCTCTAATTGTTGCTATCCAAACACTATCATTCTGAAAAGCGATGTCATTAACTGAGTTACTCATAAGTCCCGAATCTGTTGTAAATATAGTCCAATTTGTTCCATCGTATTTTAAAGCACCGAGAGTACTTGTTATCCATATTTCATTTTCATCACGTGGTACTATTTTTAAAAAACCACTGGTTGCAGCATTTGTCATGTCAATTTTCGACCATTCTGTGCCATCAAATTTGTATAGGTTTCTTTCTAATGTTTTTATCCATAGACAATTGTTGTATGATGCAATGCATTGAATCCCTGTAATGTCTTCACCGCAAAGTTGAAGAATCTGTTCTGCAGCTTGTTCTGCAGTTTGCTTAAACAATCCGGAAGATGTCCCGTACCATAAATCTCCATTAGTATCAGTACAAATAGATGTCGTTTTTTCTGAGCTGATATTATTAGCAGTAAAAGAGTTATTCCATGTTTCTCCATCGAAAAAAGACAGATAAGATTTGCCCAGCCATATTTTATCTTCATTAAATGCAATTTCACGAGGATAACCAATATGAGATTTCGGATACATCAATTCAAAACTGTCAGCAACTTGTTTTATGAGGCAACCGCCACGTATATCATCATAGTCAAAATAGCCGGCAAGCCAGATATGTTCGTCAGAGTCAGATTTAATGTCACTTATTATAACATCTTGTTCATTAAGAAAATCATTTTTAATCCAGCTAGTATCGTTCTGAATATAAATATCATTACTGGTACCCAGCCACATTCGGTTTTGGTTATCCTGAAATATAGCAGTAAATGATGTGTTGCCGAACACTGAATAGTTATCATGCACAGTCCATACGCCATTTTCAAAACTATTTATATGTCCAAAACACCCGCCAAACCAAACTCGATTTTGTCGGTCAACCAAAGATGAATGTTTGCAAGCAAGCG
>DAOOPK010000049.1:0-15676 GCA_035388205.1 Bacteroidales bacterium
AGCAGGAATTTATCTTATTAAAGTAATAAACCATACTACAAATCTTTCTCAGACATCAAGAATAATCAAAAATTGAAAAAAATTACTCTTATAAGAAAAATGAAAAAAAAGACAGAAATATTAATTATTCTATTGTTTCTATCAGTAAACATCGCTTACTCTCAGGCAAAAACCCATTATAAATATCTATTTTTAGGACACACTTACATGACTGCAACAGAAATTGACCAAAGATTAAACTATCTGAATAAATCAGTTTACGATAACATCTGGTTGGGGGGCGATATTTGTTCTGAAACTTTGCTTTATTATTCAAATCTTGACTATCTGAATGCTAAGTTAAAAATTAAACAGCCACATAATTATTGGACATTGGGAAATCATGACAGAAGAAACGGAAATATTGAATGGCTTGAAAAATATTTGGGACATAAGACTTACTATGTAGATTACTATAATGGTTTTACAGCATTTGTTTTCGATACAAATTTAGATGTCAGTGATTGTGAAAATCTTGATAAACAGTATAAACTGTTTTGTAATGTAGTGGATACTATAAGCGAATCTTCACATTTATTACTGTTTTTCCACTGGGGATTGTGGGCTGATGTCCCGGGCTTGCCCTCTGATCCAATGAGTTATGCAAATACAGGGCTTAAATATTGGAATGCAAATTGCGATTCTGTAAATACTAACTTTGTAAATATTATCTACCCTAAGTTAGTAAAAGTGGCCAACAAAGGAATTGAAGTCATTTGTATTATGGGTGATATGGGTAAATATAATAAAAAGGTTGATATGCTTAGTTCTGATGGAATACACTTTATAGGATGTGGTTTGGATAACATTATTTATCGTTGGAAACCTGAAAAACTTAATGTGTTGGAAAAAGATTTAATACTTGTATTTGATCATGATGTTCAAAACAGAAAAATTACCTGGCAATTTATGGATTTAGACAGTTTGTTGGATTTACAACACGGATATAAATATTTAACTAAACTAACATTTAATAATTCCGAACTGTATCCAGAAGAAGACTTGGAGTATATTTTATATGAAAATTATATGTACAAACTTCATCCCGGAGATAGCTTAACAATACTTGACATAAATCCATCGTTTATTAATGCGGAAAACAGAAATATCTATTTTACAGGCGTTTTTAAAACAGAATTAGACTCAGCTATAAGCAATTTAAAGCTTAAGGCTCATTTAATCAGTAATGATAAAATAATAGAAATTGTCGGTTTAAGTTTTGATGACATACATTCCAAATTGAAGTTTTTTAAGAATAAATTAAGTTTTAATAACAGTTTTAGACATTGCAATAGAATGATTATTTCTATCAAATCCGAATCAGATGAAACGATTCTTCTTAATGATATTATTCTTAAGTATAAATCAGTTGAATAGTAATGCCTCTAAATCAGGTATCATTAGTATTTGATAAAATTAGCATAAAGATTATTTATTAAAGTATTTTCTTTATTAGACATGATTATTGTAGTTTGACGTTAAATCTCTTTTCAGTTTTAATCTTTACTATCTTTGCATTAAATTTTTACTTAAAATGGAAATAACAACAATTCAGATAGTTGGATATGCTGCTTCGTTTATCATAGCTTTATCAATGACAATGAATTCTATTGTAAAATTCAGATGGATAAATCTTGTGGGAGCAACAACAATGTCAACTTATGGTTTTATTTTTGGAGCTATCCCTGTTGGTATTTTAAACGCTTTTATACTTTCTGTGGACATATACTATCTGATAAAGATATATTCGAGAAAAGAAAAATTTGAAACGCTTGGCATTCGTCCTGATAACAGATATCTGTTACGTTTTCTTTCCTTTCACAATAAGGAAATTCAGAAGTTTTTCCCGGGCTTCAAATATGATCCTGACATGAATACAGTAAGCTTTTTTGTTTTAAGAGATATGGTTGTTACCGGAGTTTTTCTTGCACATAAAACCGATGACCACACCTTAAAAGTAGGGCTTGATTATGTAATTCCGGCTTACCGCGATTTTAAAAATGGACGATATATTTATTTAAGTCTTAAAAATCTGTTTCTTGAGAATGGAATAACAAAAATAATGGCTAAAGGCAATAGTATTAAATATGTAACTTATCTCAAAAAGATTGGCTTTACAATAAATGAGGAAGGACTTTATGAAATGGAAATTACTTGAGTAATTAAAGCTGAGATATAAAAAAAGTGAGACATTTGAACTTTAATTGAAATAGAATTATGGAGATCCTTATAAAAAACGGAACTATAATAAATTCAGAAACATCTTCAATTGAAGATATTTTAGTAATTGATGATAAAATTGTCAAAATTGGAAAAGATATCCGTGTAAATAAAAATTGTAAAATTATTGATGCCACAGGAAAATATGTTATCCCCGGCGGGATTGATCCTCATGTTCATATGCAATTACCAACTCCTGCAGGCCCCTCTTCGGATGATTTTTTCACAGGAAGTTGTGCTGCTTTATTTGGAGGGACAACAACAATCATTGATTTTGTTACGCCAGCAAGAGGGCATTCAATTACAGATGCACTAAAAAAGAGAAGAAAAGAAGCGGAAAAATCATTAACAAACTACAGTTTACACGTTAGTCCTGTTGAATGGCGTGGTACAACCGAAGCTGAGATCAAAAATTGTTTAAAACTAGGATTCAATTCGTTTAAAGTATATCTGGCATATAAAAATACTGTCGGATTAAAGGATGATGAATTTGAGCTTGTTCTTAATACAGTCGTGGAACATGGCGGTTTGGTTACAATTCACTGTGAGGATGGAGACAAGGTTGATGAACTTCGCAATAAATTTGCAAGTGAAGACAATGTGAGTCCGCTATTTCACGCAAAATCAAGACCGGCAGAATTTGAAGCACTTGCAGTTAAGAAATCTATTGATTTGGCAGCAAAATACAATTGCCCGATTTACATCGTTCATGTATCATCAGTATTATCTTTAGAATACATCCATCAAGCTCAGCAAACAGGACAAAAAGTGTACGCAGAAACCTGTCCGCACTATTTACTTTTGGATGATTCTAAATATTTAGGGGAATTTAACAAAACTGTCCCTTTCGTTTTAAGTCCGCCATTGAGAAAAAAAACAGATCAGGAAGCTCTTTGGCAAGCTATTACAACAGGTACATTACAAACAGTTGGCACCGACCATTGTCCTTTTAATCTTGAACAAAAAGCTGTCGGAATCAACGATTTTAGAAGAATCCCGAACGGAGCTGGTGGAATTGAACATCGCCTGGCTCTGCTTTACACTTATGGAGTTCTAAAACACAGAATAAGTTTGAATCAGTGGGTAGATGTATGCTCGACACAACCGGCTAAAATCTTTGGACTATCGCACAAAGGGAAAATTGCTGTTGGTTTTGATGCTGATATCGTTATCTGGGATCCAGATTTCGAAAACACAATTTCCGTAAAAAATCATCACCAAAGATGTGATTTGGAAATTTTTGAAGGCTTTAAAACAAAAGGTTTGGCAGAAACTGTCATTAGAAACGGAAGAATTGTTGTGGATAATGGGGAAATGTACACTGATACTTCAAATGGGAATCTGTTATGTAGATAATACCTATTTATTGTGATTGCATAAATCCTGAACGGGAATAATCATAATTCTTCAACCTATATATGATTATCTGTGATGAAATGCTGGATTATAATACCCTATTTTCTTTGGGCTTAAAATCCCACTCTAATTCTGTTTCTTTCCAAAATGCTTTTTAGAACATCTCCGGGTTTTTGGAAACGATTGGTGAACATCATCGCAGCAATAATATAAGGTTTGTAACCTGCTTCGAGGTAAGTTTTAATGCGGTATTTTTCGAATACATCACCGTTAACTTCACCCTCTTTGCACGAAACTCCGCTGATATCAGCAGGTAAACAATGCATATAAAGAGCATCGCCATTCTTTGTGGTTTTCATCTTGGCAGCATCGTATTCCCAGTTTTTGTATTTTGCATTGTTAGCAAGACAAACCTGTTCGAGTTCCTTTAATCCATCTTTATCAGCATTCTTTAAAAGTTCGGTACGTTGCTGCATAATATGGTAAGGTGCCCAAGATTTTGGATAAACAATGTCAGCATCTTTCATTGCTTCAGCCATTGAGTGGCTTACATTTAAAGAACCTCCGCTCTGTTGTGCCTGTTTCTTTGCAAGCTCAACAACTTCAGGAATCAAACCATAACCTTCGGGATATGCAAGTTCGATATTCATTCCAAAACGGGACATCAAACCAATAATTCCCTGAGGTACAGAAAGCGGTTTGCCATAACTAGGAGAGTATGCCCAACTCATCACGATTTTTTTCCCTTTAAGATTTTCAAGAGAACCAAACTGATTTTTCAGATGAGCAAGGTCAGCCATAGATTGTGTAGGATGGTCAATATCACACTGAAGATTAACAATTCCTGGACGAACCGGCAAAACGCCTTCTTTAAATCCCTCATCAAGAGCTTGCCCAACTTCACGCATATATTTGTTTCCCTCACCGAGATACATATCATCCCTTATACCGATAAAGTCAGACATAAACGAAATCATGTTTGCAGTTTCCCGAACGGTTTCGCCATGAGCAATCTGTGATTTAGCCTCATCAAGATCCTGAACTGCCAACCCCAACATATTACTTGCCGAAGCAAAAGAAAATCTTGTTCTTGTTGAATTATCTCTGAAGTTCGAAATTGCCAACCCCGAATCAAAAACTCTCGGTGAAATCCCTTTAGCTCGCATTTCTTTTAGGATTTCAGCAACTTCAATTATAATTCTAAGATCTGTTTCTGTTTTCTCCCATGTCAGCAAGAAATCTTTTTTGAATAAATTGGATTTTTGTTTTTGTAATTTCTCTATTTTTTCATTAATGCTCATAGTATAGGATTGTTTAGTTTATTAATAATGTTCAATTTATTCGTTTATTTTTATCTGAAAGTATTCTATTTCGCCATTTCATAAATAAATGCTGCATAAAAAGCTGAAGCAATTACAAGATCATTAATTGGGACTTTTTCGTTAGGAGCATGAGCTAAAACCTCATTCCCCGGTCCAAAACCAATAGTTGGAATTCGATATGTTCCACATGTCATTACACCGTTTGTCGAAAATGTCCATTTGTCAACTTTTGGATTTTTATTGTAAAGTTTTTTATAAGCATGAACACCAGTTTGAACTATTTCATGATTTTCATCAATTTTCCATGTAGGATAATATTTTTCCATCCCATATTCAAGTCCGGTATAAGCGACTTCGTCGTAATTTAAAACTTCAACTTTAGCATTCATTCCTTTGATAATCTCTTCAATTTCTTTTACTGCTGAATCTTTTGTCTCACCCCATGTTAAGCGGCGGTCAAGATGAATACGGGCGTAATCAGCCACTGCACATAGCGAAGGACTACCAGAGATAATTTCAGATATTGTAACACTTCCTTTACCTAAAAATTCATCGAAAGCCAGTCTTTGGTTAAGTTTTTCGATTTCAAGTGCAGCACGCGAAGCCATATAAACAGCATTTTTACCTCTATCGGGTGCAGATCCATGTGAAGACACACCGTAAAAATGAACATGAATTTCCATTCTGCCTCTATGACCACGATAAATATTAAGATTTGTCGGCTCTGTGCTAATTACAAAATCAGGAACAATTTTATCTTCTTCAACAATATATTTCCAACATAGCCCATCGCAATCTTCTTCCATTACACTTCCAACAAAGTAGATTGTCATATCTTTGTCGAATCCCAATTCTTTTAAAATTTTACCTGTTGTAACAAATGATGCAGGACCACCTTCCTGATCTACTGAGCCTCTCCCATGCACAAAGCCATCTTTAATGGTTCCGCAAAAAGGATCAAATTCCCAGTTTTTCAGATGTCCTGTATCTACTGTATCCATGTGCCCATCAATAGCCAGAATTTTACTTCCGTTACCTATTCTGCCAATTACATTTCCAAGTCCATCAATCTTAACTTCGTCGAATCCAGCTTCTTCCATCTGCTTTTTTAGTAACAGCTGAACATCCTTTTCTTCTTTACTTAAAGATTTAATTTTCACTAGTTCAGATAAGTTCTTTGCTGTGTAATCCTTGTATTTTTCTGATAAAAGTCTTATTTTTGAATAAACATCTTCCATATTTCTATTTTTTATTGAACAAAATTACATTTTTTTACAAGATGATTAGTGCGTAATGAATTAATATTTCTATCATAATTTCAAATCTGATAAAAAAGGCTTACGAAAACGAAAGCCTTACATAATTCAAATATTTATAAAAAAAATTAATCTTCTGTATTTTCGAAATAACCTTTTATGATACCTCTTTTAGAATTTCTAACAAAAAGTATTATCTCATCACGTTCTTTGGTTGCAGGCAATTCCGCTTCAATATATTCAACTGCCTGTGAGTAGTTCATCCCTTTGCTGAATAATACTCTGTAAATATCTTGAATCTGATTGATTTTTTCGTTACAGAAATTTCTTCTTCTCAAACCAATTGAGTTTATCCCAGCATATGATAATGGATAACGAGCTGCTTTGATATAAGGAGGAACATCTTTGCCAACTAATGAATTACCTGCAAGCATAGTATGAGCTCCAATATGGCAAAACTGATGTATAAGAGAATTTGCGCTTATTATTGCCCAATCGTCAATTATAACTTCGCCTCCGAGAGTTACTCCATTTACAAGAATAACATTATTTCCAACAACACAATCGTGAGCTATATGTACATAAGCCATAAGCAGACAGTTTGAACCCACGATGGTTTTATTTTTTGCTGAAGTTCCTCTGTTTATTGTAACAAATTCTCTTATTGTTGTGTTATCACCAATTACCGCTACAGTATCTTCACCCATGAATTTTAAATCCTGAGGAATAGCTGAGATAACAGCACCCGGAAATATGCGACAATTTTTACCGATTCGGGCACCTTCCATTATTGTAACATTAGAACCTATCCATGTTCCTTCACCTATTTCAACATTTTTATAGATTGTTACAAAAGGCTCAATAACTACATTATTCGCAATTTTCGCATCTGAATGTACAAAAGCAAGTGGTTGGTTCATATTATTCTTTTGTTTTAACAATTTGTGCAAACATTTCAGCCTCACTTACAATACCCTTGCCAACGTATGCTTCTCCTTGCATGTGAGCAATACCTCTACGAATAGGTTCAAGTAAAGTTAATTTCATCAACAATACATCTCCTGGGACAACTTTTTTTCTGAATTTAACATTATTTATTTTAAGAAAAAAAGTTAAATAATTTTCTGGATCAGGGACAGAATTTAACACTAAAATCCCTCCTGTCTGAGCCATAGCTTCGATTTGCAAAACTCCTGGCATTACAGGTTCGTCAGGGAAATGTCCAGCAAAATAAAACTCATCATTACTTACACTTTTAATTCCAATAACTTCAGTATCTGTCAGGCTTAAAACCTTATCTACAAAAAGAAAAGGAGCGCGATGAGGTAGGAATTCTTTAATCCTATTTACGTCCATCAATGGCTTAATATCCGGATTGTAAACGGGTATATTAGCATTTTCAGCGTCTTTTTTAATAGCATTTATGTGTTCCCTGATTAGTCTGGCAACCTGTGTATTACCAAAATGTCCGGGACGTCTTGCTACAACATTTGCATTAAAGCGATAACCTGTCAAAGCCAAATCTCCTACAATATCAAGAAGTTTATGTCTTGCAGGTTCATTGGTAAATTGTAGTTTAATATTATTTAAAACACCTGAATTCTGAACAGCAACACTTGGTTTGTTAAAGAGCTTTGCCAATCTGTCAAATTCTTTTTGAGTGCTTTCTTTGTCAACAATTACAATTGCATTATCCAGATCTCCTCCTTTTATAAGATTTAATCTTAATAATGGTTCCAACTCGCTCAAAAATACAAAAGTTCTGCAAGAAGCAATCTCTTGATTAAAGTCTTTAATGTTATTTAAAACGGCATATTGATTTGACAATATATCGGATTTGTAGTCAACAAGAACATTGAGTTTGAAAGTATCGTCAGGAAATATATTTATTTCAATGTCTCTCTCTTCATCTGAAAATATAATATTTTCGCGAATGTCATAGACCTTTAAAACGGTTTCCTGTTCAACTACACCTGCTTTGTATAAAGCCTCTACAAAGTACTTGGAGCTACCGTCAAGTATAGGGACTTCCGGCCCGTCAATTTCAAAAATCACATTATCTATACCAAGCGAATATGTAGCTGCCAATAAGTGTTCAACTGTACTTATACTATATCCGTTTCTACCTATTGTAGTACCTCTGGATGTATCCGTAACATACTCTGCTAGTGCAGGAATTTGAGGATTTGATTCCAGATCTGTTCTGACAAATATATAACCGGTATTAGGTTTTGCAGGCTTTATGGTCAGATGAGTCTTATTACCATAATGTAAACCTGGCCCCTCTAATTTGACTTCTTTTAAAATAGTTTTCTGTTTCATTACTTAATAAAAAGATAAACATCTTTAAATAATCGAGCAAAGATATAATTACTTAATTAAAATAGAAAGAAATGAACAAAATAATATACTTTTTATGGTAACAATTTAATAAAACATGTATATTATTAAGATAAAAGCAAATAATTATCAGTTTTAACCGCTTAAAGTTTTGTCAAAATTTTTAGAATAATTTTCATAATCAAGCCCTAATGTTTAGTTTTGCAAAAACAAAATTATGATGAAAGAAATTAGAATGTTTTCGTTAATTGTTGCTGTAGCTTTATTATTTACAGCTTTTTCGTGTAATAACAATCCATCTGATAACGCTAAAGTAAATAAAAAAACTAACGACAGCTTACCGGTTCAGTTAAGTGATGACAGCATTCCAGAAACCTCTGAAATAAAAATTATTGACACATTTGACACAGGTGAACCAATGAAAATACACTATTTGAACTCTCAAAATCCCGACAGTGTTTATGAGAAACAATATTTTAAATCGGGTAAGTTGTTTATTGAAGGAGCTCTTTTGAACGGATGGAGGCAGGGGAAATGGATTGCTTATTATGAAAGCGGGAAAATCTGGAGTGTTGGTTTTTTTGAAAAAGGTCTAAAAAACGGCAGTAGCAATGTTTATTACGAAAACGGACAGATTCGTTACACAAAAAATTATATTAATGATGTTTCCGAAGGCTTATGGTCTTTTTATGATGATAAGGGGAATCTGCTTGGAGAGGTTATGTATGAAAAGGGACAGATGCTTTGGCAAAAAGGGAATACTGAGTAAAAAGACTTTTGTCATAACCTGATTGAATTATGAGAAAAATCAAACTAATTATTATTACTTCACTATTTCTGGTCATGTCTTTTGTAAGTTACTCACAGTCTATCGGGTTTTCATATTTTTTTCCAAAAAACGGATATTTTTCAAACCCTGTGGCTCCAATTAGTTTCAGTATTCCGCTAAAGTTATATGATTTTTTCCAGATATCCCCTGGAATAGGTTTGTATCATATTGGAGGAATGAGTATGACAGGTTTTGCCGAAGAATATAATTCTGAACGCACACTGGTTGGGCCTTTCCAATCTTTGGAATTAACACTACTACCAGCAATAGTTATAGGGTTTAAAAAAGTCAAATTTGATATTGTCGGAGGATTATTTGGTTTTTGGGGATTTAATGAAAAATTAATTGCTGATGAATTCAACCAAATGCTTGCTGAATCACATGACTTTTCTTCTTTCGATTCAAATTTAAATTATAAGAAAAATGGTTTTGGCTGGGGCTATATTTATGGTATTAAATTTAGTTTTAAGCTAACAAAATCAGCATGGGGATATATTGGTGCTAACTATTACACTGGCAGTCAGTTGTTTAAAATTGATGGCAATTATATTGCAACCAAAGGGATTAATTATTACGAATCAGGAAGTTTTAATTTTAACACTAGCAAGATACTGTATCAGGGATTACAAATTAGTGTTGGAGCTATTCTTAAATAATTATTACTGAATATCAAAGAAATGAAAATCTTGATTATTTTTGTATAAATTTTAAAACTTAATTTATGAAAAAACTGTTTTATTTTATTATCGTTTGTGTTATATTTACATCATGGGCATGTAATTCTGACCAGAACAAAAAAGAAGTATGTTGTGAGAAAGAAGAAGTCGTTATAATTGATGAAAGTACGGAATACCTTTTAAATGCAACATTGTGGATACAAACTTCTGCAGAGTATAGAGCTTGTTGTTATCAGTCATTTAATTATGCAAAATTAGCTTTGGATAACAATCTTAAATCAAGCAAGGGTAACAAACCTGCTGCTGTAGTGCTTGACATTGACGAAACTGTTTTGGATAACAGTTATTTCGAAGCTTTTCTTATTCTTGAAGACACCTCATATACAAAAGAAAACTGGAAAGAATGGTCAGATATGAAATGTGCTACAGCCATTCCTGGAGCAATTGATTTCCTTAACTATGCAATTTCTAAAAATGTCGAAATAGTGTATATTTCTAATCGTCGCGAGAATGAAACTGAGGCAACTCTTGAAAATATGGAAAAACTAGGCTTCCCTGAGGTAAAACCGGAAAATTTCTTTTGCAGAACTGACGAAAGTTCTAAAGATGCCCGCAAAGCCAAAGTAGCTGAAAAATACGGTATTATTTTGCTAATTGGCGACAATCTAGCTGATTTTGACAGTTATCTTGATGACAGAACAGAAAATTACGGTTTTAATAGAGTGGATGAACTCAAAGATCAGTTCGGCTCAATGTTCATTATTTTGCCAAATCCAATGTATGGCAACTGGGAGAAACCACTCACAAAAGATGAGAGTAAAACCGCTTTGCAAAATAAAATTGATGCACTTATCGGATATGACGAAATTTGCAAATAATTCTATTTGATAAATTTTGTGATTTTAACCCTTTATTAAGTTAATATCTTGTTAAGAGTTTTGATTTGTTTAAATTCAATTATAATTTAGCACATTATTAACCTTTTAAATAAACTGTATGAATAATTTTTGGAAATATACTTTGGCAACAGTTGTCGGAAGTATAATGACTTTTATTGTGATTTTTGGTCTTTTATTCGGAATTTTTTCCGTTTTACTTGCCGGATTAGGTGAATCTGAAGTGGTTGTAAACGACAATTCAGTTTTAACTATGAATCTGGCCATAGACGTTCCGGACAAAGCGTCTGACAATCCATTTGAGAGCATTGATTTCATGACTTTTGAGTCTACAAAGGTTTTAGGATTAAATGATATTCTAAAAACTCTTGAAAAGGCAAAAAATGATGAACGTATTAAAGGGATATACCTTGATTTGTCATACATTCCGGCAGGATTGGCAAGTATTGAAGAAATTCGTAATAAACTAATTGATTTTAAAACATCTGGAAAATTCATTATTTGTTATTCATCTGCATATTCACAGAAAGCATATTATATTGCTTCCGTTGCAGATAAGATTTATATGAACCCCCAAGGTGGAATAGAATGGAGAGGTTTAAATTCACAAGTTATGTTTTTTAAGGGGGCTCTGGAAAAACTTGGAGTCGAGGCTCAGATATTCAGACACGGTCAGTTTAAATCAGCAGTAGAACCATTTATGAACGACCACATGAGTGAAGCAAGTAAATTGCAGACAATTACTCTTTTGCAAAGTATCTGGGACGATATGTGCGGAAAAATTGCAAAACAAAGAAAACTAAGTGTTGCTGATTTGAATATGTATGCAGACAGTTTAATGGTTTATGATGCCGAAACAGCTTTAAAGTACGGATTTATTGATGGAATTTTGTATTATGATGAAGTTTTGGCTGAACTTAAAACAAAATCAGGTTCAGAAGATAAGCCCGAAGATTTTATGATCAACATAAATAAATATTGTGATGCCAAGATTAAAACAGAAAAAAACAAATCTAAAAACAAAATAGCTGTGATTTTTGCCGAAGGAGATATTGTTGACGGTTCAAAACCTGACAACAATATTGCCGGTGATTGGATGGCAGGAATTATACGCGAAGCAAGAGAAGACGAAAACGTTAAAGCAGTTGTTTTAAGGGTTAATTCTCCCGGAGGTTCAGGACTTGCATCAGAGATTATCTGGAGAGAAGTAGAACTTACTGCTAAAGTAAAACCTGTGGTTGTTTCAATGGGAAACCTTGCTGCTTCAGGCGGATATTATATTTCATGCCCTGCTAATTACATCTTTGCTCAACCAAATACAATTACCGGCTCGATAGGTGTTTTTGGAATGATTCCAAATATCGAAAAACTTATGAATGAAAAATTAGGAATAACTGTAGATGGTGTTGGAACAAACAGTAATTCTGATTTCGGCTCAATAATGAGACCTTTCACACCTACCGAAGGGGAATTCATTCAAAGACAAGTTGAAGATTTCTATGATGTGTTTTTAACCAGAGTTTCTGACGGCAGAGGATTAACTAAAGCAGAAGTTGATTCAATCGGACAAGGCAGAGTCTGGAGTGGAGCAAATGCAATCGAAATTGGTTTGATTGACGAAATAGGTGGTCTTGACAATGCAGTAAAAAAGGCTAAAGAACTTGCTAAAATCGAAGATTACAGAATCTTTGAATATCCCGAAAAAGTTGATTTTATGGAAAAACTAATGACTGATATGTCAGGTCAGGCATCGGAAAAATTCCTTAAAGAAACTCTTGGCGAGAATTATAAATTCTATCAATTACTACAGGATGTAAACAATCTTCGCGGTGTTCAGGCAAGAATGGGGTTTGCGATTGAGATATACTAATGTCCGTTTTTGGCGTTTAACTTAAATAAAAAAGAGTTGTTTCAGAAATGGAACAGCTCTTTTTATTAAACTTCGTACTTGATCAAAAGGATTTTCTTTAATAACTTCATAAAATTATTTTACTTTTGTCCAATAAAATAAAGAACTGGCATGAAGACTAAGATATTATCATTATTCCTTATCTCGCTATTTATTTGTGGCGGCATACATATCTATGCACAAACTGATAGTACAACTATAAACAAATATCAGGAATTTGCATTATTTATTACAGGTCAGGAATTCCCTGCTTCGGTTACAGATACTACAATTGACTTGACATTCTGGAAGGATTATCAGGCAAAAATAAATGTTGATTGGCCCGAAATGGATAGCACAAGACTGGCTCCTATGGCAAACTGGCGCAATGATGAAATAAGTCCAAAAATAAATGATAGTCTCCTATTATTTTATCCTTTTTCAGGTCCCGATTTTCTTCATGCTTATGTTTTGTTCCCATATTCGAGCGAATATTTGTTTTTGGCTCAGGAACAGTTGGGCGAAATTCCGGATCTGTCAAAAATGAAACAAAAAGACCTATCAGATTATCTGGATAAATTCTACTATTCAATTCGCGATATTTATATTCGGAGTTATTTTATTACTGGCAGAATGAATACAGATTTACATAATGCCAGAGTTAAAGGAGTTTTGCCGGTTATTATATTTTTTATGTCGCAAACCGGACACGAAATAATTGATGTTTCTTATGAATATGTGAACTCGGATGGCAGTTTTAAGCCATTGTCAAGTGTGACAGGCAGATTTTCGGCTACAGAGTGCGTTAAAATCAGCTTTAAATCCAAGGATTCAGAAAATGATAAAGTATTAAGATATTTCCGTTGTGATATTTCTGATGAGGGATTTGTAAATACTCCAGGATTTAAAACTTATCTAAACAGTCTGGATGAAGTAAATACTTATGTAAAATCAGCCTCATATTTACTTCATTACGGAACTTTTTCTATTATTCGAAATATTATTCTCGACAACAGTAAGACCGTTTTACAAGACGATACGGGAATCCCTTATAAATATTTTGATATAACCAAATGGGACGCATTTTTATATGGAGTGTATGTTAAACCTATTGCTGATTTTCCAAGTCCTTATTTAATGCAAAATGATCTGAAGAAAATCTATGATGAGGGCGGAGAAAATGTAAAAGAGCTGCCATTTTCATTGGGATATCACTGGAATAGCGGAGAACAAAATCAAATGCTTTTCATTCGAAAAAATATTAGTGAATAATCCTGCTGAAGAATTTTTCGCAATGGATTATTCAGTTATTATTCTTGCAGCAGGGACATCAGGACGAATGGGACTGCCTAAAATCAGCCTAAGATTTGATAAAGCTTATAATTTTGCTGAAAAACTTTGTAATAGTTTTAATGTCAAAGATTGCAAGAAAATTGTTCTTGTTGTTAATTCAGATAGCGAAACCTTAATCCGTTCCGAAAAATTTAAACTAAACCAAAAAACGGAAATTGTTCTGAATTCTCATATCGAATTTGGCAGATTTTATTCATTGCAATCAGGATTAAAAAATTGCATTCAGGATTTACCAGTATTTTTTACAAATATTGATAATCCTTTTGTGGATGAAAGATTGATAAAAGGCCTGATTTCAGGATTAAATGAAGCTGATTATATTTGCCCTATTTATAAAAATAAAGGTGGACATCCTGTTCTTATATCACAAACTGTTGTCAAAGATATTTTGATACAGGAAGATAACTCACAAAATCTAAAGACTTATCTCCAAAGATTTAAAAGAAAAAATGTTGAATTTGCAGATGAAAAAATCCTTACAAACATAAATACCCCTGATGATTATTGCCAATGGCTTGGTTGCCAATGAATGTGGAGAATATAATTTTATAACGGACAATTTTAGGTATTATAACATATAACAAATTACAACGCCTCAAAATAAAGTTTTTCAGCATCTTTAAGACTTATTTCCCTTGGATTGTTGGAAAGCAACCGAGTGATTTTAATAACCGATGCAGCAAGCTGCGGAACATCCGACTTTGATACTCCATAGTTTCTGAGCTTGCGATTAATTTCTAATCTGTCAATTAATCTGTCAAGTTTTGAAATTATTTGTTCTGCAATTTCATGTTCTGTCATTCCTTTTGATTCAATCCCCAGTGCCCGTGCAACTCCTGAAAATTTTTCTACTCCCGCTTTAAGATTAAATTTCAATACTGGCATTAACATTATCGCATTTGCCAGACCATGAGGGATATGAAATTTTGCGCCAATAGGATATGCAAAAGCATGAATTGCTGCCACACTGCTGTTTGCAAAAGCAATCCCAGCCAGCATGCTTCCATAAAGCATATTACTTCTGGATTCAATATCTTTTCCGTTTTCAAATGCGGAAACGATATTGTTATAAATAATCTTTAAGGCTTCCTCTGCCAATAGTGTTGAAAATGTAGTTGCACTGTTTGAAATAAGAGACTCCAATGCATGTATAAGAGCATCAATTCCGCTGAACGCTGTAATTGTAGGAGGTAATCCGAGGGTAATTTCAGGGTCAATAATAGCAATATCAGCATATAAATTTGAATTGACAATACCGGTCTTAACCTGATTAGTATTATCACTGAAAATGCAGATATGAGTAACTTCCGAGCCTGTTCCGGCTGTGGTGGGTACAAGAATTACCGGAAGTCCCTTTCCATTTATTATCCCCGACTTTGCAATATCTCGTGAATCCTCTCCTGTCTTGACAGTTATTGCTGCAAGTTTTGCAATATCCATAGTTGAACCGCCACCTATACCTATTATAATATCTGGATTTACCGCAATAATTCTATCCCT
>DAOOPK010000050.1:0-2285 GCA_035388205.1 Bacteroidales bacterium
ACTAATAATAGCAGTCAACATAGAAGTTTTTAGACTACTTTTTGTCTATTACGCCGCTTATTATATAAAAAAAACCGGAGATTCCGGTTTTTTTTATTATTAATCTGAAGACTATTTCTTATAAACAAAAGTTCCATTAACTCTTACAATTCCAATCATAGGGCTATCCGGACTTTCAACATTTAGGCTTAATGTGCCGCAAATAGCATCTTTGTCAACATGTTCAATAGTAACACCTCCCTGATCATTGCCGTTAAACCAAACAGTACCATAAGCAGTTGTCATTGTTACACCTGCCCACAAACCTGATTCATAATCTCTGTAACCATAATAACCGGATTCAAGTTTTTTCCCGTGTCTGGCATTAATTTCAATATTTAGGTCAATCTGATTTTCTTGTCTTGCTCCTGACAATTCTTTAGGATCATAATTGCACAACTTCAGTGTAACAGTAGAATCATTTATCCAATTGTATTCACTATGTTTAATTTCAAAATCAGGTGTCGAATAAACAAGTGTGTCATTCATAGAGTAATAATAATCCTGAATTGTAATAGCAATTGAATTTTCACCTTCGCAGACAGGTTTCTTTTCTCCTTCTTTGTCTTTTTCTTTTGCTCCACCACATGAAGCTAATGCAAATACAAGGGCCAAACTCAATAATAAAACATTCTTTTTCATAAGTTTAAGTTTTAAGTTAATAATTTAATGCAAGTTAGAAAAATAATTTTTCCAAAACAAATATTAATTTCTTTGTGAATTTTTATTAAACTTAAACACTTATTTACTTTTTTTATATTTTTAGACCTCTATAGCTAAGGCTAAGGAGTTTTTGGAGCTGATTAGTTAGTTAAATTTTTATTCTATAGCAATAATTCTACATTGTATTTCCAATAAATCTAAACATCTGTAACACTTCTATTTGGACAATTCATCATATTTCAATAAAATTGCCACTAAGGATGAGAAAAATAATATAGTTTTTTTTGGATAATTGAAAAATTGATTTATTTTTGCAGTCCCGAAAAGGTACCATAGCTCAGTCGGTAGAGCACAGGACTGAAAATCCTGGTGTCCCTAGTTCGACCCTAGGTGGTACCACTGCCCCGATTAAAGTCGGGGCATTTTTTTAAAGTATTTGCAATAAAATCTTTTCGAAAATTGATTAATAAAAAAATGCAGTAAAAATTACTGCATTGATTATTATAAATAAGTCTTTCTTTTTAAAGTGAGAATGATAATAAAAAAACAACGCTGACAATAAAAAGGCTAAGTCCTAGACTTATCAGCAAAGTTCTGTATTTTGACTTTTTATCTAACATAACAATGTTTGCGGAACAAATATAAATAGTAATTTAAGTAAAAGCAAAAATATTTTTTTGAATTTAAGAATAGCAATTAAAACGATATTCAATCATAAATATCAGTATACCAATATGTTATAAGAGTAGCAACAATTTGCAGTGGCTCATAAAGTTATAAATAAATTATACTTAACAATACTATTGTTCTACCAAAACATTGCCAGTCATATCAGAAGGAATATCAATACCGATAAATTTCAATAATGTAGGCGCTACATCTGCAAGAATACCATTAGAAATAGATTTATATCCGGAATTAATAATAATACAAGGAACCGGATTTAAAGAATGAGCAGTATTTGGAGATCCATCTTCGTTTACTGCATAATCAGCATTGCCATGATCAGCGATAATCATAATTGCGTAGTCATTTTCAACAGCAGTTTCAACAACTTCGCCAACACATTTATCCACAGTTTCCACAGCTTTTTTTATTGCCTGATAAACGCCTGTATGACCTACCATATCTCCATTTGCAAAGTTTACAACGATTAAATTGTGAATATTCTTCTTTATTTCAGAAACTAGAGCATCTCTCACAAGAGGAGCACTCATTTCGGGTTGCAGATCGTAAGTTGCAACTTTTGGAGAAGGAATAAGCACGCGTGTTTCATTCTTAAAAACCTCCTCTCTACCTCCGCTAAAAAAGAATGTAACATGAGCATATTTTTCTGTTTCAGCAATTCGCAGTTGATTCAGTCCGTTCTTTGAAACTATTTCACCAATAGTATTATTAAGATTATCCTTTTCGTAAACTATGTTTATATTTTTAAAATTCTCATCATAACGAGTCATCGTATAATACTCCAGTGGAATAGTTTTCATGCCGAATTCAGGAAAATCCTTTTGAGTAAGGACAGTTGTAATTTGTCGAAGTCTATCGGTGCGGAAATTAAAACACAAAACAACATCGCCAGGCTC
>DAOOPK010000050.1:2385-15116 GCA_035388205.1 Bacteroidales bacterium
CGACCGTCAGTAAGTGCATGAATGAAAGTCTTTTTAAATCCCAGCATATCAGAAAGCTTAGCAAGAGCCAACAAATGTTCATCGGTCGAATGCACTCCACCGTCAGAAACTAAGCCCAGTATGTGCACCTGTTTGTTGTTGTCCTTCGCATATCGAAATGCTTCTTGCAAAACTGGGTTAGAGAAAAAATTACTATTTTCCACTTCTTTATTTATTCTGACAAGATCTTGGTAAACAACTCTACCAGCACCAATGTTTAGATGTCCAACTTCTGAATTGCCCATCTGTCCATCAGGTAGTCCAACGTTTTCGCCACAGGCCATCAGTTCTGAATTTGGATATTCTCTTAAAAACTTATCATAATTTGGAGTATATGCGGCACTGATAATATCAGCTTTTCCGCCGTTTCCTTTTCCCCACCCATCGAGGATCATCAGAAGTACTTTTTTGTTTGTTTTCATTTAGTACAATTTTTACTTTTTTCAGTAATATCAATAAAACAAGTGATACACTTGATTGTTTAATTTATGTACAAAAGTAGGATTTATTTTGTGGATAACAAAACGATAAATATTCGATTGAAACTAAAACAATTAATGTTAAAACTAAGACTGTGCCTAAGCTTTCATAGAATAACTTTACAATTTAGCTTTTTTATTACACTGGTTTTTGCAAATTTACTATTTTAATGTTTAATCATTTCTTTTTAAGTATTATTTGCTATATTTGCAAGAGGATTTGATAAATTGATCGGGTTTAAACAGCATTTTAATTATAATTTAAAAAACATGAAATCAATACTTATTTTCATTCTGGCAACAACATTTCCAATATGTTTATTCTCACAGGAAAACACAGCACACCAATGGTTTTTTGGGGAGTACTGTGGAGTAGATTTCAGTCATGGAGTTCCTTATGGTATTACTGGTGGACAAATTACAGGTTGGGAAGGCTGTGCTACCGTTGGTGACATGAATGGAAACTTACTATTCTACACTGATGGTCAGGTAATTTATGATAGGAATCACGATGTGATGGAAAATGGCACAGGTCTGATGGGACATTGGAGTTCTGCCCAATCTTCAATAATCATTCGAGTTCCTGGTTCTAATGACAAATTCTATGTTTTCACAACCGATGATTCAGCAATTCAACATCTTGCCAATGGCTGGAGGTATTCAGTTGTTGACATGACTCAAAATGGTGGACTTGGAGCAGTAACTGAAATAAAAAATGTACTCCTTGAAGATATGGTTGGTGAACGACAGGTTGCAATAATGCATGGAAACAATGTCAATGTTTGGATTGTCGGACACAGGTGGAATTCCAATGAATTTCTTGCATACGAAATAAGTGCAGACGGAATCAGCGAAGAACCGGTTGTTTCAGCACTCGGCACAGTACATGAGGGTGGCTATTCTCCTAATCCTGAATATAACGGATGGACAAATGCTGTTGGATTTATGAAAACGACAATTGCCGGAGATAAAATTGCATTATCAATACAAATTTTGGGAAGATTTGAATTATTTGATTTTGACAAATCTACTGGTGTAGTATCAAATTGTCATACATCGCCATACTTGTACGCTGCTTATGGAGTCGAATTCTCTCCTGACGGAAAGAAATTGTACACTGTGAATGATATTTATGCAACCTCAAAAGTATATCAATGGGATTTAACTCAAACAGATCCTTTTACCAATCCTGTATTAATAGAATCTGCATCTACGCAGCAAAATAGAGGAATCCAGTTAGCACCAAATGGTAAATTATATCTTACAAAATACACAGGGAATTATTTAAGTGAAATTAACTATCCAGATGAAGACGGTGCAGATTGTGGGTTCGAAGCAAATGCAGTTTACTTGCAGGGAGAACAATGCCGAAGTGGTTTGCCATCAATCTTCTTTTACAAAGGATTTCATTTTTTTACCGGTTCAGAAGTAAATTTAAGTATTTGCGCTGGAGACAGTGTTTTCTTGGAAAATGCATACAGATACACTACAGGAACTTATTACGATACGGTAGAATCTTATCTTGGCTGGGATAGTATTGTGAATACGCATCTTATTGTTCAGAGTGGTTCTACTGCGCCAATAATTACAGAATTTGAAGGAGTTCTAACAGCAAGTACAGGATTGTCTTACCAATGGTATTTAAATGGGAATCCAATTTTTGGGGCAACATCTCAGCAATATCAGCCATTACAAACAGGAAATTATAGTGTCGTAGTAGACTTTAATGACGTGTGCCCTGGATTATCGACAAACTATTATTTTATTTTTACAGACATCGGAGCTGTCGCTAATAGACGAGATTTTGAGATTTATCCAAATCCTTTTGCAGATATCTTGCGAGTTAGCATGTCTGATATATATGCATTAAAGATTTTTGATTCTACTGGCAGATTAATGCTCGAAAAAAGCAGACTTAATGGAATGTCTGAATTAAATACTGAAAACCTAAGTGCTGGGATTTATCTAATCCAAATTATTTCGGGGAAGAAAATAATGACAAGGAAGATAATAAAAGAATAAAATGACGGTATATCATATTTAAAGTGCGATTTGTATGTATCTATTTTGCCAAAAAACTAAACAATTATGAAAAAAAGCATCGTATTAGCATTCTTCGCAGTAATTACAGCAAGGTTATTCTGCAATCCAATTTCATTACCACCAGTTATGAGTGAGTTCTACCTTGTGAATGAATCTGAATGGTTTCTTGAGATTTATATTGATCCTATGTATGGTGATTATTTTCAAGATACGTACACTTTGGACGGACTTATGATAAGCAGTTCAAGTGGATCTTCAATAGTTAAAGATGGAATCTCAATTAATGTTGGAGAGATAATAATTCTTACTCAAGACAGCATGCAAAATTCTGTTCAATTTGAAAGAAACGGAGATTTTTTAGAAATAGAAAATTTTAATGTCGGCATTGGAGAAACATATAAATTCGGAGATGTTCAATATTCTCAAATATCAGCACTTGCAGAAGGTCAATCACTAATCAATTATCAATACACCTGCTACTATACACACGGCGAAATGCCATTTCATGATATAATAGAATACAGACTTATTAAAGAAAATTCTCCAAATATTGGCTTTGAAACTGCGCCTTTCACTCCTGTTTCATGTAATGGATTGTTTTGTGGAATTGTGCTTGATGGTTCAGACAATCCAGTTTCGGGAATAATGCTTGGATATGAGTGTAATGCACCTGAGAATATTTGTGATCATGTAACGAACTGCACTATTACAGACGAAAATGGTCATTTCTCTGTTGATGAATTAAGTTGTATGCATCATATTGATATATTCTATTTTAATTTTGAATCTATTGTTTATGCTGATTCTACTATCAATATTGAACCTGATACCGACAACTACTTTGAATTCCATCTTGATACAATATTTTCAGAAAAACAATCAATATCTATCAATCCAATGCTGACTTTCGAAGCATTTCCAAATCCAACAGATAATGAAATTAGTTTTAACATTCAATTTATTAACAATAGATTCCCTAACCATGTTTTAATAAAGATTTATAATCTGTCTGGAGAAATAGTGAAGATAATTCCTGTAAAAGACAATTTGGGAAATACTACAACTGTTACTTGGGATTGTAATCGTCAGAATATGTCAATTTGTTCAGGACAATACATTTGCAAACTAGAATTTGATGGAAAAATTCAGGCAGAGACAAAACTAATAATCACAAGATAAATGCGTTTTTTGACTGTTTCTATATTCGTATTTATTTCGGTTATTGCAAGAACTCAATCACTGCAGTTTTACCGTGAGGATATTAGTTTTACTATCAATAATGGTTATTTTTATGTGGACGGAATTTACAACTTCTGCAACAACTCAGATGCTGAAATAAAAAAAACGTTGTTCTATCCATTTCCACAAGATGTTTCCTACGGAGACGTTGACTCTGTTTTTGCAATGGACGTAAAAAAAGATAGTATTTCAGCACTTTCTAAATATGGAGAAACTGGAGCTTACTTTTATATAAATATTGAGCCTTACGGAGTTAGATCATATCGGGTTGGTTACAGACAAAAAATTAAAGACAACAAAGTAGAATATATCTTAATGACTACCAGGAATTGGGGATCTCCCTTCGATAATGCCTATTACAAATTGACTATCTCCACGAATTACAGCATTGAATCTTTGTCCTACGAGCCTGATAGTGTAATTTTAAATAACGAATACAAAGTTTATTATTGGACAAAAAAGAATTTTATGCCTGATAAAAACTTCATCGTAGAATTTAAATAAAAATCTACTAACACAAAGTTCTATTTCATCTCCTCAATAGCCAGCAGAATATTTTCGTTTGTTGCAGGAAGTTTAAGATTAGGTTCTTTGGCGTGATTTGAGATAGCCGAAATAGCATCTTTAATTGCAAACCAAGCTGATAAAGCAAGTACAAATGGCGGTTCTCCAACAGCCTTGCTAAGTCTTATTGTTCCAGGATTAGGATAGCCTTTTAAAAGTTCAACTCTAAAATCTTCGGGGATGTCCTGAATTGTGGGAATTTTGTATGTATCTGGAGAATGGTTTAAAAGATTTCCATTTTTATCGTACTTCATATCTTCGCTGGTTACCCAACCCAAGCCCTGAACAAATGCGCCTTCTACCTGGCCTTTGTCAATATTCGGGATAATTGATTCGCCAACATCATGCAAAATATCTGCACGTAAAACCTTGGTTCGACCAGTAAGAGTATCAACTAAAACTTCACAAACAGCCATTCCGAATGCATAATAATGAAATGGTTTTCCTTTACCAGTTGCTCGGTCAAAATAAATATCTGGGGTTTTATAGAATCCTACGGCACTGAGACCAATCTGATTTAAATACGCCTTTGCAATAAGGTTGTCAAATTTTATGCATTGTTCTGGGAAATTACTGTCAAAAACGCAATCATTTTCAAAAACTATGTTTTCTGTTTTTGCAGATTTGTTGAATAGTTCCATTAACTGTGCTGCTGCGAAAACCGCAAGTCTTGATTTAAGCGTATCAATGCCATCTTTTACGGCCATTCCGTTTAAATCCGTTCCAGACGAAGCCGCAGTGGCAGAAGTATTCGGGACTTTTGAAGTATTTGTGGCTGTGACTTTAATTCTTTTAATTGAAACTCCAAGTTCTGCTGCAGCAATCTTTTTGATTTTCGTGTATAACCCCTGTCCCATTTCGACACCGCCATGGTTAACACTAATTGTTCCATCGTTGTAGATGTTTATCAATGCACCAGCTTGATTAAGGAATGCTGTGGTAAAAGAAATTCCAAATTTGACCGGAGTAATTGCCAATCCTTTCTTGTAGAATTCGTTTTGTTTATTGAAATCACTAATCTCATTTTTCCTGCATTTATAATCGGCAGACTTTAGCAATTGGTTGTATATAATGAGCATGCGGTTATTTTCAATCTTTGCACCATACGGAGCGAGGTTGTTATCTTCTATACCGTAAAAGTTATTGAATTTAATTTCGGCAGCATCTTTTTTCAAGATAAATGAAATCCGATTTGTAATTTCTTCGATACACAATATTCCCTGAGGAGCGCCAAAACCGCGAAACGCTACATTTGATGGCAAGTTTGTCTTCATTGCCTTGGCAACAATGCGAATGTTTGGGATGTAATATGTATTCTCGGCATGAAGCATTCCTCTTTCGAGAATTGCCATGGATAAATCGGTCGCGAAACCACCATTGGCAAAATGCTGAATTTCGGCTGCTATAATTTTTCCATTATTGTCAAATCCAACTTTGTATTTATAAAGATAAGGATGACGTTTTCCTGTAATTTTTTGATCTTCGTCTCTGAATAATCGGATTTTAACTGGTCTGCCAGTTTTGACGGCCAGAATCGAGGCCCAAGCAGCAACATGGTTTCCAGATGTTTCTTTACCACCAAAACCACCACCTAGTCTGCGACATTCGACTTCTATTTCGTTTTTACCAATACCTAACACTTCGGAAATTATAGCCTGTGTTTCGGATGGATGCTGAGTTGAACTAAATGCTTTGATTTCGTTTCCTTCGCCTGGTACACAAAGACAAATCTGCGTTTCGAGATACCAGTGTTCTTGTCCACCTGATTGAAATTCGCCTTCGATAATATGAGAAGATTTTTTAAATCCACTTTCGATGTCTCCAGATTCAATTTTTCTTTCTGGTTGAAGCAGTGAATTCTTCTCTATCGCTTCTTCAATAGTGAGTATTGGTTCGAGCAGCTCATATTCGATATTTATTAGTTTTTTTGCTTCGTCTGCAGCTTCTTGAGTTTCGGCTGCAATTATAAAGATAGTTTGGCCGATAAATTCCACTAATCCTTCAGCCAAAACAGGTTCATCGTGAAAAACAGGTCCCATTTGGTTATGACCTGGAATATCTTTGTACGACAAAACCGCATGAACTCCATTAACAGTTTTTGCGGCTTCAAGATCAAATGATTTAATCTTAGCGTGCGCATGAGGACTGGTATATAGATATCCATTCAAAAGTTGGTCTGATACCTGAATATCGTCTATGTATATCGCTTCACCTGTTACGTGAAGTTTCCCTGATTCGTGATTTATATTATCCATTTCTTCTTTTTTCACAAAGGCTTTTAATTAAATTGCAATCATGTAGTACAAATTCATGATTTTGTCCTACAATATTGTGTAATTTAATATTATCTTAAATTCTCACTCCAAAATTTCAATAATAGATTCGCAGCCATAATATTCCTTGCTTTTTCACCTGATCGTGCATCAGAAATTGGCTTGTAATCTTCTGCTAAAAGTTTCATTGCTGCTTCTACATTCTCTCTACTCCACTCCTTGCCTTTTAATGCAGCTTCGGTTTTTGTTGCGCATTTTGTCCATGCTGACATTCCTCCGTAAAACATCGAAATATCTTCAACTTTATCATCCTTTAACTTCAATGTATAACATGCGCTAACAGTAGAAATATCAAGATCTTTACGTTTACTTATTTTATATGATTTAATTATTCTGTCTTTTGCCGGAAAAGGAATAATTATTTCAGTTATCAATTCATCTGATTTGCATTGAGTTTGTCTATACCCAGTAATAAAATCGCGAAGTTTGACAGTTCTTTTTTCTGTCACATTTTCAAGAACAAGCTCAGCATCATAAGCCATCAGAACTGGAATAGAATCACCAATTGGCGAAGCAGAACCTATATTTCCTCCCAGACAAGCACGATTACGGATTTGTCGTGAGCCAAAAACATTTAGCATATTGCTAAGAGCCGGCAAAACATCTTTTGAAGAGTTTCTTAAATCTTCCAGGCAATAATTACTTCCAACAAATAATTTATTTTCTTTTGCTTTGCAATATTTTAATTCGTCAATATTTGATAAATCAATTATTTCAGGCAATACCTCATGCTTTTTAGTAACTCTTAAGGCTACATCTGTAGAACCACTAATTAACAAAGCGTTAGGATATTTCTTTCTTAATAATAATGCTTCCTGCTTTGAAAATGGAATTAAATATTTTTGATTATTTGTTAAAATTTCTATTGTATTCTCTGCATCTATTGATTTTATAAGAGAGACAATTCTATCTTCACATTTACAAAAATGATCTTCTGTACGATTTTGTACTGAAAATTCAGCTGCATCAATAATAGGTCTATAACCAGTACAACGGCACAAATTACCAGCAAGGGAATTACAAATATCTTCCTTTTCAGGTTTGATTTCCTGTTTATATAGAGCAAACATTGACATCACAAAACCCGGTGTGCAGAATCCACATTGAGAACCATCATGATCGTACAAAGCTTGTTGAACAGGATGTAAGCTTTCCGAATTTCCAATATTTTCAGCAGTAATTATTTGTTTTCCATGAACAGATGGCAGAAAAATGAGACAGGAATCATAGGCTCTGTACTCAATTTTATCATTTTTCAATTCCCCCAAAACTACAGTACAAGCACCGCAATCGCCTTCACCGCAGCCCTCCTTAACGCTTATATGACCCGGTAAACTACGCAAGTAATGTAATAGAGTAGTTGTTGGCTTAATGCCAGATTCTGAAAAATTAATTTTTACAATTTCTCCATCGAGAATAAAAGATATGTGATTGGAATATTTCATGTTCTTTTATTTACTGTTTTTTACATCAATAATTTTCGCAAGTATACTGATAGCAATTTCTTCAGGCGTTTCGCTTTTTATTGGCACTCCTATTGGCATATCAATTTGCTTAATTTTTTCTTCGGGCAAAATCTTTTCATCACGAAGAGCCTTTGCAGCTTCAGCAACTTTAATTTTGCTGCCAATCATTCCAAGATATGCGTGAGGTTTGTTACAAACAAGTCTCAAGACAGCAAAATCATTTATATGTTGATGTGTGAGAATAACGATATATGTGTTATCATCAAAATTTTCGCGAGCAATAAAATCGGTAAAGTGTTCATTAAAACACTGCAATTCAGGATTTTGAGTGTAAGAATCAAAAATCCCTTTTCTTTCGTCAATCATCTTAACTCTGAAACCGAGATTTAGTGCCATTGACACAAATGCTTTACCTACATGACCAGCGCCAAAAACACAAAGTTGAGGTTTTATGGCGAGGCATTCGATAAAAATCTGCATTGAACCGCCACATTCCATCTTAAGATCATTTTTAAGATTGTACTTTAAAAGCACTGAATTCCCACTCGCCAGAACTTTGATGGCCTCAGCAATCGCTTGCTTTTCAACTGCCCCACCGCCAATTGTACCCTTGATGCTTCCGTCGGAAAATACTAACATTTTGGATTCTGCCTTACGTGGCGACGATCCGTTTGTTTCTACAACAGTGCATAGAGCTGCTGGTTTATTTTGCTTAATAAGTTCGGCTGCTTCGAGTATAATATCTTTCATAAATTATCTTAATTAAGATGTATTGGCAAAATTAAGAAAATTTTTGCAGAATTTGGATTGTAGTGCAGGGCAATAGCATCTAAATTTTAGGCAATATCTTTTAATTATTAAAAAAATGGATGAAACTCGATTTGTTTTTGTTACTGTTTTTGCCATTAAGACTCTAACAAAGACTGAGAAAACATCGGCAAAAACACCGCCAAAAACGACAATTCAACAAATTAGCATTTACATTAAGGTTTCTACGAGAATAAGGTTCAAATACTGATGTTTACTGAGCTTTTATGGATTAGAAAACCTTATTCTTTTCTAAACCTCAATAGAAATAATAGAGTCCTATTGGGTTTGACCTTATTAGCTTATTACAAGGTGGTGAGTTTTTAATGACATGATTTTTTACATGCGTTAGCCTAGGGTTGGGGTGTTCTGGTTTTGTCACAGATTTTGGATTTGGGCAAACCAAAATGACCAAAACCTTATTACTGAGTTAATATTTCATTAGTTTTCCCGAAAAAACTTCATTTTCAACAACTACTTTATAAAAATATAACCCGTTTGATAATTCCGAAACACTAATTTGAGATTCTGTTTGAATTGATTTTTCAATTATGCATCTGCCCTGAATGTCGTAAAGATAGAAATCTGAGGCTATTGAACCTTCAGGCAAACGAACAGAAATAGTTGAATTTGATGGGTTTGGATAAATGCGATAATTCTGATTATTTTCTTCAATTAAAATCTGATTTAAAAGGTCATTTACATAAAGGGAGTTTTGTTCGACATCAAAAGTAAATTCATCAACAAAAATCATTCTCATAACCGCTATGTCGAGATCTCCGTCATTATCAGAGTCACCTAATGCAATATCAGACACGATATTAATTGGAAAATCTTCATATCCACCTGTTTGGATTACATGCTTTGTAAAGTTCATATTGTTGTTTTCGTAAACAAGAATTCTGTCTGAGTAATATCCATAAGCTCCCACAATCAAATCAATATCGCTATCATTGTCAATATCACCAAATTCACAACATGAGTATTCAAAATTATCTATCAGCATTGTGGAAAAATTTCCGAGTCCATCATTTAAATAAATCGCTACATCATCGGAACCCATGTTGTTTGCTGTAAGATCAATGTCACCATCATTATCAATATCATTCATACTTAAGTCAAATAAAGAAGAATTTTCAGTTCCAAACTGCGAGAAAAGGGTAAACTTGCCAGTTCCATCATTTTTATAGACCTCGCTTTGATTTATACAACAGCCTGCGCCAGCAATTATATCCAAATCAAGATCGTTATCTACATCAGCGACTAAAACAGAAATCGCCTCATTAAAAACTTCATTCTCAGAATCGTGGGTAAAATTATTACTCCCATCATTTAGCCAAATAGCTGTATATGCATTGTCCCAGCATGAAACAATCAAATCTAAATCGCCATCATTATCAAAATCTCCGTTGTCAATTCCGCTAAGGTCATAACCGCTAAGAAATTCAACAGGAACAAGATTGCTATTTCCCTGATTATAAAACAAGTAACTCGGAGAATCTTCATCGTTACCAATGACAAGATCCAAATCGGAGTCTCCATCCAAATCAATCCATTTTACAAAATTTGTAGGATAAACATCTAGGATTTCAGACTCAATGAAAATATTATTTCCCTCATTTATAAATATTATGTCGCCACCAATATTTCCGACCACCAAGTCCAAATCACCGTCATTATCATAGTCCCCCCAGTCAGCACTTAATGACGCTCCAGCACCAAATTTATCCTGATTAGTAAAAGTTGGCTGTGCAGAAATTTCCAAATTGATAACTAATACGAAAAATAATAAAGTGATAATTTGTCTTTTCATTTGCATTATGATTTAATGTCCTTAAACTAAACTAAAATTTGACTTCAAAAATTCCAAATCTACTCTGCACAAAAGTAAATATTCAAAACTGTTAAACAATTAGTTTTTAATAAGTTTCCCCGAAAAAACTTCATTTTCAACAACTACTTTATAAAAATACAACCCGTTTGATAATTCCGAAACACTAATTTGAGATTCTGATTGAATTGATTTTTCAATTATGCATCTACCTTGCATATCAAAGAGAGAGAAATCTGCATTTTTTAATCCTTCAGGTAAAACAACTGAAATTATCGAAGTTGTTGGATTTGGGAAAATGGCTAAATCGTTTAAATTTAAATTTGTAATATTGTTCTCAAACGCATGCTGGCTATAATAGTAATTTGTATAATCGAAATTAAGTTCATTTCCAAACCTCTCCACCATAAGCAACATACTTCCAAAATTTTCATTACTGAATTCATTTACAGGTAAAACAAGGTCATTAAAAGAATATTGCTCGTCATACGACCTAATAAAACAATAATATGTTACCCAAGTGTCATAATCGTAATCCCATCGATATTCACAATCAAGAACTTGATTTCCTGAAAAATCATAATTGTATTCGAATTTTTGTGAACCCACAAAAGCCTCCAATGAATTATCCCAGTTAAATTGGATATTGGAAATCACTCTTGATTGTTCATCATAAATAAAAGTATTTTTTGTGATAGTGTCCCATACTGAATTCTCTGTATCCCATTGATAATATTCTACCACAGAAGGTAAATCTAAGTTAGAATAAACATTTACAGTACGGTTCCATGGAATCATGTTTCCTAAAAAGTCGGTATCATAATTAATTGTTTCTATCAATCTATTAGATTCATCATATATTAAGTTTGACTTGGCTAAAAATTTCCAATCAGAAATCTCTGAATCCCAATTATATAATATTCTATTGATAATTCTTTCACAACCGTCGTATTCAAAAGACACCTTACTGCTTGGTATAATAATATTTCCCGAGAAATAAGACCTTATAGAATCGACTAAAAGGTTATTTTCATAAGTATCCTCAATCAGATTATTATTTAACCATTGTGCAGATTCAACATTATAGTTTCGACCTAACACTGTAAGTAAATTACCATTTATGTCATATGTGTATATAGTGTTTATTGTAGAATCCATTGTTTGTGTAGAAGTTTCATACGATAACCGCAAATAATTAACAAGTTTATTGTCAGAATTAAATTCATTTTTCTCTGCATATCCTCCTGTAGGCACATCACTGCCATCTACATAAACCATTTGTGAATAATATAATTGATTTCCTATAGCGTCAAATTCACAGTCAAATGAAATATATAAAATCCATGCATTTTCAGAAGTACTCCAATTAAATCTTTGGCCATTTTTATAATTCCCATTTTCATCAAATACATAGTATATAAACATACTTGGAACGAAAACATGTTCAGATTGATTATAAGATAAATACGTTGTGACCAGAGAATCGGGATTCTCGAAATACTCATAAGTGATTTTAGTGGTTGTATCTGTTAATAATGCGGGATAATAGACAGTCGTTCTCATTGTGGCTGTCTGCCTTCCATATTCATCATATGTAAAGTAACTATTCGACACTTGAATTGTATCACTTGTATTATAATCAATTTTAACCCACGACAAACTGTCAAGACTATATTTATCGACTAGGTTCAATTTTTTATCAGGGAAACGGAGTTGTTGTCCATTGTTAGTATTAATCAATGAGCCATTGTAAATTGATTCAGTTTGTGCAAATACGAACATGGTTAATCCAACAAAAATAATCGATAATATTGTTTTCATATAATATATTTTAACTTTGCAATATAACTATATTTTTTTAAATATATTACAAAATAGGCGTAATAGACAAAAAGTAGTCTAAAAACTTCTATGTTGACTGCTATTATTA
>DAOOPK010000051.1:0-14695 GCA_035388205.1 Bacteroidales bacterium
AATGATTGTATAGTAAATAGTACTGTTTTTGATGAAATTAAAGCTGCAATAAGGAAAGAAAGTTTTTCAACTACTCGTGTCGAAATAGCAAAAAGCTTAATTCAAAAATATGAATGTTTTACAACCATGCAAATTAAAGATTTATTACCGCTGTTTTCTTTGGAAACAGATAAACTAGAAATAGCAAAATATTCTTATGCTTACTGTAAAGATAAAGAGAATTACGATACAGTAAAGAACTTCTTCACATCAGGCGAAAGCAGGGATCAAATATCAAATTATATTAAAAACTACACAGAGTAGAATAAGTAATTAAGAAATGTGTCGTCAATTAGTATAAAGTGTAATACTTGCTATTCCATTACTATAGGATAGTCAACACCTAAGATTGTAACTACAGCATTTTGATCACATTCATCATTGCCATAATCAATTGTGATTGTTTCAAGACCTTCAATATCAACATCAAGAACTCCACCTCGTATCCATTTACAACATACCATAACGTCAAGTCTGTCTTGTACAGTTAACAAGTAAGAAATACTGTCCGAACTTATACCATTCTGAGTTCCGGTTATGTGATAATTATCGTCACAAATCTCTAAAACTGTAGTTTCTCCACCAACCCATTCCCTACTGGTATTTTCTTCATAATGGATTACTTTATCATCAGTAGTTGTCACAACACCATCATTAATCTCAACAGTGTAAACAAGATTATTACTCCCGTTTCTCCCTGTATTAGTTACAATTTGAGTACCTTCAACCTTAATGTTGTTTTGGTAGTAATTGTCGAAAGTAATTGTAACAACAGTTCCCTCGTCTCTGTAAAAACCTGTTGTTTCAAAATTAATAACACCACGGCGATAACGACCATCCTGACACAAATAATTTGTTGTACCATAATTTACAGTAACATCTTTTGGCCATGTAACTGCATCAAACGGAGTGATTGTAATAATAGGATAATCTTCTTTAGATCCGTTTTTTTCTCCATCAATTTGATCATCAGTATATTTTGCAGCATCATCGGTTTCGCTAAAGGCATCTGCATATAGCTTGTTAACCAGAGAATATTCAGATAAGGCATTTAAAGTCTCTTCTGTGGTGGGTGGAGTCTCTTCTTCTTCGGGCTCTTTACATGAAAATGTAAATATTGCCAAAGAAAAAATCATTAATAAAGTTAAATTTCTTGTCATAGTTTTTAGTTTTAAAGTTTATACAAATTTACAGAAAAAAAATTATAAAAAATATTTTCTAAGAAAAATCTATGAGAAATTTTACAACTTAATTTTTCTGAATATGATACTGCTTATATTTATATACTATTACAGAAATCAGATCATACTCGCTTAATTTAAGTAAGAAGTCAGAAGAAAAATTACACCAATTAAGAAAGATATTACATTCCTGCTTACTTAACCCAGTGATTTTCATTACCATAGCAGTACTAATCTTTTCATCAATAATTGAGTTTAAGTAATCTTTTTGTTGCAATTCCATAAGTTTTTGTTTTTCCTTGCCTTCCTTCGAAAACATATCATATAAGGCAGTAATAGGACTGAAAACTATTCCTATTCCTGATGTCGGAGTACTTGATCTTGTGTAAAAATCTATATCAGCAGGTCTGAAAGGGAAATTTGAAATAGCATAGGAATAATCATTTTCGGGTAATTTCATGTTTGTAATTTCATATTCGAGTTGCTTGTATCTTTTTAAAGCAATAATTTCAACTGATTTTAATTCATAGATTTTCATATCAAGGAAAATGACAAGCGGTTTGGTGTTATCTCCTGCTTCTTCATTGACGAAGACATATTTTTTATCAAAACCTAAACTCGAAAACACTATTGTGTCACCAACTGTAGCGGTTATCAGGAAATATCCGGTTGTGTCTGTTATGGTTCCACTCCTAGTTTTTTTTATATATACATTAACATAAGGCAATGGTAATTCTGTGCTTTCTTCAAAAACATATCCGGCAATTATTACTCTGTCTGCAATTTTTACAAACTGAGCTTCAGTGCTCTCCGATATTATTAAGGAGATAACCGTCAGAATAAGAATTGTTACTTTTTTCAAAATACTTCTATAAAGCATTAATAACGAAAAATGTTCTTTTTTATTACAGATAAAAATATGACAATTATGTACCATATAATTATAATTGTAAAAAAAAATGTCAGTAATTTAAAAGTAACAAGATTATTGCGGAGGTCATGGAAGAATTTTCTATAAACCCACTTTTGTCTTTATCATAATAATTAAGGCTGTCTTCCTCATCTAAGCTAAACACTTCAGAAAGGATACTTGATTTCAACAACTCAGCAAGTTGATTATACCCATAGAGCTTTAATCCCGACAATAAAAAATAATAGTAATCAATACTGTATTCCCCTGACGAAAACAGACCATCGTAATAGCCTGAATTAAACATCTTGTCTATGCTTTTTGCGTATTCAGAAGCAATCGGATACGAAGCTAATCCTGACCACATACAATATCCTGCTGCAGTATTGCTGATTATAATAGTATCATCAAGAAGACTAATATCACAATATTGTTTTAAATAATCATTGTAAAAATGTTTATTAAAATTATCTCTTAAATCATTTATTTGCTTCTGATATTGAATGACTTTAACAGAATCACCAAGAATTTTTGACATTTTTTCGAGACAATATTTTTCTGTGTATAGTAATGCATTTAGTTCAACAGTTTCAATCCCTTTTGAGTTTTCGCACCATGAATTATTGTTTTTGTCGCAGTTTGTGTACCAATAGTTATGATATGCTTCTATTAAGGGAAAAGCCTGCACTAAGAAATCGAGGTCTTTGGAAACAGAAAAAATATTCCAGCAAGTCCATGCTGCCATTGGTTTTTGACTTATTGGTGAGCTTATTTCATAATCGTGATTGAAACTCAAGAATCTGTTTATTGAACTGTCAGGATTCAGCGAAGTCAATACAGATGCAAGCTGATGCATTGCAAGTCTTGTATCAAATCTTATCAGGGCTGATGAGACCAACCAAGTTTCATCAATATCACATATTGAGTTTTCCTTGCCTTGACCCCTGAAGAAATAATAATTTGCTTGTTCCGGCAGCGGACTTCTGAGATTGTTAAACAAAGTAACAACACACTTGAGACTCAATTTTTTTAATTCATCGCTATCAATTGTAATAAGATTGTTTATAATTTCCCAGTATTGTTGGTTGTTTTTTTCGTATTTGCCGGGATTTTCAAGAGATTCTGATGCAACCTGGACATCTTGTTTTGGATCTCCGATGAAATATTGTGATATTGTTGCAACCATTTTCAGTGTATCGCCAGGTCTGATAATTTGTAATTCCTTGTACGAAAACTTATAATCTGTTTCTGAATACTCCATTTCCATAGCATTGTCTGTTCTGAACCTAATCAACCAAAAAATTTCATCTTTTCCGTCTATTTTAAACATCCAACCATCTAGAAATTTCTCCGCTACTCCAATATTTTCAAAAGCCGACCCTTTTAATCTCATTGAAACTGATTGGTCTTTGTTATCCAGATTGACAACAGATGCCTGATATAAGCATGTCCTATTTGAAATATAATTTAATTTCAATTCTACAATAATTTTATCAAAAAAGAACTTCTGATATAACATTCCCGGAAATTGACAAATAATAGCACTATCTGCATCAGATAGTGGTATGACTCCTTTCCCTGATATCCCAAAATCAAATTCAATTAACGATTTGGATATCCATTTCTGTGTTCTTAAACAATAAGGACCTCCGAATTTACCATAATTAGTTTTATCTGAAATTTCAGGAATTGTAAATCCGTACCATAAGCCACGAGAAGTATAAAATTCGGCATTATCAAACGGAGAATCCGGAAAATATCTACAGTTTATCAGGTTTTGAGATTTTGACAAATCTGTTTGAGAATAAAGGCTTAGACTAAAAAGCGAGCATAAAATAATCAACCATCGTTTCATAATTGAAATATCATAATAAAACTTCGATAAAGATACGTATTTTTGTCAATACTAAAAATAATGCCAAAATATGTCTTGTTTGATAGAAGTTTGTTGCGATACTTTTAAGTCTGTTATAAATGCTGATAGCTCTTTGGCAGAACGTATTGAAATATGTGCCGGATTACAATTAGGAGGATTGACTCCAAGCACAGGATTTATCTCAAAAGTGAGAGATTTTTCAAAAAAGAAAGTTAATGTGTTGATAAGACCTCGCTCAGGTAATTTCGTATACAGTGATGAGGAATTTGAATTAATGAGAAGAGATATTATTTATTGTAAGACTATTGGTATAGATGGGATTGTTTCAGGAGTTCTCTTAAATAATGGAATTATAGATACTACAAAAACCAAGGAATTGGTACAACTAGCAAAACCGTTGACATTTACTTTTCATAGAGCATTCGATTTTTGTAAAAACCAAAAAATTGCTATTTCAGACATCATTGATTGTGGTGCAGACCGGATTTTAAGTTCGGGGCAAAAGAGCAGTATTGATGAGGGATTAAAAAATCTGATATTTCTTCATAAAAAGTATGGCGATAAAATAATCATAATGCCTGGTGGCGGGCTTAACAAAAATAATGCAAGTTTGTTGGCCGGAGAAGGAATAAAAGAATTTCATTTGTCTGCTTCAGTTTTCGAACAAGAGTACGAAATCTCCAAAGAGAAGTTAATATCTGGCTTTGGTTTTTATAAAAGAAACAATAAATGTGGGTATTTATATTCCAATAAAAAAGTTATTAGTGATCTTTTTTTTGAACTGAACAAGAGATAAGTTGATGAACATAAATGTATAATTGAATATTAATAAATAATAAGATATACATATATAAATAACAAGTGATGAAAGGTAAAAATATTGTCATTACAGGTGCCTCATCAGGGATTGGAGCCATTTTGCTAAAGTACTTATATCCTGATAATAAAGTATTTGCAGTATCACGAAATATTTCAAATATTGCTGAAAGCGAGAATGTTAAAGCATTTTCATGCGATGTTTCAAAACCGGAGAATCTGGATATATTATTTAATGAAGCTGTCAAATATCTAGGGCATATTGACGTATTTTTTGCCAATGCAGGATTTGCTTATTGTGAAAGAATACAAAAACCTGACTGGAAACATATTGAAGAAATATTTAGCACAAATGTTAAATCTGTGTTTTATAGTCTTTTAAAGATTAAAGAAATTAGTAAGGGTAAAGCTTTTAAGTTTGTTATTACAGCTAGCGCTTTTAGTTATCTTTCAACACCTGGATACTCACTTTATTGTTCTACTAAGTTTGCACTTAAAGGATTTGCTGATGCATATAGATATGAACTTGGTAGATCACAAAAATTAATCATGGTTTATCCTGTTGCAACATATACAGAATTCTTCAATGTTGCAGGATCTAAAAAAATGTTGTGGCCAAGGCAAAAACCTGAAATAGTTGCAAAAAAAATGATTAACGGAGTGATGAAAGATAAAAAAAATGTATTCCCTTCATTCTTTTTTAGGCTATTACTATTTTTTAACCAACTTTTACCATTATTTTTAATTTATACAAAACTTAAAGGAAAAGAGTTTCAAAGAAGGTATAATCTTGACATTAACATTAATTAACTTTATACTATACTTCTATTATAAACATTAATTATGTATGTTAAAAAAATACTTGCATATAACAATTAATATCTTTTATTTTGGTGAATTAAAATATAGTAGTATTTTTACATCGAATTATAAACAAAATTAATGAACTATGAAAAAAATTGCTTTAATATCATTTACAGTGTTTTTCGTCGGCAGTCTATTTGCGCAGAACTCTTCTTTCAATATTGATTTAAACGGAGGCACACGTTTACTTGGAATGAAAAATGCAAGATCTAATTATGATTGTGCTATGGCTAATCTGGGAGCCAATCTTGGTGTAACCTATATGTTTTGTAATGTTACAGATGAAGATTTTTTACATTCTATCGGACTAAGATTAGATTATGGATATGACCAGATTACTTCATTTATTCCTGGTACCGAAACTGAAACCAAAACAAATTTAATGAGAGGGACAGGACAAATTGTTGTAAATGTTGATGATTTGTTCGGAATGGAATTGGCACCTTTCGGTCTCATTGCACATGGTGGTGGCGGCGTTTCATTTATGTCAAATGCTGATAGTCCAGCTTCAAGAGCAGACAGGATGCTTCACTTTATTGCAGGTATCAGTCCTCGTTATTGGATTAATGAAACTGTAGCTATAAATATGGATTTCTCTTTTGTTGGTTTAGATAGGCAAAATTGGGGCGTTGAAATGTTATCACGTTTTGGAAGTCCTACTATTGGTAAATATGTCAACATGACTCTTGGTGTAACGATAGGTCTTGTTCAGGAACCAAGTTCAAGCAAATACTAGAATCCTTAATACGATAAAAAAAAGCAGTTTATAATAAACTGCTTTTTTTTATACTTTATTGAATAAAATTTTTGCCAAAACCAATAAAGTTGTATTTTTGTAATCCTTAAAAAGGTAGTTAAATGAATATTTTAAAGAAGGTCGCAAGCTATATCATAATTCTGACCATGCTGATATTAGTAATGAATTCATGTACATCAGTAAAGAGGTTACGTTACATGCAGACCGAGAGTGAAGAAGGAATAACCGAGCATATAATAGAAAATAGTTTATCAGAAAGCTACCGTTTAAATAAAGGAGATAATCTGTATATAGACATTACGACTTCGAATGTAGAATTCAAGGAATATATTATATCAGGCAAAAGCGGAAGCAATGTAGCCTCAATGAATAATACATCCTTGTATATAATAAGCTATCAGATAGATTCAGAAGGCTATTTACATTTACCATTTATAGAGCCGGTAGAAGCCTATAACAAAACCTTGGAAGAATTGAAGAAAGAGCTTACAGAATTGTACAAGGTCTATGTTACTGATGTAACGATAAATGTAAAACTTGTAAATTTCAATGTAACGATTTTAGGAGAAGTATCCAGATCGGGACAATATTTTTCATCGAGCAATCATTTAAATTTGTATGAAGCAATAGGGATGGCAGGTGATTTAACCCTATATGGCAATCGCAAACGAGTGCGTGTTATGAGACTGATGCCTGATGGTAAGTATAAGATACGCGAGTTGAATATCACCCAAGCTTCAGTTATTCAAGATGAGTTTTTTGAGTTACAACCTAACGACGTTGTGTATGTAGAACCATTGGGAACCAAACCATTTGGATTTGGAACCTTCCCTACCGGTACAATCTTGTCGGCAATAACGACACTTATAGTAATATTAACCTATACGAAAAAGTAGAGAAACAGAATGACAGAGCACGAAGAAAATCAGCAAGATCAGATAAATTGGCAGTTATATGTACGTAGCATATTGGAAATATGGTATGTTTTTGTAATAAGTTTCATCATATCTGTTTTAATAGGCTACTTATATACCAAGTCAACTCCTCTACAGTACGAGGCAAGTTCGACGCTACTGATAGAAAAAGACAAAAAGGGCATGTCCGCAGACGACATTATGTCTGGATTTGGGTTGTTCAATGCTCAACAAAACATTGAAAATGAAATAGCGGTATTATCGTCCTATTCCATAGCAGAGAGAGCTATAATCAGCACCAATAACTATGTTAAATACTTTAAGAAAGAACAATTTCGTAGAGAAAACATATATAAGAAATCACCATTTGTGATAACTATAGATTCCTTAAGTCCCCAATACACGGGCATGTATAAACTAACATACATAGATAAGAACAGAGTCAAAATAAAACGTGAATCAGGCGATGGCGTGTTGTATGATTATTTAAATCATAAGATAATATCAGAGTTTGAAACCGGTGTAGATTTAGAACTTGAGACCGAACTGGACCAATGGACAGAGGTGAAGAATTTTAGAATAAAAGTTTCGAAGAACCCTGGGCTGTACGAAAGCGACTTCCCAATAACTGATGAATATTATTTTAGCCTTAATGATTTAAATAAACTTACCGAGAAGTTGATGGAATCATTAAAAGCCGAAGCGATACATAAACAGGCAGATGTAATTTCAATAACGCTACGTAGTGATAATGCCGAAGAAGCAGTTGATTTACTAAATGCCATAACCTCACAGTATTTTTTGGATAATCTTGGAGTTAAGAACAAAATGGCTCTTTTGACAATTGAGTTTATTGATGATCAGCTTGGAATAATATCAGATTCGTTGAGATCAACCGAATTCCAGTTAGAGTCTTTCAGAAAAGACAATAAGATAGTAAATGTAGAAGAACAATCCAGTTCAGTAGTCAAGAGTCTGGAATTTTACGAAACGCAATTGGCGATGGCACAATTACGTAAGAAATATTTTGAATATTTGGTAAAATATATAAATACAGAGCGAGATTATTCAGATATTTTGGTTCCATCTGTGATGGATGTCAACGATCCCATGCTTACCAAACTGATAGGCGACTTGATGACAATAAATTCGCAAAAGATAAAATTGCAGTCAACCAGCACTGCAGACAATCCATTATTGCAGACTTTAAATCAACAAATAGCAGAGATAAAGCGAGCAATCACAGAAAGTGTAAACAGTTTGTCGGCATCATCAGATATAGAAATATCAGAGCTTAGTAAACAAATAATGGGATTTGAGGCAGAGATGAACAAGATACCCGAAAAAGAGAGATTATTGATAGGAATAGAAAGAAGTTTTACAATCAATAATGAAATATATACATACTTACTACAGAAGCGAGCCGAATCATCAATTGCTCAGGCATCAAATATGCCCGATGGACGTTTGATAGACCCTGCCCGTTTATCCATGGCTGAACAAACAAAACCAAGAACAAGTTTGATTTTGCTGATATCAGGATTATTAGGATTGGTATTGCCCTTTATTTACATATTAATAAAGCGTAGTTTGTTTGATTATGTAGAAGAACGGAACGATCTTGAGAGTTTTCTGGATGTTTCAGTACTTGGAACAATACCCCATTCAGACCTGAAGTCAAATTTCATTATAAGAGATCACCCTAAATCATTTGTGGCAGAATCGTTCCGTTCGGTATGAACAAGTCTGAAATTTATGTTAGACCCTGATAAACCAAGTGTAATACTTGTAAGTTCTTCGGTTCCCGGTGAAGGTAAGACCTTTAATTCGGTAAATCTAGCACAGGTTATCGCTGCGACCAATAAAAAGACTTTGATAATAGGATTGGATTTAAGAAATCCGGGATTGTCGCATAATTTTTATCCTGAAAACACTTATGGTATTAGTACTTACCTTACCGGACAGTCCAATCTAGAAAAATCCATACAACACACCGAGGATCCGAATCTGGACATATTTACTTCGGGACCTGTACCACCTAATCCATCTGAGCTTGTAGGCAGCCAGAAAATGAAGGACTTGATTCAGCAATTGAGGGGAATTTATGATTTTATTGTTATAGATACTCCGCCAATCAACTTGACAACAGATGCCTTACAGGTTATTTCAGAAGTTGATGCATTTGTGTTTGTAGTACGATACAAATATACTAGGAAAGTATTTCTGGAACATTATAAATCACTTGACATAAAGAAAAAGATTATAAACTGTGGAATCGTGATTAATGACGTAAGAATGTCAAGGTTTAAAGGTTACGGATACACTTATGGTTATGGTTACGGCTATGGGGTAGCAGATGAACAGAAGACATTCTGGAGTAAATATATGAAGAAGATTACGGGAATAAATGGTAATAAAGAAACAAAAAGCAGCCTTTAAAGCTGCTTTTTTTTGTCGGGGTGAGAAGACTCGAACTTCCGGCCTCTACGTCCCGAACGTAGCACGCTACCAACTGCGCCACACCCCGAAATTCAATGCAAAAGTAAAAAAAATAATTACTAGCGCAAAATATAAATCTCTAATCCGTCAACTTTTTCTTTTTAAGAAGACCTCTATTAATAATTACTGCGATTACAGAGTCTCCGGTAATATTAACGGAAGTCTTTAACATATCAAGAGGTCTGTCAACAGCAAAAATCAATGCAAGACCTTCAACAGGAATGTGAACCGAAGACAGATCAACAACATTATCATTCCTTCACCCAGAACAGCTGCTGCTCCAATTGATGCTAATGTATCATAAACCTGCCAGGATTTTAATAGAAAGTGGTATTTTTTTACAGGATAATTTCATTTAAGTTGCTTTCCAAAATTCTTCTTTGGGTTGGTGTTCTTTTCTTAATAAATCATTTAGCTCTTTAACAGGATTAAATGTGATTAAAGGGACTTCCACAAATACGGTCAACCAATTTGCCATAGCTCCGTTCCATAATCCCGGATGTTCCAAAACTCTTATATTTTTGCCCAAATGTGTTTTTTCTGAAATAAAGCAGGCATTTTTATCCACAAAATTATTAAGATCAAATCTTTTCCCGTCAAGACTTTTTGTATAGCAAACCAAATCAACCGGATTGAAATGAGTGGCACTCATGAATTTATCCTTCTGATCAGCTAAAGAAAGGTTAACTTGAGCTTTTTCTACAATCTGAAGTGTAATGGTATTGTATGCATTCAGTACCCAGAAGGGTCCGCCTCCGGGTTCTCCTGTATTTTTAACCATCCCGCATACTCTGACAGGACGATTTATAAATCGCAATATTTCTTCACGTAAATTTTTTGTTTGTGAGAAGTCTGCCCCTAGTCTTTCCTCAAGATACTTCTTTGCATTGTCAATGTGTAGAGAAAATTCTTCCGAGGAAATATTTTTAAATATCTGCGTATTCTTTTGAATGATATCAATTAACATTCCTCCTAACAACTTTTTGTATGGTAGTGTATCTTCAAGATAGTCTCCATGTGTCAGATTATCAATATTTTTAATAAAAATAATGTCAGCATCAATTCTGTTGAGATTTTTTAACAAAGCACCGTGACCTCCCGGGCGTAAAAGCAAATTCCCTTCAGAGTCTCTTGCCGGACTCTCGTCATCATATAAAGCAAGTGTGTCGGTTGACTTTTCCTGAATTGAAAAATCTACATTAAGCTTTAATCCCGTTTTCTCTCTTATTTTAATCAGGTTATTTTCAAAATCTTCTTTAAACTCCGGTGATACAGTCAGATGGATATCAATTTTACCATTATCCTTGCACAATTTAGCTGCTTCATGAAGATGTTCTTCAAAAGCAGTTCTCGAGCCATTAGGATATTTGTGAAACTCAATAAGTCCTTTAGGAATTTCAGCATAGCCCAAACCAGAAAACAATATTTTTTCAGACAAATATTGATAATCTTTGTTTTGCTTTATTTGATTTTGTAGTGTTTCAAAAAATGCAAATTTCTGAAGCTGATTAAAACTTGAATGAACCGAATAAAAACCTCCTTCTACAAAATTATTTTCAGAAGCTTCCTGATTAAAAGAAATCAACCTTTTAAACATTCTTGTAGCAGCTCCTGATGCCGGAACAAATTTACAGATTTTGTGATTCAAATATTCCTTTTCAAAAGTATTTATAAAGTACTCCGTATCCTTAACAATCGTTATCCCTTTATCGGGTGTTGCAGGAGCTACCAGTAATAAATAACTGTCATTTTTTTGCAATAGTTCAATTTGTTCAGTTGCAGATATCTCGCTTATACCGTTTTCTTGTAATAATCTTAAATCCTTTTTAGTAAGCATAGTTTAACGTTTGTGCAAATTTAAGAAATTTTTGAAAACTCATTTACACAGTAATTAAGTGTATAATCGTATTCAGTAAAACATATATTTACTCATAATAAACATCGCCTCCGGTGCCTATTATCATTACAGAATCGGTGGATACTGCTGAAGATCCGAGAATACCTATTCCTTCCACTATATTTGTAAAAACTATTACAGGTTCGGAAAACGGATCCCCGCTTGCGTCCTGATGCTTACTAAACGAAACAAGGTATTTGTAATATTCTTGTGAAATAGAAAAAAGATCTATGTAAACTAAGTTGGTGTCACCGTAAAAACTATATTTATACACATTGAGTTTTAATGAATATTGATCTCCTGAAAATAATTCATCCGAAAAAACTACAGAATTATTATTATATACCTGAGCATCAATGATCATATCGTCAGACTCGAACCATACTATTTGATCGTCTTCTACTGTAACATTTCCCCCATAAGTTATGTTAACGACTATGGTGTCACCATTCTGCACAGTATCATAAACTATCATTTCAGGGTCCCAATATTCATAAATATATTTATTTCTCATTGAGATCATATAATAGTTTTTTTGTCCCGCAGGATCATTAATATTTATCGAAAAATTATAAATCTCATCACCCCATTCACTAAATGTTTTAATAGTATCAATACTATGAATTCCAACCGGATTAGGTATTTCAGTTAATCCATAAACATCGTCATACTTATCATGGGTGACTTCAACTTTATACTTTTTACCTATTATCGGTTTATAATTAATTGTGTAAAAACCCCTGCTTTCGTATGTGAGATTTCCTATAAAAACATCGTCTTCGAATAGCTTGACAACAGCATCTGACACAGCTTCAATTTCAGCATTATCCAATATATGTCTGCTTCTGGTAACATTTACTTTAATAGTAGAATCAGGATTAAGTTCGGCATTAACAACAAGACGTATCTTTGCATCATCAAGATCAATTTCTATAGTTTTTTCGCAGGAAATACCTAAAACTATCAAAAGTACAATTATTGAAATAACTATTGTTTGTTTCATAGTCTTAAAATTTGAATGAATATCTGACTGATGGAATAATGGGGAATAAGCTGATTTGCTTTAGCACTCTTTTATTGTTGTCATATCCGAAATATAAATAAAATGGATTTTGACGGCTGTATGCATTATATAATCCTACACTCCATGTACGTTCTCCCCATTTTTTATCTTTGTGAAAGTTTGCACTTAAATCCAAACGATGATATGCAGGCATTCGGTATGAATTTCTTCCATTATAAAATTCTATCTCAGGAACGTAACTGTAATATCCATCAGAATAAGGGTCATTATTGAAAATACTTTGATATCTTGCAACGCCTAATGTCACAGCATTACCGGTTCCATAAACCCATGTAAGTCCGAAGTCAATGTTATCGTTAAGCTCATAAATTGCAACGACAGAAATGTCATGCCGTCTGTCGTATTTGTATGGGAATGGTTCTCCAAAATTTATATTTTCGAATTTTCTCCACGACCATGAAAGTGTGTAACCAATCCAACCGGTTAATTTACCAAAGTTTTTTCGTAATAAAAATTCAGCCCCATATGCGTAACCATTCCCAGTTTCTAATTTTGACTCCCAGTTTTGTGAAAGTTGGAAAAAGCTTGCACCTTCTTTGTATTCTATCAGATTATCCATGGTTTTATAATATCCTTCAACAGTAATATCCCAATTGTTATTGATATTATATGCAAATCCTAATGCTGCCTGCTTTGAATTTTCTGGCAATATTGAATCCGTAGAAGGTAGCCAAAGGTCTGTTGGAAGGCCGATTGTTGAATTAGTTAAGAGATGTATATATTGATTCATGTGAGAATATGCTGCCTTTATTGACATTTTGTCATTGATAAGTATTCTTAAAGATGCTCTAGGTTGTAATGATTTATAAAACCTGTCTTTTACAATAAAACCCGAATAATGAGCCCCGAAATTGAGCTTTATAAGACCTGATATATCCCAGGAATCTTCTGCATACCCGTAAAATTCTGTTGCATAGATATTTTGATTCCCAAAGTTTTGTTCTATTTGTGCTCCACCTTCAGTTATTTGGTATGTAGATACACCTGGCTTAAATGTATGATAGAGATAATTTACACCAAATTTAATCGAGTGTTTAGGAGCAGGATTGTAATCAAAATCTAATGTTCCGCCTACATTTTCTATCCCTGAAATATAATCAAATAGAAAATCAGAAGTAACAGCCCCTCCTCGTTCCTGAATATATTGTTCTCTTGTGTCAAAAAGATAATTACTGTAAACAATCGTTGCATTTGCAAATAATTTATTTGTAAAAACATGATTCCATCTTAATGCTCCGGTTATATTACCCCATAACAAAGCAAATTTCATGTTTTCAACATTTGTTGTGTCATCATAAACATAACTATCTTCAGAGCTTGTATAAGCTTTATCTCTTCCAGCATAAAAGCTTAAATATAATCTATCTTTATCTGAGAACTTGTAATTCAATTTTGCATTTGCATCATAAAAATAATAACCGGCCCTGAATTTTCCGCCATTTCCTGCCGCATTGTTGATAGCTTGAATAATCGGTGCTGCAAGAACATCAATATATGTTCGTCTGCCTGAAATAATAAATGACGATTTGTCTTTTATTATTGGTCCCTCAAAAGTAAATTTCGATGAAACGTTTCCAATCGAACCTTCTCCATGGTATTCTTTCATGTTTCCTTCTTTCATGCGGATGTCAATAACAGATGATAATCTTCCACCATACCTTGCAGGGAATCCGCCCTTTATTAGTTTTACACTTGAGATGGCATCAGGGTTAAAAACAGAGAAAAATCCGAATAAATGAGAGGCATTATACACCGGCACGCCATCAAGCAATATAAGGTTTTGATCGGGCCCGCCACCCCGCACATATAAACCACTGGTGCCTTCACTTCCAGACTGAACGCCTGGCATTAACTGCAA
>DAOOPK010000052.1:0-14566 GCA_035388205.1 Bacteroidales bacterium
ATTATTCGAATTAAAAGCAATGAAAGAACCTGTATATTCTTCATTTAGGAAATCAAATCCAGAGGAACTATAAGTTGCACTTCCATCAACATCTAAAGTAGTCCATGGATCAAAATCATCCAACTGAAAATCGGAACATGCTTCGAAATCAAGTGAAAATGCAGTTATACCATTAGGATCAAATACTTCGATATAATCAGTTTTTGTCATAATATCTGAACCGTTTGTATTGCTAACTTCGAGGCTAACATCAAAAAATCCAAGGGTATTATAAGTTATCAGTGGATTTGGATCAGTTTCTATGTCGGGATATCCCCCTTCAAATGTCCATGCCCATGAGGTTGGTGTAGTGCCTGATGACAAGTCTGTAAACTGCACTGTGCTTCCTAAAGGAATACGTACTGGATTTCCAACGAAACCGGCTACGGGAGGTAGATCGTTTTGGAAGCAAGCAAATGGGAAAATTGCATTCTGAAGTGTAATTCCCCAACCGGCTGAATTATAACTTGCCCAAGAAGTTCCGAACAAACAATATCCAGTATCTTCACCTTCGCCATCAGCATTTGTAACAAGGGCCAATGTATCTCCAGACGCAGGAGTCCCTGGAACTAGAAATCCAACGGAAAAGCCTCCTGCCGGTATATCAAATGTGTCACCGAAATCGATATCTATATAACCATCATTATTATAAGCAGTTACAACTGTTGCGAGTGGAATAACCGATGTAGCCATTTGATTTGTTGGGCCTCCATTTTCATTATCCCATAATACAAAAGTTACATTAGGACTTGTTCCATTATTTGCAGCAGCAAGATAAATTCTTGCTCCTGATACCTGATTGTATGGAGATGGGTCTTGAAAGAATTCGGCAACGCCAAGACAGCTATATTCATTTGTTCCTCCAACATATCCGTTTGTAGATGTGTATATCGTTGGTGTACAACAGAACTGGGATAATGTGTCGCAATAACTTGGTACAATACCTGTTGTAGTTTCATTTCCTTTTAGAGCTGGTATTGAATAGCAATTATCAGCAGTAAAGAATTCATAAATTGCAAAGTGATAAACAGAACCAGGAATAAGATCTGTTACAACTACATTATCGCTAGCGCCTTTATAGACAACATAATTACCAGTTCCAATTTCCATTCCTGCACCAAAAGAAGCATCAGCAGTGTAAGTAATTCCGTTAACTGGATTTGCATCTACTGCTGAGGCTTTTCTACCAACAACTAATACATTATCTCCATTGCCTCTTGTCCAACCTATGGTCATTTGATTATCACCAATGTCAGTTGCTGAGAAGTTTGTTGCTTGTGTGGTTGGAGGTGTACATGCCGGAGGACAACTTATGAAACAAAACTGAACTATTCCGCTAGCTTCTGTTATATTAGTAATTGGTTTAGCAGTATTTGCACTTGCCCAAGATTTTGAATTTGGTGTAGTTGCATCAGTAAATGTCGTTTTACTACTGGTGCCTGGCCAAGGACAACCAGACGTACTAACTGCGCCATCGCCTGTCATTACCCCATTTGTTGTACTTGCATTTGCAGCCATTGGAAACATGCCCTGATGACTGCTGGCATTTATTGAATATGAGTTTGATGCAATATAAGAACCATCTACATGATATATTAGCATGCCATGACCTGGAATATATGAGTCGAAACCAATTTGCTGTCTGTTCTCAACAAGAAAATATTCGTTAGAAGTTGTAGTGTTATATCTATAAAAACTTTCCGAATTCTGCACAGAATTCAATAGTGCTACGTTTTGATCTGTTGATATTGTAATTGCACTTGCCCAACCGTAAACATATATTTTTGTGTATGCATTATGATGAGCTGGAGTTGCTCCATTGTTATTCCACGATCCTCCTGCCATCATATCCCATCCTCCTGTTCCATCATATTGTCCGTTAGTGGCGTAATCAGTATCATAATAGTCAGGAGCACCTAATACATGCCCAAATTCGTGACATATAACACCTATTCGTGTTATATTGGTTCCAGAATTACCCCTTAATTCTGCAGAGCATGAATAACTACTTATAGACTTTCCGTCTTTTACTACAGTTGGAATTGCCCATGCATGTGCCCATATTGCTGTTGCAGGACCTCCTGCTTCTTCACCATAACCTGCATAGATCACATATACACCATCAACTGTTCCATTAAGATCATTGTCATAATCAGCATAATTAACAGCTGGATCAGCCAGAGTGACAGCTTCGGTGACTAATTCACGTGGTCGTAAATCGTTTCCAGAACCGTCATTTGCTCCGTAATAGGCCATGTTGTTAGCTGCGGTATAAGGTCCTGCAACGTCCACGGTTAAGTTAAATTGATTATATGAATTTTCAAGATAATAGTCTTTTACACTTCCGGTAGCTCCTCCGGTAGTATAGCCAACCTGATTAAACAAAGAATTAAAGTCAGCCTGAGTCTTCACAAATGCTTTATCTGTAAATCCTATTAAAATACATACCAACTTTCTGTTGCCTGTAGTTGGAAAGGCTTTGGCTCCATTTTTTGCTTCAGCATCGTAAATATCCCATATCTGATTCATTATTAAAACCTGATTCGGGCTGTAAAAAAGATTCTTTGACACTCCTGATAAATAGTTATTTTCTGAAACAGTTCTGTTTTCGATATCTTTTGCAACTATTCCACTTGGTATTAAATCATAATTTACATCCAGCTCGGCATATTCATAGTAGCCTTCTGAATTATAAATAAGTGTGTACCCGTCAAGTGAGGTCGCCCACTTAATTCTCTCATCTCCATGAAGGTATATTTTTAAACTCGTTCCGTCCGGTTGAGAAAATTCTATAATGCCCGGTTTCGCCGGAACAGCGTTTGCTGACAACTGTATTAGTATGCCTACTAATAGTGAAGTGACAAAAATAAAAGTCTTTTTCATCCTATGTAATTTAATTAGTTATGAATTAAAAATATACTTCAAAAATACAATATAATTATTTACAAAGCCACAATGTAAACGTTAAAAAAATACAATTGGTTGCTCAAATTATACACATATTATATTTATAATGTTAAAAGATTGTATTATAAAGAGTTTTTACAGGAATAGATTATTATAAACTCCTGATTTTAATTTTATTCTAATATTGTCTATCTTTGTGGCATAGATTTTGGCAAGAGCTGAAAACATTTTTTGTTTCATTAAAAACTATAACTATGAAAAAATTATTTATTTCATTTATCATTTTGATGTTTTGTATTCAGGTATTTTCTCAGAAAAATAACCTTGTAGTGTTCTCGGAAAACGGCGAAGAATTTTTACTTTTTGTAAATAGTGTTCAGCAGAACGATAAGCCTGCTGCAAATGTTAAAGCAAAAGATATTAGTGGTGAGACCATAATGGTCAGAGTGGCATTTAATAATAAATCAATTCCTGATTTGACTAAAACTATATGGACAGAAAACCAAAATGTCGAAATTTCTGCTATGATAGTGAACAAAAATGGTAAATATGTTTTGCGACCAATGGGAGAAACACCAAAAGGCACAAATGGTCAGGTAATTAAGGATGAAAAAATTGGTTATGAAGATCCCGGAGAACCGGTAAATTCACAAACAGGAAGTAATGTTAATGTAACAACTACAACAGTTGTAAAAGAAAATAACACTAATGTTAAACCCATACAGAGTGATAATATTTCTGTAAATACTCAAGTTCAAGAGAGTGGAATGAATATTAATTCAAATACAGGTGGAGAAAACATTAGTATAAATGTTTCAGGAAGTGATGAGAGCGAAGTAATTGATATTAATTTCAGTTTAGGAGAGCCACAAATACAAACTAGTTCAACAACTATAACAACAACTACTATTACTACAACCGGCACTGTTAATGAAGAGGTATATAACGAACAGGTTGAAGAATCATTTGTTCCGGTGCCAACTGGATCGTCTCGTTGTTCTTATCCAATGTCTGATTTAGATTTTAAAGATGCCATGGAAAGTATTAATTCAAAATCATTCGAAGATTCAAAACTGACGACTGCAAAACAGATATGCAAATCTTCATGTATGACAGCAGAACAAATCCGTGATATAAATAAATCGTTTGGTTTTGAAGAAACACGTCTGGAATTTGCAAAATATGCTTATGATTATGTTTATGATGCCTCAAAATATTATAAAGTAAATGACTCATTTGAGTTTGAATTGACTATTGAAGAGCTTGACGAATATCTTCAAACTAAATAGAGTTTGAGCTTTCGTGAGAAATGCGGTCATTTGAAGTGAACCGCATTTTTTTATCAAAAAATCTGTCATTGGAGAGATAGTGAGAAATCTCCAATAAAGTTAATTCCGCACAAACAATGTTATCAACTTAAGGTAATATTCAGTTCTTCTTTGTTGGCAGTAATAGTTATCTTTTTGTTTTCCTGAATTTCGCTGGCAATAATCAGTTTTGCTATTCTGTTTTCAAGCTCTCTCTGGATAAATCTCTTTACCGGACGTGCCCCATAAAGCGGATCGTATGACAGTTTGCCTATAAGTTCAGTTGTTTCATCATCAGTGATTAAACTATAGCCTGCATCTTTAAGTTTGTTTTCAAGTCGTTTCAACTGAATTTTAACTATTCCAGTTATCTGTTCTTGCTTTAATGGTTTAAACATTACTATTTCGTCAATTCTGTTAAGAAATTCAGGACGCACGTGTGCTTTTAAAGCATTAATGACCTGTTTCTCTATTTCAGTATCGTCAGAGTTCCCGTTGCATAATAGTTCTTGAATGAACTGAGAACCAATATTTGAAGTCATTATAATAATTGTATTTTTAAAATTTACTGTTCTTCCTTTATTATCAGTTAAGCGTCCATCATCAAGGACCTGAAGTAAAATATTAAAAACATCAGGATGAGCTTTTTCAATTTCGTCGAGTAAAATTACAGAATAAGGCTTCCGTCTTACTGCTTCGGTAAGCTGACCACCTTCATCATAACCAACATATCCGGGAGAAGCACCGACAAGTCGCGAAACGCTGTGTTTTTCCTGATATTCACTCATATCAATTCTGGTCATCATATTTTCATCATCGAACATAAATTCTGCAAGAGATTTTGCCAGTTCGGTTTTTCCGACACCTGTAGAGCCCAGAAAAATAAACGAACCTATTGGTTTTCCGGAATCCTGAAGTCCTGCACGTGAACGTCGTACTGCATCAGAAACAGCAATTATAGCTTCATCCTGACCAATTACTCGTTTGTGTAGCTCGTCTTCAAGTCGTAATAGTTTTTCGCGTTCACTCAAAACCATACGACTTACAGGAATACCTGTCCATTTGCTTACTATATCTGCAATATCATCAGAGCCAACAACTTCGTCAACCAGTGCATGGTCGCCTTGAATTGAAATCAAATTTTTCTTAAGTTCTTCAATATTACTTTCGCATTCAACAATTTTTCCATATCTGAATTCGGCAACCTTGCCGTAATCTCCACTTCTTTCAGCTTGTTCTGCCTGAAGTTTGTAATTTTCTATATTTTGTTTTTCTATCTGAATTTTATCTATCAGTTTCTTTTCTTCTTTCCATTTTGCAGTAAGAGAGTTGCGTTCTTCATTAACATCCGAAAGCTTTCTTTGAATTTCTTCAACTTTCTTTAAGTCTTTTTCTCTTTTAATTGCTTCTTTTTCAATTTCTAATTGCTGAATTCTTCTGTTTAAAATATCAATTTCTTCGGGAACAGAATTTACTTCGAGACGTAACTTTGAAGCAGCTTCATCAATCAGATCAATTGCTTTGTCGGGTAAAAATCTTTCGGTAATATATCTGTGTGAAAGTTCCACTGCTGCAACTATTGCTTCATCAAGAATACGCACTTTATGGTGAGATTCGTACCTTTCTTTTAGTCCTCGTAGAATGGAAACTGCACTCAAAATATCAGGTTCGTCTATCATCACAGACTGAAATCTTCTCTCAAGAGCTTTATCTTGTTCAAAATATTTCTGATATTCATTTAATGTTGTTGCCCCGATAGCTCTCAATTCACCACGGGCAAGTGCAGGCTTTAAAATATTGGCAGCATCCATTGCTCCTTGTGTTTTTCCGGCTCCCACCAAAGTGTGAATTTCGTCAATGAAAAGAATGATTTCTCCATCTCCGGCTACAACTTCTTTTATCACAGATTTCAGTCTTTCTTCAAACTCTCCCTGATATTTTGCTCCTGCAATAAGTAAACCCATATCAAGAGAGAATATCTGTTTTGATTTAAGCATTTCGGGAACATCTCCTTTTATTATTCTGTGAGCCAGACCTTCTGCTATAGCAGTTTTACCAACTCCGGGTTCTCCTATCAATAAAGGATTGTTTTTTGTTCGCCTTGATAAAATCTGTAAGACACGCCGTATTTCTTCATCACGACCAATAACCGGATCTAGTTTTCCGTTTTGAGCTCTTTCGTTAAGGTTTATTGCATAACGATTCAATGCATCATAACTTTCTTCTGCCGATTGTGAATTTACTTTCGAACCCTTACGAATATCTGTTATGGATTTTTTTACAAAATCTTTTTTAAACCCTGCGTCACGCATCATTTGACCTACAGTATCTTTCGAGTCTGATAATGCCATTATAAGGTGCTCAACAGAAACAAATTTATCCTGCATTAAGTTTTTAAGCTTCTGAGCATCCTGAAAAACATTTTGTAAATTACTAGACAAATATGGTTCTCCACCGTCAATTTTTGGGTATGAACTGACAATACTCAAAGTAGTTGATTCGAAATTAGATTTATTTATTTCAAGTTTAGATAAAATAATCTGTAATATATTTTCTTTATCTTGTATTAGCGACAATAACAAATGCCCGGGTTCTATAGCTTGATTTCTGTATTCTCCGGCGTTTGTTATTGAGTTCTCAATTACATGTTGAGCTTTTACTGTATAATCGTTTAAGTTCATATTATTTTTTTTAACTTTTCTTCAATTTGTGAACCATTTGCACAACTGGAACAAAATGGCATTAAATTTATAGATATTTCAGACATTTTGGCATTTATATTTAGATAATGAATTTTTACCATTTAAAGAAATATGTCAAATTAATTAATAAAATTTTTATATTTGTGCTTGTGAAAATATGGTTGTAGTTTACTTTTATTAATTAAATACAATATTATGAAGTTAAAGATTGTTGTTGTTTTTGGAATTTTATCAGTTTTTGCCAGTTCATGTAACTTTGTTTCTGAGGAAAAGAAACAGGCAGCAAAGGATTATCATAACAAGATGATTAAATATGTTAATCCTGTAATTTCAGGTATGAATAATTTAATAGGAAATACAACTCAGTTGGTTAATATTTCAGCAAGTGGAAAGCTTGATAGTATTAGTATTTCAAAAATTTGTACTGATATTGATAATCTTATTGCAACGATAGATATTTACACAGATTCTCTCAATAAGCTCGAGGAGTTTGATTCAAAAATTCAATACAAGAAGATATGTATGGAAAATATAGTTGAGTGTAAAAAACTTTTATTAAATGAATATCCAAAATTGATTAAAAAGGTTAGCGAAGGATTGACAAAGGAAAGTTGTATTGAAATCGGAGAAATAGTTCTTGATATTTATTGGAAGTTAATTGTTGTTCAGAAAAAGTCTCAAGAGACGCAATTGGAATTTGCAAAAAAATATAAGTTTAAACTGATAGGGACTTTAGTAAATTTCGAGCAAGTGGAAAAAGATTATCATGAGTACGAAAAAGCTTTGACAAACAAAATGAAGAATCTATATCCGGACCCTGTATTAGAATGATTTTAAAATCTCAATCTGCAACCGATACCTATTGTAAAATATGGATAAATATAAAAATCTTTTTGTTCGGGTTTTTGGAGTTCGACACCTCCATGAAACATTGTCATCAAAGAAAGATTTCTAGTCATTTTGTAGGAAAAGATTAAAGGCATATATATTTTTAACAAAATCTGAGATGCAGGTTGGACTTTAACTGTTGAAGTCTGAAGTTCATCAAAATTCAAGAATCTGTTATATTGATTTGTGTAATTGTGGTTTACAGAAAATGATTCTGTAAAGAACATTGTTTCGCTAACACTATGCATTCCACTAATGCCAATTCCTGTCTCAGCACAAAATGTATTCTTGGGTGGTGAACTAACTGTAAATGCAATGTCAAAGCCCACATCTGTTGAATAATATACATATTCATTTTGTTTTACGATTGTTGTGTCTAAATCTCTGACAGGTTCGGAATTTATGAGTGCAGTATCAATATGTGAATGATATTGAGAAATATAGGATGCTTTTATTCTACCTCCAGTACTGATTGATAAACCGAATGATAAATTCCCATATATATGAGACTGTTCATTGCCTAATTGTCTCTGGAGATTCAATTTTGCCATGATAACCGACCTGTTGTCGTGGTATAGCATAGAATCAGTGTTCTCCCACAATGGCGGAGAATATGCATACAAATCATGAATATGATTCAAATACTTTGAACTGAAATTATATATAGATCCAGAATAGCTCAAACTAAAATCTGAAATTTTAAATCTTCTGTTACGATTAAAGTTTGAATTTCCATCGTTTTGAGCAAAAGAAAAATTTACTGCACCTATTAAGAAAACTGATAAAAAAAACTTCATTTTAAATAAATGAATTTTCGTAAAAATATTAAAATCGCATAAATCTACTCTATTCTATATTTATGAATAAATATGTTAAATAAAATAATTTTTCACAAAATTAAATACGATTTTTGTAAAAAAATCAATTGATGAGAATTGTTTTGATATATGTATTGTTAATAATTATTAATATCTCAGTTTTTTCTCAAACATCAGATACTATTATTCTTAAGGAAATAATCATTAACTCATCAAGAATCGGATTGTCTGAAAGCCAGATGCTTAGACCAATACAGATTGTCTCACTAAAAAAAAATTCCGTTAACACAGATAATTCAGTAAGTTCTGTTTTAAAAGACATGACTGCTGTGGATATAAGACAACGTTCATTTTCTTCAGTTCAGTCCGATATCAGTATCAGGGGAGGCAGTTTTGATCAAAGTATTGTTCTTTTAAACGGCATAAATCTCAGCGATCCTCAAACAGGACATCATAGTCTTAACATTCCTGTTAATTCTACAGTTCTCGAAGCTGCCGAAATCGTTTATGGACCTGGTTCAAGAATTTTTGGTGCAAATGCGCTTACAGGTGCTGTTAATTTTATCAGTAGTATTCCACAAAAATCTGGGATAATGTTAGATGTTTCTTACGGAAGTTTTAATACCGTTAATGGAGATGTCGTTCTAAATCACGTTGCCAAAAAGTTTAACCAGACTTTAAATTTTAATTATACTCAATCAGATGGTTTTATACACAATACCGATTACAATAAAATCAATGTGTATTATGAAAACAATATTAGTCTTGGGAAAATAAAGATTAAAACCATGTTGGGCTATTTAGACAAAAACTTTGGTGCATATAGCTTTTATACTCCTCAGTATGTCAATCAGTACGAGAAAATCAGAACAGGTTTTGGCGCAGTAAAAGTTTATGGTGGTTCTGCAATTAAATGGGAGTATAAGGCATATTATCGAGGATTTACAGATGAATATCAGCTCTTTAGAGAATCGGCAGATTATTATCAGAATATCGATGGTATTTGGATTAATTACACAACAGGTGATTCTGTAAGTTGGTATCGCTCTCATAATAATCATTTCACTACTGTTGCAGGTACTGGTTTTAACTTAGAAAAGGATTGGATAGGAGGAAAGTCAGCGATTGGCGGTGAGTATCGCTACGAGCAGATTTATTCAAATGTTTTGGGTAATCAACTTGATGAGGCTTATGAAAATCTTTACACAAAATCTGATGAAAGACAGAATATTACTGTTTTTGCTGAGCATGGTTATTATAAAAATAGGATTCTGATTAACGCGGGAGCTATGGCATATTACAATCAGAAATATGGCCTTAACTTTTACTATGGTGGAGATGCTGGTTATAAAATTACTGAAAATTTCATTGTAAAAGCTGGCGTTAATAAGTCGATGAGGTTGCCGACATTTACAGAATTATACTACCAAGGTGCAGCGAATGAAGGTAACCCAAACTTGGTTCCAGAGCATGCAATAAGTATTGAGGTCGGAACAAAGCTTTACTTTTCCAAAAAATCGTTTATCAACGTCAATTTGTATAATCGGCTTGGAACAAATATAATTTCGTGGGTAAGAGAGAGCAGAGCTGATAAATGGAAAACAGAGAACCTAACTGAACTAAATACTTACGGAGCAGAAATCTTTGGTTCATACAGAGACTTTGAGGACAATGCTTTTTTGAATAATATTGGTCTTGTTTATTCTTACATTTATCAGGATAAAGATGCCGCAGGTTTGGAATCAAAATATACACTCGATCATCTTAAACAAAAGTTTGTTTTGAATTTAAGTCACAAAATATATAAAAATCTTTCTGCTGATTTCTCTTTGAATATTTTTAAACGAAATGGTGAATACTTATTGTTTGATTTTGAACGAAATGCCTATACAAATATGGTCAGTTTTCCTTTAACAGAATTAGTTAATCTTAAAGTAACAGCAGAGTTTAACAAAATAGATATCTTTTTAAGTGGATATAATTTAACAAATCAATCATATTTTGATATTGCAAATGTACCTGCACCAGGGATTGCTGTGATGGGGGGAGTTAGTGTTAAGTTGTAGCTTTCTGACCCGTGTATTTCGCAACAATCCCAGAAGCCACCGTTGTTTAATACAAATTTATTTTTACCCCAACTTTAAATACCGGCTCTCCATCTATTACAGTATAAGCATCGTCCAAATTTTCAATATCTTGTCCAAGTATATTTCCAATATTAAAATAAAGATTGAATTTTTTGTGAAAGCATAAGTTTATTCCTGCATCAAGTTTTTGATAATCAGCAAGTTCTGTTGTGAGTCCGTAAGGATTTGTAGGGTCAGTTCCTGTCTCTGGTTTCCAGTTCCATGCACTTCTTCCAAAAACACAACGTAAACTGACAAATTCGGAAATTGTAAAATTCTCTCCTATGTTTTGTTTTGCAGTAAATTTAACATTCAGACCTTGTCCCGGATTATAAGGTAATTGTTGACTTTCTTCGGACTTTGCAATATTATCCGCAAAATTGTATGAAAACAATAAATTGTAATTGTTTGTAATAAACCAACTTGCACTCATTTCGAGAGCCAAAATCTCTGCTTGCAGAATGTTTTGTCTCATCCATACATCTTTGCTGGTATCTTGTTCCCAAGGACCGGCATAAACAGGTATTATCATATTTGAAATAATGCTGTAAAATCCGCTTAAATTAATGAAGATTTTATTGTTTTTGCTATAGTCAACCCCTAAGCCTATGGATGTACTATATTCAGGTTTTAAATTAGGATTCCCGAAACGATATGCTGTGCCACCATGCCCATAACCTTGTTCATATAATTCCTGAACTGATGGAGCATGATATCCACGACTTAATGATGCTCTTATCTTAATATCAGTATTTATATTGTACATTAAAGCTATTTTTGGAGTAAAAACCACTAATGAATATTGTAATTTATCCATTCTTATCGAGGCAAGACCCGAAAAACTATTATTGAATTTGTGTTCATCCTGAACGAAAATGCCAATCATTCTTTGAATATGCAAATCAACCGAACTTCTGACAAAACTATGAATCGAAAGATCAGTTCCGGTAATGAGGCTATTTTTCTCGCTTAGTATTAACGAGTAATATATTTCAGGTCTGAATACTTCGATATTTTCTAGGTTAGTTTCACTATTCCATTTAGAGAAAGCCAATTTTGTTGAAATAAATGATTTGTCGTTTAGCGTATATTTCATGCTAAGATTTGGCATAAACATATAACTTTCATTCATGTCATCTTGAAATTGCATCTGACTGTTTATATACTTAACCCATGCATCAATTTTGAATGAACTACCTATGTTCGATGTCAGTCTTTGAGTTAGGTTAAGAGAATTGTAACCCATCTTGCCAATACGATTTGCAGGTGCAAGCATTGGATTGCCTTCAGATTCCTTGTAATTTACAAATGTATAGACTCCGGTTTTTTCGTCAATCTTTGATTGTACGGATGCTCCAGTGCTATAGGTTTTGTATGAACCATACTCACCAAAAAATGTCGTTGCAGAATTTGTATTTGCAGAATTTGTGATAATATTTATAATTCCGGCAATTGCATCACTTCCGTATTGAGCTGACGAGGCTGTTTTTATTATTTCTATTCTTTCGATTTCCTCAACCGGAATAAAGTTAATATTCTGTCCGGAATGAATGTGATCGCTTAATATTCTATTCCCGTTTAACAGTACCAAGGTGTATTGTGCCGGCATTCCATTCATGGCGGCAATACCACGATTTACAAATCCAGAACCTGTTCCGGTTTCAATATTTACACCGGCAACATAATCTAGAATGTCCGAAACTTCAGATATATTTAATGCTTTTATTTCTGTTGATGATATTATTTTAACTATTTCGGGGCTATTCTTTAACATCTGGTCGTGACGAAAAGATGATATCTCAACTTCTTCGAGTAATATTGGTTCTACTTGAGAATAACTACAATAACTGATTGTTATTAAAATTAATGCAAAAATATTATGGAAGAAAATGTTTTTTTTCAAATCAATATTAGTTTATATTAAGTGAAGATTTTTATCAAAATTATTCATGATTTTTGAATTTCATTTTTTTTATTCATAGGCTCCTAATTTTCGAATTTTGCTGCTAAAAAGTAAAGAATAAAAAATCAAATAACGTAAGATATCCTTCAAAGTCTTTTTTACGGATATATTTTAGGGTTAAGATTACTAAAAGTATGGTATAAATCCAATCCAGAAAACAAACCAATTCATAGTAAATAGTTATTTTGTATGCAAAAATAGAAAAAATGGCTATAATGAAAAACAATTGTACAACGATATTTTGTTTGAGTCCTTATCATAATGTGATAAAAAATCTGCAAATAAGAAATTAAACTTATTTTTGTAAGTAATTTTATTATTTGTAGTGAATGATGGATTATTATAGCGTTGGAATATTTTTTATTCAGGGAACTTTGGTGGCATTGCTCATACTTGTACTTTTTAGGTTTAGAAAGACCTTGGGAATAGGTATTTTGTTTGCATGTCTAGGTCTGTTTCAGTTTATGCAGGTATTTTTGTCAAGTACAGTATATGTAAAAATAGCAGAGAATATGCTTGTATCACCCGGTTCGGCAGTGTTATTCACAGCTTCTCTTTTTGCGGTTTTAATAATATATATAAAGGAAGACGCAGCTGAAACTAGAAAAATCATTTATGCTCTTTTGGCGGTAAATTTAATCATGTCGGTGTTGTTATGGTTAGTTAGTTTACTAGTTAGAAATAGCCCTGATTTTAACCCGTTGAATGTTTCGACTGTTGTGTTTAGCAACAATGCGTGGGTATTACTTATTGGGACTTCTGCATTACTTATTGATACTTTATTAATTATTTTCCTGTACGAGTTAATCTCAAGGTTTGTAAGATATTTGTATCTAAGAATGATTTTTAGTATGACAATAGTTGTCTGTTTTGATGCAATTTTCTTTACCTTGTTAGCTCTGCATGGTTACGATAATTATTATTCGATTTTATATTCCGGAATTGTTTCAAAAACAGTTTTTGTTCTATATTACAGTATATTTTTTAGTGTTTATTTAAAATGTTTTGAGAAACATAGTTCAGAAATGGTAAATGTTAAATTTCGAGATGTTTTTCAGACATTTAGTTTTCGCCAGAAATACGAGCAGGTAACGAAAGAAGTCGAAAAAGCCTCTAAAGAAATACAGTTGAGGGAAGACAGATACAAGATATTAACTGATATCAGCCCTGTAGGTATTTTCCATGCAGATAGTAATGGTGCTACTACATACGTAAATCAACGATGGTGTGAAATGTCGGGAGTGAAAGTTGATGAGGCATTTGGTTTTGGATGGCTTAAAGCTGTCCATCCTGATGATGTTGACAGGATTTCAGGAGGCTGGGATGAAGCAGTGGAAAAGAAAAGAAATTCTAAAACAGAATATCGCTTTCTGAGAAGTGATGGTACTATTTGTTGGGTACTTGGTAATGCAACAGCACAGATGGACGAGAGTAACAACATTTTAGGTTATGTAGGTACAATTACTGATATAACCAAACTTAAACTGTTTGAACAGGAACAGGTAAGATTAAGAGAGAAGGCGGAAGAAAGTAACAAATTAAAGTCAGCTTTTCTTGCAAATGTAAGTCATGAAATAAGAACGCCAATGAATGGGATTCTGGGATTTGCAGATTTGATTGCATCGGATGATATTACCAACAGTGAAAGAAAAGACTATATCGAGATAATTATTCAAAGTGGTCAACGTATGCTGAATATTATAAACGATATCATATCAATTTCGAGAATTGAAGCAGGTCTTGTAGATATTAAAATGGATCATGTTAACGTAAATGAAATAATAGATTTTGTATATACTTTCTTTAAACCTGAAGC
>DAOOPK010000053.1:0-4353 GCA_035388205.1 Bacteroidales bacterium
CATCCTCCCACAATCCATAACCAAATGAATCGGAATCAATACCTATAGGACTTCCGTTCAAATACCAGGCATAATGAGGAGAAGCCCCGCAATTAACAGGATTTGCAGTAAATGTAACAGCAGAATACTTACAAACAATTCCTGCAGGTAGCTGATCAACTGTAACTTCGGGTGTTAAAACTGGCAAAACGTTAAACCCATAGTTGGGTGTAACAACACTTGGAACAGTTGAGCAAACATAATCTGAAATAATCTCTGCTTTTACGCTATCTGTAATATTATTATATTCATAGCTAAATGTCAGTGAATTTAATCCTTGTGAAACATCATTTACATACCAATCAATAATAGGATTAGTTCCTGCATCCGAAACATTAGCCGTAAAATTCACAATTGTTCCTTCACATAAAGGATCTGTTCCGTCATTTGTAACATTTATAACTGGCAATAATGATGGATAAATCGTTATTGTTATTACTTCAGATAATAAGGTTTCGCATAAACTAACTGGATCTACAGCATAGAAATGAAATTCTGTTGTTTGATTAATAACAGTCCCTCCAATACTTATATCACCACCTGTGCCTATACCTGACATAGGATGCCAAGCACTTAAAGTATTATTCCACACCTTATATTCAATGCCATTTTGTGAGTTTTTTACTGTAAAGTATGCTAAAGCATTGTCACAAAACACAGTGTCTCCCTGAGGCAAGATATCCAATTGAGGCAATTCATCAATATAATTCCTTACAACATATTTTGACTCATTTATACAAAGCAAATCATCCATATAGCCATCAAAATATTGAGATGTTGGAACCGAAGAAACCGCTGCAGGAACAGCAGGACCCGCAAATGTCCAATAACCACTAAAAGAAAGATGAGTAACAGTAGTTGCTATCTGCAAGAACTCATCACCACCATCAATTTCCATTAGTATTCCTAAATCATGTGTTATAAGTACATTATGCCACAAACCGTCATTATATGACTCAACTGAAGATAATTCTGCCGGGCTACCACCGTTCGACATCCAGAAATGCACTTTACCATCGTCAGACATATAAACGACCGCATCCTGGTCTGTAACTCCCCAGGGACTATTCACAAAAGATGCCAACATTCCGCCCTCTGTGCCAGTTGTGTTAAACCAGAAACTCAAAGTAAATTCATCTGGCAGGTTACCATTATGAGAAGAACTTCCAAAAATATCCTGACCAGAGAAATCTCTCGCTTGCCAGAAATTCCCATCTCTGTCATCTACTGGTAAGAAGTCCCAGCACCAAAAACCATAATTGTTTATCTCATCTTCATTAGAATCATTAAAACTATAAAAAAACTCTATTGTGTCTGATGGGAACCCCACCTCCTCTGCTATATCAACAGGTAAATCATTAACAAATACCTCAATAGAAGTAAATGATTCAATACTACAACTCCCGTTAGTGGTCAATAATTTATAAATACCGGGCTCTGTGGCTAGAAATGTATCTGAGTTTGCTCCAAGAATATCCTCATCATTCAAAGTCCACTGCAAAGGATACAAGACTCCGTTATCCATTTGTAAAAGTACCGATTCTCCTTCACAAAACTCAATTGGCCCTACAGCAACTATATTTGCGGTATCGGGTGGAAAACTCATATTGATGGTAACGGGGTCAGATTGACCAGCACAACCATTTTCAACAATTTCAACATAATATGTTCCAACTTCAGTTGGCATAAAATTACTAAATGTTGCATCTGGAATCGGTAACCCATCTTTATACCATAAATAATTCGAATAGCCCCAAGCTGTCCAAAAATTTGGAAAAGCCTCTCCATCACATAAATCTAAATCTCCCCAATATTCAATTACAGGCTCAGGACATTCTCCCGGCAACTCAACTTTAACACCATAAGCTCCTTGTACAGGTAATTTTGAATCCACAACTACAAAATATTCTGTCCCCGCAGATACATTAAAATCAGAATAGCCAATAGTGTCAGTTGTCAGATTAAACCACACCGAACCAAGCCATGTGTTTTCATTACAGATAGGGAATACCATACAATTCATTATGCCTGGTATTTTTTCGGTAAGATACAGCTTTGCAGGACCTGTATATTGAGCTGTAAAACTATAAATAATTTCAGGACCATCAAGATCTGTAGCAGGATGATAGTCTTCAACATTATTCACTCCATTCGTTTGAGTGTTATCCCAATACCATACATTTGGAGTCAGGGCAATTGAGGTTGAACAATCAAGTAATCCTGGATCAGGAATGGTTGCCCACGAGTAATATTCATTCTGATCATCAGCTTCGGGAACAACATTAGTTCTGTCAACTACAAAAAATATGTATTTCGATCCCGGAGTCAAGCCCGCAGGCATTGTTAGTACCGTATTTATATTTGTTGAGGCCGATGGCACTAGCTCAGGAACTACATCCGCACCTAAATATAAATCCGTACCAAAGTCAAAAACATCGTCATCGGACATAAAATATTCAATCGCATTTTCAGCAGCAGTAGTATTTCCAATATTTTTTACATTACAATTAAAATTAACATTAGTTTGTTCAGATTCTATGTATTCCGGCGTCATCGTTCCACTTGTTATGATGATGTCAGCATCAATTGTCGGGCAAATAACTTCGATATCGAAACTTGGTTCTAAAGCTGTTGTGCTTTCTACTGCTAACCAATAGGTCCCGGGCTCAGTGTCATCAAGGATAAAGCCATTGTTTCCATAAGTTATAAGCGAGTCTTGGTGAGGATGACTTAACAAAAATGCATACATATTACCATCGCTTACATTGGTAAATTTTATCCTAATTCTACCCGGCAATGTTGTAGTAAAATAATACACAAGTTCTTTCCCCGGAGTTGTAGGATATGTATTTTTGTAATAATTAATATAATCAATCCCTGTTGATAAATCCTGACTTAAAGGAGTCGCACAAGACAACTCAACGGCACCCGATACATCTAAATTTGTAAAAGAAGCAGTTGGAATTGCTCCAATCACTGCAGCCTGACTACTAGTAAAGTCATACGATCCCGGTGTCAAATCATTACAATAAAAATATCCATTAGACGAGCCTCCCCAACCCCAATTAACATGAAAATAGTCCAAACCCTGATAGCCGTCAAAGACAAAAGCATGACCTCCTGAACCATGACCGGAATAATAAATCGGTCTCGAGTTATCTATTTCTCTTCTCAATATTGTATTCCATGTATCATCAGTATAATTGCCCTTATTTACTAATACAACATTTTTATAGTCAAAATAGTTTTTAAGAGCAATCGGCACACTTCCTGAATAAGCTCCCGAACCTGTTGGTGAATAACCCATGTTTACAGAGACCCCGCAATGATACATAAGTTTAGCAACATCTGCGTTTCCGCTTCCATCAGGCATTGAAGCATAGTCATAAGTTGTGGCGGAAAAGTCGGCACACTGCTCTCCATAAACAGAATGTGTATAACAATAAGTTCCCGTACCATTCACAGGATGTTCATTATATCTGATTACTTGAGCCATAGCAGTTGCAACACAGCCTGTATAAACATGTCCGCAAGGGCCGGCACCATCAACTGGGCACTGTGCATTATAACCGCAACCCTGATTCCAAGTCGTTGACATCAATGGGGATACATCTTTTGCAGGTTTAAACCCCAGTTCCTGACCATAATCAAGTTTTGTTCTTTGCTCTATACCAATTTCTGATGCTCCAAGATTATTAACCCTTAAATACTGTATCTGCTCAGCATACAAATTTATCCAGTATGCAAATGCTGGACTCCATTCCGACTCAATCATCGAAGCAAAGCCCTCTGTTGAATATGCCAATACCGGAACTGTTCTTTCTTCACCCGATACAATAACAAAACCTCCATCTGATTCTTTAAAAATATATAATACCGGCTGATTATCAAGTGTTTTAATATAATAATCTGAAATTTCTACATTATTCAACTCTTTCGAAAGAACTTCTGTAAACACCTTTTTTGCAATCAGTTCAGCAGCCTCAAAATCTGTTACCTGAGAGTATAGGTTAAAATTCAGTGTTATTAAACCTACAATTACGAGTGTTAAAATTTGCTTTTTCATTTCCTCAAATTTTTAGTTCATTGACTTTAATTAAATCTAAAACGAATAAATTTTTCTATGGTTGTTTGAAAAAATGAAATTTATTTTCAGAAAAAGGCTGAGGCGAAGGCGAAGGTATTTTTACTGCTGGTCTTGCATTATCATGCTGTTAGTAATTCGTTTGTTCGATTGTTCCTCTGTTCGTTTTTTTCTCTGTTCGTCATTCGTTTGTTCGTTTGTTCGTCATTCGTTTGTTCGTTTGTTCGTCA
>DAOOPK010000053.1:4453-14161 GCA_035388205.1 Bacteroidales bacterium
GTTTGTTCGTTTGTTCGTCATTCGTTTGTTCGTTTGTTCGTCATTCGTTTGTTCGATTGTTCGTCCGTTCCTCTGTTCGTAATCCGATTTCCGTCTCAACTTTTTATTTTTCCACCTTAACCTTATATCGTTTTATCATAATCCATGCAACAAATCCTGCAAGCATAATTCCGGTAATAACAAAGTATATATCCGAAGCATTTGTCCCGAAAGTATCTGTTTCTGCAGCAACCTCGCTTGTTTTTGACAGATAACTAACAGCTATTGCCATTGAGTTATTTATAAAATGTGCAAAAACTGCAGGCCAGATAGAACCTGAGAAATATACCAGATAGCCAAAGACCATCCCTAACAATAAGCGGGGAATAAATCCGTAAAACTGAAAATGTATCGCCGAAAACAAAAATGCAGCTACAAAAATTGCAATATGTGAATTTTTTAATAATTCCTTACAGTGTTTCTGTATCACTCCTCTGAATAAAAATTCCTCACCTAGAGCCGGCAGTAAGGCAATTAATACAAAATTTAAAATTATCGTTAAAAATGAGTTCCCCGACAGCATCAATTCAATCATTCTCTGTGAAGAAGTCTCCATTTCTTTCATTTTTATTTCAATATTGCTCAAGCTATCAGGCAAGACAATAGATTCATTCCACTGAATAATTATATTCATCAGGGGCATTACAGAGAATAGTAAAACAGGTATCAGTAAATAATACCAAATCCCCGGACTTTGCCTGTAACTAATATAAGGTTTAGCGTCTTGGGTAAATAACTTACTGATTATTAACGCAGGAATCAAAAAACTAAAAACTGCAGAAATAAACTGTAGTATTTTTAATAAAGACATTTCATTGACATCATTTTCGCTAAGTGACATAATTTTTGCAGATAACTCAGGCGAAAGGCTTTGCATCAAAACAGCATTGATTATCTGTCCGGCTAAATAACTCAACAAAATTATAAGAAGAATAAAAAAAGTTTTTTGATATTTTTTGTAGGTTTGATTTATCACGAATACGACAATTTCATTTTATATACATGCAAAGTTACAAAAACGAATAGAAATCTGGCATTGTTTAGAGGAATATTATTATCTCAGTCTTTTTTATACCTTTGCAAAAAATTCGGTTATGGGAAACATTATTGCAATAGTAGGGCGACCAAATGTAGGGAAATCAACTCTCTTCAATCGTCTTGTTGAACGTCGTGAAGCTATTGTTGATGACGAAAGCGGTGTAACCCGTGACAGACTTTACGGACATTGCTTCTGGAATGGAAAGACTTTTTCTGTAGTTGATACAGGGGGATATGTAACAAATTCTGCTGACATTTTCGAGCAGGAAATTGCCAAGCAAGTGACAATTGCCGTTGAAGAAGCTGATGGAATAATTTTCGTACTTGATGTTCAAACCGGACTTACAGATCTTGATATTTCTGTATCCGAATTGCTAAGAAAATCTAAAAAACCGGTCTTTTTAGTTGCGAATAAAGTTGACACCAACGCAAAAATTACTGACAGTTATGAATTTTATAACTTGGGTTTAGGTGAGATATTTTGCATTTCTGCCGTTAATGGACTTGGTACCGGCGATCTTCTCGATGCTGTTACTGAAGTATTAAAAGAGAATGATGTGCCGGAAACCGACTCACTTCCGAGAGTTACAATTGTTGGTCGTCCAAATGTGGGTAAGTCTTCTTTAACAAATGTACTGATTGGCGAAGAAAGAAATATCGTTACAAGTATAGCCGGAACTACACGTGATGCAATCAATACAAGATATAACAAATTCGGTTTCGACTTTATGTTGGTTGATACTGCAGGCGTGAGAAGAAAAACTAAAGTCAACGAAGATTTAGAGTTTTATTCAGTGATGAGAGCAATTCGAGCTATCGAAAATTCAAATGTATGTTTGTTAATGATTGACGCAACAATTGGTTTCGAGGCTCAGGATCAAAATATCCTGAATCTGATAAGAAAGAATAAAAAGGGAATCGTTATCCTCGTTAACAAATGGGATTTGGTTGAAAAAACAACTAATTCAGTAAGAGATTTTACCAAATCTATTATGGAGAAAATTGCACCATTTAATGATATTCCGATTCTGTTTATTTCCGCAATGACAAAATTGAGAATTCATAATGTAATTGAAACTGCAATGAAAGTTTACGCAAACAGAGTTCAGCGTATCCCTACTGGTAAGCTTAATGAGATTATGTTGGAAGCCATAGAAAGCTATGCTCCTCCTACAAACAAGGGGAAATACATTAAGATTAAGTATGTAACTCAACTTCCTACACCTACTCCGGTTTTTGCATTTTTCGCCAACCTTCCGCAGTACATTAGAGACCCATACAAACGATACCTCGAAAATAAATTGAGAGAAAACTTCGATTTTATAGGAGTGCCAATAACTTTAGTGTTTAGGGATAAAGATAAGTAAGTTCGGGTTTCGGGTTGCGAGTTTCGAGTTAAAATATTTTGAAGTAGAAACAATCAAACAACAAAATTTGCAAATAAAAGCGAAGTATATAGTGTAGAGTATGGCTATTAGCCTTTCCTTCTCACCAGTGCCAACCCGTGCAATCCGTGTAAATCCTTCCAATCCGTGCAACCCGTGTAATCCGTGTTCTATTTTATGTGTCATCCGTGTAAATCCGTGCAATCCGCGTTCTATTCTGAGTGTCATCCGTGTTCTATTTTTCCCACAAAAAGTATGCTTGTAAATTACTGTAAATATCTTAACTTTGCCCGATAAATCTTGTCAGAAATGATTAACAGAATTAAAGAATTATTAGCAGCAGTAGAAAGTTTTCAGCCAAAAACTATTGAAGAAATTGAAGAATTCAGATTAAAATATCTGTCAAAAAAAGGATTAATTCCTGCTCTTTTTGATGATTTTAGAAATGTGCCGATAGATCAGAAAAAACAGGTAGGTGCTGAAATAAACATTCTTAAGCAAAAAGCAACAGAAAAATTAAATGATTTAAAAAATTCCATTTCCGTCACTCAGGAAGGTAAAATTGAGCTGGATTTAACCCGCCCAGGAGATCCATTGAAAATTGGTTCACGACATCCCTTATCAATAGTTCGTAACGAAATTATTGCAATTTTTACAAAACTCGGATTTTCTGTTGCAGAAGGACCTGAAATTGAAGATGATAAGCATAATTTCAGTTTACTCAACTTCCCTCAAAATCATCCCGCCCGCGATATGCAGGACACTTTTTTCATTTCTCCAGATATGAACGTTTTACTACGTACTCATACATCATCAGTACAGGCTCACGAAATGTCCGAAATAAGACCCCCAATTCGCAGTCTTTCTCCGGGTAGAGTTTACAGAAACGAGGCTATTTCGGCAAGAGCACATTGCCTTTTTCATCAGGTCGAAGGGCTTTATGTTGACAAAGGTGTTTCCTTTGCAGATATGAAACAAACTCTCGACTTTTTTGCAAAAGAAATGTTCGGAACAAAATCAAAAACTCGCCTCAGACCATCTTATTTCCCTTTTACAGAACCATCTGCTGAAATGGATGTAAGCTGTTCTCTTTGTGGCGGAAAAGGATGCAATGTTTGTAAGGGTTCCGGTTGGCTCGAAATACTTGGCTGTGGTATGGTTGATCCAAATGTTTTTATTGCTACTGGTATTGATCCTAAAATATATACCGGTTTTGCTTTCGGTATGGGAATAGAAAGAATTGCAATGCTGAAATATGGAATAAAAGATTTGAGATTGTTTTTCGAAAATGATATCAGATTTTTAAATCAGTTTACTGCAGCCTATTAGCACGAAAAAGATGATACTCAATTCTGAAATCATCGGCACAGGAAATAAAAACATTGTTATTTTACATGGTCTATACGGCAATAGCGAAAGCTGGAAAAGAGTTGCAGAATTTCTAAAATCTGATTACAAAATTCACTTAATTGATCTAAGAAACCATGGAAATTCATTTTTCGCCGATAATCACAGCTATCCAGAGATGGTAAATGATCTGAAAAATTATTATGAGGCTTATAATCTCGAAAAAACAGATATAATCGGACATTCAATGGGTGGAAAAGTCGCAATGTTTTTTGTGGCAAGTTATCCCGAATTGGTTAATAAAATTATTGTTGCAGACATTTCACCACGCAATTACACGGCTCTCATGGATCATGTTGAAAGCATTAAATTTCATTTGAATCTTGTATCTTTAATGAAAAATCTGCCAATCGGGGAATTTTCTACACTAAGAGAAATTAGTCAATATATTAAAGATTTAACAACAGAAGAAAAAAGCATTATTCTTAAAAATTTACGAAAAGAAAACAATAAATTTGTCTGGAAAATTAATGTTGATGCTATTATGAATAATATGCCTGAGATAATGTCAGGACTCAATCCGGAAGATTTCATAAATAAAAAAATTGATATTCCTTCATTGTTTTTAAAAGCTTCAAAGTCGAATTATATCAACAACAATGATATTAAACTTATTAATTTAATTTTCAGCAATTCGAAGATTGTTACAATAGAAAACGCAGGGCATTGGTTACATTTTGAAAAAACTGAAGAGATTGCCAGTCAGATATTGAATTTTTTAAAAACAGAATCATGAAAACACGTAAAGAAAAAGATACAATGGGAACTATCGGAGTGCCTGCCGATAAGTACTGGGGAGCACAAACTCAGCGTTCCTTGCAAAATTTTAAAATAGGACAACAAATGCCGGAAGAAATAATCAGGGCTATGGCTGTCCTGAAAAAAGCATGTGCCAGAGCAAATTACATCTTAAAAAAGATAAGCAAAGAGAAATCAGAACTTATATCTTTAGTATGTGATGAAATCATTGCCGGTAAACTGGATGATAATTTTCCACTGGTAGTCTGGCAGACAGGTTCGGGGACTCAAACAAACATGAACATAAACGAAGTCATTGCAAACAGAGCACATGTAATTTCCGGTGGAAAACTCACCGATAAAGTCAAGATTCTTCACCCAAATGATGATGTAAATTGCAGTCAGTCTTCTAACGACACATTCCCATCTGCAATGAATATCGCTGCTATGTCGGCAATATTTTTTAAAACACTGCCTGCATTAAAAGACTTGCATAAAGGAATCCAAAAACTCTCATTCGATTTTGCCAATATTATAAAAACAGGTCGTACCCATTTTATGGATGCCACACCGATCAGTTTTGGACAAGAATTTTCGGGATATGCCACCCAGCTTGAATTCGGCATAAAAACACTTGAAAGGAGCCTTATGCACCTCTCTCAACTGGCTATTGGAGGAACAGCAGTAGGAACAGGACTAAATGCTCCAAAAACTTTTGATAAAAAAGTGTGTAAATATGTTTCAGAATATACGGATATTAAATTTTTGCCTGCTGTCAATAAATTTGAAGCACTTGCCTCTAATGATGCCATTGTAGAAACTCATGCAGCATTAAAACAAATTGCAGTCAGTCTGAACAAAATTGCAAATGACATTAGATTTATGGCAAGTGGTCCACGATGTGGTTTAAATGAGATATTTATACCTGAAAACGAGCCAGGTTCTTCAATAATGCCGGGAAAAGTAAACCCCACACAAGTTGAAGCTTTAACTATGGTTTGTTGTCAGATTATAGGAAATGATACGGCTATTAGTCTGGGTGGCATGAACGGACATTTTGAATTAAATGTTTATAAACCTCTTATAATCAAGAATTTTCTAGAATCTGCTAATCTTCTTGCCGAAGCTTGTTCTTCATTTCTAACAAATTGTGTCATTGGAATTAGCGTAAACAAAGAAAAAGCAGAATACTATCTGAATCAATCATTAATGACCGTAACTGCATTAAATTCCAGAATTGGTTACGAAAAAGCTGCGATAATAGCAAAATTTGCACATAAAAATGGTCTAAGTTTAAAAGATGCAGCGGTAAAAACAGGCTTTATATCGGCTGAAGAATTCGATAATATAGTATGTCCGCGTAAGATGATATAATTTGTTAGATATTAATAACATATACTTAAATAATAGATTAATTTTGCAAAAAATTATAGAATAACAAATGTGCGGTATAACAGGTTTCTATTCAAAAAATAATCCTCAATTTGTCAGTAAGGATGAATTGGATAAAATGACTTCATGTCTGGTTCATCGTGGACCTGATGCAGGAGGCAGTTATTATACCGATTTGGTCGGTCTTGGGCATCAACGACTCAGCATTCTTGATTTATCCAATGATGCAAATCAGCCTATGGAATCGCACTCCATGAGATATACCTGTGTTTATAACGGCGAAGTTTATAACTTCATGGAAATCGCTCAGGATCTAAATATAGAACTCAAAACCAGTTGCGATACCGAAGTGATTGTAGAAGCTTTTGCTGAATGGGGAGTAACTTTCATCAATAAACTTAACGGAATGTTCTCTATCTGTATCTTTGATAAACAAGAACAGATACTCTATTTATTCCGCGACAGAATTGGTATCAAACCAATGTTTTATTACTGGGATGGAAATAATTTTGCCTTTTCTTCTGAATTAAAATCATTATTACAGGTAAAATATATTCGCGATCGGCGTCAAATTAACAACTCCGCTATTAATGAATTTTTGCATATAGGCTACATCCCCGAACCCGATACTATTTTTTCTAATATCAGAAAATTTCCTAGCGGACAAACCGGTATAGTTTCCGAAAATGGTTTTAGAATGGAATCGTACTGGGATATTGAAGGGACTATACGCCGAAATGTTATTAACGACCCGGTTGAAGCTAAAGAAAGGCTTAACGAACTTATTGTGTCTTCAGTAAAAATGCGTTTGGTTAGTGATGTTCCTTTTGGAACATTTTTAAGTGGGGGTATTGACTCAAGTCTTGTTACTGCTGTGGCATCAAAGGTTTATGATAAGAAATTAAATACATTTTCCATTGGCTTCAAGGATTCAAAATATGATGAATCCAAATATGCCGCCAAGGTTGCTTCGTATTTAGGGACAAATCACCACGAGTATATTGTTACGGAAGCTGATGCGAGAAACATAATACTTGACATGCTCGATTTTTATGACGAGCCTTACGCCGACTCGTCCGCAATACCAACTATGATTTTGTCTAAACCTGCGAAAGAACACGTTTCAATGGTATTATCAGGCGATGGAGGAGATGAACTTTTTCATGGATATGGAGCATATATTTGGGCAAAACGTTTAGCGACATTCCCAGGTAACCGGATGAGAGGACTTATTGGAGCTATTCTCAAAGCTACTCCGTCAAACCGTTCGAAAAGAGCATCATATCTGTTCAGATATAAAGATAAATCAAACCTAAAAAGTCATATCTTTTCACAAGAACAGTATTTATTCAGCGAAAAAGAACTCGACAAACTTCTTAAGCCTGATATCATTTTCGAAAACAGCCTCGAACAAGACTATTCTAATTATGTGAGAAAATTAACTCCTGAAGAAGCTCAGGCAATATTTGACTTAAAATATTACCTTAAAGATGATCTTCTGGTTAAAGTTGACCGAGCTTCGATGCGTTATTCACTTGAAACTCGTGTGCCATTACTCGATCACAGAATTGTTGAGCTGGCATTAAATATTGACCCAAAACTTAAAATATCTGGAAACACTCAAAAATATCTCTTAAAAGAAATTTTGTACAATTACATCCCCAAAGAATATTTCGACAGACCTAAATGGGGATTTTCCATACCATTAAAAAAATGGCTTTACACCGATCTCAGTTTCCTAATAAATGAATATCTGAACGAAGGCATAATTAATGAATTTAACTTTGTTGATTTTAAAGAAGTAGAAAGACTTGTACGCAAATTCAAGTCCGGTCAGGATTATTTGTATAACAGACTCTGGCTTTTGATAATTCTTCACAAATTCCTTATTAAGAACAGAAACATAATTTGATTTTGTAGTTGTAACCGGTCTCCGTGTCAAGCTCCTTAGCCGAGAACTTGTAGCGGGAGTCGAAAGTGGAGTTACGCTGCGAAACAAACAATTCGCCAAAGGGATACAGTATGTCAATTCTGGTATTTTGCATTAGCGAAACTATTCTTTATCCGTTTTAAAGCCTATTCTTTTTCGATTTGCCTGTTCAAATTCCTGTTGCTTGGCTTCTTCAAATTGTTTCAGATATTCAAAAATCAACATAAATTTATTGTCGTGATCTGATAGCTGATTTTTTACTTTTTCTAATTCCAAAAATAACTCTTTATGAGACAATAGCATTTCACGCATTCTATTGAAGACACGAACTAATTGTATGTTTATCTGTATGGCTCTTTCAGTATTCAAAACACTTGCGAGCATTAAAATCCCATGTTCTGTAAACGCAAACGGGGCGATACGTAATCCCATTATTTCCTTACTGGTATTCCCAAATTGTTTGCGGAAGTCGTCTAGTTCTTCTTTAGTAAACTCTATCATAAAATCTTCCGGGAACCTTTCGATATTTCTTCGCACTTGCTCTTTTAAACGCCTGGTTTCTATTCCGTAAAATTCGGCAAGGTCTCTGTCTAATATTACCTTGTTCCCTCGTATCAGATATATCTTTGAGATTATCGTTTCTTCAGGAAGCATTATTTTATTTTCTGAGTTATTCATGTATCTAATTTTAAGTTACAAAAGTAAAAAGAAAAATTGGGTGTCGCAATTTGCGATACCCAATTTTTCTCACTTAATAAAAATTCTCTTTCCGATAGCTATCAGAATCGGAGTTTATTGATTTTCACTCATTCGCATTTTTGCAACTTCAATTGATTTTCGTAATTGCTCCTCCAAAAGCTTTTTATCAGGCAATTCGGTATAATATTGAGCCACTTTTATGCCGGCTTCATCAAGTTTAAGTAATTCTATTTGTTCGGTTCCACCGTTTGTACAAAGAATGAGTCCAAGCGGACTTTCCTCACCATCTTGACGTTCATACTTATTTAGCCATTCAAGATAAAGTTCCATTTGACCTTTATAAGCTGCCTTAAATTTTGTAATTTTTAAATCAATTGCAATGAGCCTTTTTAATTTTCGATGATAAAAGAGCAAATCTAAATAAAAGTCTTCGCCATCAATGATCATGCGTTTCTGTCGTTCGACAAACGAAAACCCATTCCCCAACTCCAAAATAAAACGTTCTAACTCACCAATTAAAATGTCTTCAAGAGTTTTTTCCGAAAAGTATCCTTTTAATCCTGTAAAGTTTAAAAAATATGGACTTTTAAAAACAAGTTCCGGCGAAATCTTATTATTTTCACTCAAATCAGACAATCCCTTTTTAATAAAATCTTCGGGTTTACCACTAATTGCAGTTCGTTCAAAAAGCATTGATGCAATTTGTTTTCGCAAAGTATCGCGTCCCCATCCTTCGTGTATTGACATCCAGAGATAAAACTCTCGTTGTAAATCATCTTTTAATGTTAACAATTCGATAAAATGTGACCAAGACAATTTTGTCGCAGCCTGCGACACTTTTTCTTCATTCGGAAAAAGAACTGAAAATTGAATCATTCTTCTTAAATTCCTAAGCTCAAACTCTCCTGACTTGTCCGGATTAGTGCGACAAATTAAGGATGCTCCTGACTTGACCCAATTATTGCGTTATTTTTTTTAATTCAGGATTGCAAAGCGACAAAACAGGATTCATTGCTCCGCGGGTAGGCCGGGCAAAACGGCGGGCCGCTCAAGCGGTGAGAGCGAAACAATTAGAATTGT
>DAOOPK010000054.1:0-14152 GCA_035388205.1 Bacteroidales bacterium
CAAAATACCAATGATAAGTACGCCTGATGTCAGAACTATTTTGTGAATAAACCACATTGCTAAGGTTCAGGATAATTAATAATTCTAATAAAACTGTTTTTGTTGTTTTCATAATGTAAAATATTTGAAAAAAATCTCTTCGTTTTATAATTGGTCAATTACTTTGCAATATACAAAAAAATTCAATTGGGTGGGGGGAAAAAGTGGAAATTCTTGATTTTTTTGGGAGGGTGGGACTATTTAATATTAACCTGTTCGGTATAAAGATTTCCATTGTCATCAACAAGAATGCGGTAGTAGTTTTCGCCATCACAAAACAAATTCCCCATTTCTTTCTACTTGGCATAATTTTTATTATAACTTTGCAAAAAACATAAAATGATGAAAAAGTATTTATTTATAGTAGTTTCTATTTTCCTTATGAGTTCGCTGGTAGATAATAATCTTAAGGCTCAGGCTACTCCGGAGGAGCTTATGGATTCTTTCTTTTTAATCTTTGCTGAGGATGTAAATCAAGCTGTAGATTACCTTTTTGCCACAAACCCGATGATTGACCCAAACCAACCTGGAATAAAATCAATAAAGGAAAAATTTGAGTTATCACGCAAATTACTGGGCAATTATTACGGATACGAAATTATCAGTATTTATCATGCCGGTGATTCTTATGTAAAATACATTTACTCTCTTAAATATGAAAGGCAACCCGTAAAGTTAATTACAGTACTTTACAAACCTAAAGACAAATGGAAAGTTCAGAATATCAATTTCCAGGATGATATTGAAACTGAATTTAAATTGGAGGAATAATTATATACCTCACCCCTCTCTAATACTGAAATTGTGCCTTATAAGTAGAGATATTATTAAGATTATCCTCAACCACAACTTTAAAAATATATTCATCTGAATAAGGAAATTTATCATCGAAATAATAAGTAAGTATTTTTTTACGTGGATCATACTGACCTAAAACCCATATATCATTAATGTACATATTGTAGTTTCTAATTCCTGAGAAATCATCCTCAATTTCAACAGATATCTGTGAAGCTTTTGACAGGTCTCTACCCTCACTAATATTGACTGGAGTAATTTTAGGTGCTGTTGTATCAATCCACAGATAAAACTCCCCGAAATAAGAAGACTCGGCAGATATAAAATTTTGATTTACTTTTGATTCAATATATCTGAATTTTCCGTCATTTATGCGGCAAATGAATAATTTATCTTTTATCTTCAACAAATCTTCATTCAGAAAGAACTGAACTCTGAAATCTTTTTTCAGCATAATAAAATCTTCACCAATTTTATAAACATAAGAATATTTTGATTTTGTCTTTTTCTCTATGTTCAGATAATAATCATGGAACAAACTCGCCGAATCAAACTCTAGACGAAATTCCTCATCAATCCAAACCATATCATCGTCAGCATTTAAGAACAATTTCCCCTCATTACTAACTTCAGGATATTCTTTTTTATCTCCCTCAAGTTTAAAAACCAATTGAGAAATATTTGAATTATAATCTTGAACAAAAATTTTGATTTCTTTTTTATTTTCAGGAGAAATATAAAGAACTCCATTGTTAACGGAATACTCATAAACAGATAGATCATTTCCCTTTTCAATAAACAATTTCTGCACATGCATTGACTCCTCGAGATAATACTGATAATCGAACATGCTATTTTTAGCTCTTTGTTTGCTAAAATCAAGTTTCTGAATACTGGAATGATATATTAACTGATCGTCCTCAAATAGCTTAACCGATTCAGCTCCATATCTATTAGTTGTCCCATCCATCCTATCTACATAAGCAATTCCCACTCCTATCATCCCAACTACCTGTGGCAATTCTTTTTCTGTAATATAATAAGCATCCTTTTCTTTTTTTAGTTTGAACTTCTGTTTTTGATTACTACCATTAATAAATGAATTTTCATTTAAAGGATATAGAACCAAATAACTTAGTTCTGGAGAGCGAGTATCTTTAAACGAATAAATTGTAGTAATGGGATTGATTGGCATTTCGGTACTTGTTTCGCGAATTTCAAAGTGTAAATGTGGGCCTTCAGACTGACCTGTATTACCAGTATATGCAATTACTTCGCCCTTTTTAACTTTAAACAAGTCGGAAGGTAATAAAGTATCTATCGAAAATGAAGATCTCTCATACTGTATTTTATTTACAAATTTTTGAATTTCGGGATTGTACTTACTTAAATGTGCATAGACGGAAGTATATCCATTTGGATGGTCAATATAAATAGCATTCCCATAGCCCCATGGAGATATATTTATTCTCGAAACGAAACCATCTGCTATGGCTACAACATCATGTCCTTCTGAGTATGTACTAAAATCAACGCCTGTATGAAAATGTCTATTTCTGGGTTCTCCGAAATTTCCCGAGACTACAGGAGGATTTGTCAATGGTAAAATAAAACATTGTTTCAGATTTTCCTGCTGTCCATAAATCTGTAAAACCAATAGCAATGCAATTATCAGCAATTTTATATTTTTTCTACACATCAATTTAAAATAATTATTTTGCAAAACTAACATCATATATTGCATTTGAAAAAAAAATCAACTATTTTTGTGATATATAAATTTTAGAAAAATTTAGATGAATGAAGAATATGACAGATTGATTTTAAGAATGAAAGAAAACATTCACAAATTAATTTTGTTATATACTAATGAAAAGGAAAAGTCTAAAAAACTTTCCCAAGAGGTAAAACGAATTAGTAATGAACTAAATATATATATTGACAAAAATAAAGAAACAGAAAAGAAATATGAAAATTTGAAGCTGGCTAAAGCGATTAGTGGAACAGATGGAGAAGATAAAGAAGCCAGAACAAAATTAAACAAAATAATACGGGAAATTGATAATTGCATTGCTCTTTTAAACAAATAAAGTTTGATGGAAGACAATAAGTTAATAATAAATATCAACATTGGTGAAAGGATGTATCCTATCAGTATTGAAAGAGGCGATACGAGACGTGAGGAACTGATTCGTAAAGCATCTCAATCAATAAACGACACTTTGTTACAATATAAAAAGAGAGGATATAAGAACAAAGATGATCAGGATTATCTTGCCATGACAGTAATTATGTTTGCTGTCAAACTTCTGGAAAACGAATCAAAAGAAGACATATCACCGATTATTAACGAATTGAAAAAAGTAAATTTTGAAATTGAAGAGATTCTAACAAAAGAGTAAACGTTCTTTAAAATATAATAAGTAATATACATATTACCCGTATTGGTTCTTTAAAGGTTACAAAACTCAACACTAACTAATTAGGGACAAAGCTCAGTTTATCAACGGTAGGCCTAACTTAATTCTGTTCGCAGTTTTAAACTACTTAGTAGTCATAGGAAACCGGACATTTTCTGGCCGTTCCGCCCATGTTTATACAGGGGTTTTTCTAACATTAAAGGATTTAATACGGGTTTTTTAATTTAAAACAAATAATTAATATGGGAACACTAACAATAATTATTATTGCGGCAGGAGCCTTTTTAGGCGGAGGAGCCATTTCTTATTTCGTATGGGATAAAGCTATGGTTAAAAAAAGAAAAACTATGATTAATGAAGCCTCAACAGAAGCTGAAGTTATTCGTAAGGAAAAAGAATTGCAGGCAAAAGAGAAGTATTTACAACTAAAAGCTGAACATGACAGAATCATAAATGAAAAAAATCAAAAAATTTCAGCAGCCGAAACAAGAATTCAACAAAGAGAAGCAAGCATTACGTCAAGGATTGAGGAAACTCAGCGAATGAAAAAAGAGCTTGACATTCTTCGTGAAAACCTCAATAAACAATTAGAAAGAGTTGAAAAACGAACCGAGGAACTCGAGAAATTGCACAAAGATCAAGTAGATAAGTTAGAGGCGATATCAGGTTATTCGGCTGAAGATGCTAAAAAAGAGTTAGTTGAATCACTTCAGGAAAATGCAAAATCGGAAGCAATAGGGCTAATAAATGAAATTATTGACGAAGCTAAAATGACTGCAAACAAAGAAGCTAAAAAGATAGTCCTTGAAACCATTCAGCGTGTGGCTACTGAAACAGCTATTGAAAATGCAGTAACTGTATTCAACATCGAAAGTGATGAGTTGAAAGGAAGGATTATTGGACGCGAAGGACGTAATATCAGGGCATTAGAGGCTGCAACAGGTGTAGAAATTGTTGTTGATGACACGCCGGAAGCCATTTTGTTATCGGCTTTTGACCCTGTACGTAGAGAGATTGCACGTTTATCATTGCATCAACTTGTAACCGACGGAAGAATACACCCTGCACGTATTGAAGAGGTTGTAAATAAAACAAAAAAGCAAATCGAAGAAGAAATTATCGAAATTGGTAAACGTACAACTATTGATTTGGGCGTACATGGATTACATCCCGAATTGATAAGAATGATAGGAAAAATGAAATATCGTTCATCTTACGGGCAAAATCTTCTACAGCATTCAAGAGAGGTTGCGAACTTAAGTGCAATTATGGCATCTGAACTTGGATTAAATCCAAAAATAGCTAAAAGAGCAGGACTATTGCATGATATTGGTAAAGTTGCTGATGAAGAGCCTGAATTGCCACACGCAGTATATGGGATGAAACTAGCTGAAAAATTCAAGGAAAAACCCGAAATATGCAATGCTATTGGCGCTCACCATGACGAAGTAGAAATGAATAGCCTTATAGCTCCTATTGTACAAGTTTGTGATGCCATTTCGGGTGCACGTCCCGGAGCTAGAAGAGAAATTGTTGAATCATATATTAAAAGATTGAAAGATCTTGAAGCACTTGCATTATCATATCCGGGCGTTCTTAAGACTTATGCCATTCAGGCAGGACGTGAATTAAGAGTTATTGTGGGCAGTGAAAAAGTAAGTGATGCAGAATCTGAAAAACTTAGCTTTGAAATTGCAAAACGCGTTCAGGATGAAATGACATATCCCGGACAAGTAAAAATTACAGTAATCAGAGAAACTAGATCTATTAATTTTGCAAAATAATGAACGAAGGGATTCTAAAATCTTCGAAAGTACTCGTAACAGGAGGAGCCGGTTTTATTGGATCTAATATAATCGAAAAACTACTAGAGCAAGATAATTTTATCGTCTGTCTCGACAACCTTTCAACGGGAAAGATGGCAAATATCGAAGCTTTTATAAAACACAAAAACTTTCGTTTCATGAACGCAGACATAAGAAATATTGAAAGTTGTCAGCAAGCATGTAAAAACATTGATATTGTTCTTCATCAGGCAGCATTGGGATCTGTTCCACGTTCAATTAATGACCCGATTACGACTAATCAGGTAAATATTGATGGTTTTCTGAATATGCTAATCGCTTCGCGTGATAATAAAATTAAAAGATTTGTTTATGCCTCAAGTTCTTCAGTTTACGGCGACAATAATGGATTACCAAAACTGGAAGGAAAAACAGGCAATCAGCTATCGCCTTATGCTGTTACAAAATCTCTTAATGAGAAATATGCAAAAGTCTTTGGAGAAATATACGGGATGGAAACCGTTGGTTTGAGATATTTTAATGTTTTCGGTAAAAATCAGGACCCCGAAGGAGAATATGCCGCAGTATTTCCTAAATTCATTAAAGCTTTGATAAGACATGAAGCTCCAATAATTTTCGGTGATGGTAAGCAATCCCGAGATTTTACCTATATTGCAAATGTAATTCAGGCAAACGAACTGGCTGCAACCAATACAAATAAGGATGCGTTAAATACTGTATATAATATTGCCTACGGTAGAAACTTAAGCCTGAATAATCTCACAAATGAATTAATAGAGGCTTTATCCGTTTTTGACCATCGAATTGCAGATATCAAACCGGTTTACGGTCCTGTAAGGCAAGGTGATATTATAGATTCACTGGCTTCGATTGAAAAGGCAAAAAGAGTTTTGGGTTATGAGCCTAAATACAATGTGCATGATGGACTCAAACTTGCGGTAAATTGGTACTTTGATAATTTGAAAACGAGTTTTTAGCGTTTGTATTAAGGATATACATACCAAAAATCGCAAAATACACTCTTATATCAATAAATGAACTTGATTTTAATGAATTCATCAAAATATATATCAGAACAAGAATACTAATATATCTTATTCCATTTATATTTTTCGAAAAAATCATCCAAAGAAAAACAAAGAAAGCTAATAATCCTATTAAACCTGCTTCAATCCATATTTCAAGGAAAATATTATGAGGATAACTTCTACCATCTTTTCCTGTATGCAATATACCAAAACTTCCTATTCCATATCCCAGCATCGAATCCTGAAAATTGTCTGTTATTAGTTCCATACCAAAATTCAACTGGTCAACCCTAACATCAACGGAATGCCCCATATTATTAGTATTACCATCTGAAGGCATAAGTAATTCGAATCGAACCAGAGATCTGCGAATCAGATAATTTAATTCATCCCCAAAAAACAAGAACAAGCCTAAAAACATCACAACGACTAAAAAACCATATAGTATTTTTCTGATTTCGGAAATAAGTATTTTCTGATAATAGAAAGTTAAAACAAGTTTATATCCCATAAATATAAGCAAGATAACAAGACAGAACAGCAATGGACCTCTTGCTCCTAAAATCAACATCATCAATAAAGATATTGTGAGAACACCTGCAGACATCAATGATGATTTAAAAATTTTCTCTTTTGAGCAGGCAATTACGAGTACGTTTATGCCCAGCAATGTAGCACAAACCAAATATAATCCAAGTATTGATTCAAATAATTCCACATCTGAATTCCCTGAATTGCTGTATTCGAGATATATATTGATAAATACAACACTAATTATTGGTAATATCAGAGATACAATCCTGAAAAATTTTGCAATATTAAACTTTTTAAAAACCAAGGGATAAGCAAAAGCTAACAAGTTTGGAATGAATAGTAATGCTTTTTGATAAGAATATGATTTTGAAGGAGTATAAAACAAAGTTATCAGCAGCCAGACATAAAACAAGACTAAAAAAATAAGTGCAAAAAGATTATTTTTGCTGTACTGTAATGGAATTTTTTCTTTTGAATAATAAAATACAATACTTATAAGCATTAAAGCCATTGAAGCAAGAGTCAAATCAACAGGCACAGGAATTTGATAATAAATAAAGAAACTCTTAATAATTCCTGACAAATAAAATAGTGCAAAAATGTATTCCATTATATCTTTTCTGTTATTGACTTATAAACTTCATCCCATCCTTCCCACTCATTTACGCTGAGATTACTGTTATGCCACAATAATACAAAATCTCCGTCAAATTTTTTAGTGCAATCAAAAAGTTTTAAGCCTCTTTCTTTTGTTTTTTCTTTAGTTACGCACTGCTTTCTCAATGCTGTGTCCATTACTATCAAAGGTCTTTCCCTAAGTTGAAGTTTCTTCCTCGTGACAACATTAAATAAAGGATATTCGAAACAAATTCCTGCTCTAAAACCTGTACGGTCATAAAATCCTACACTGCTATCAATTTTCAGATTACTATCTTCCCAGTCCTGCCACGAATTAGGAATTTTCAGCCTAAGATAATGCTGCCGGCCTTCATAAATATTCTCCACATAGTTTTCGAGTCTCTTTTTTTCTTCACGAAGTTGATTTATATTACAAAAACTTGAATAAGAAGGGTGAATGCCAATTATATGACCTCTGTATTTAATTCTGTCCGTGATAGTTTTTAAAAACCTATTTCTGATATCAAAACGCACATCTTTTTCCCCACTATAGCCGGGGATAAAATAAAATCTTGATTGTAAACCCTTTTTTTCTGAAGTATTCATTAAAAAATCAAATGTATCATAGACATCATTTTGATTTTTAATCTTTATATGATATACATCTTTAAGTGTTTTAATAAATGTTTTAATGCTCTTACGTTTGACTATATCCCCACCCAGTGCTTTTACAATCTTTCCAAAAGTATCATATCTCGCGATTTCATCAATATCATGAGTCAGGAAGATATTAAAATCTCTGTTTTTATAATTAATATTAATACCCAAATTTTTTAGAAGAGATCTTATCAATTGAATATACTCATTCACAACAGGTCTGTCATAATAATCAAACTTAACTGACAGATTTTCAGCCTCCACAAATCGTTCATGTTTGTCGAATTTTGCTAACGCAATCTCTTCCCATCGTGTCAGCATAAAAAAAATGCCAGCAAAGAGATCATTTGCCAGAAAATACGTTCCATCATTACTTTTTAAATCTGATTTACCGAATAAAACAGGAATTCTGTAAACATTTTGCTCAGGATAATCAATAAAATCTACTTTATCCGGAATAAGAGATTTATCACCATAATATGGGAACCCTTCTTCCATTTCTGCAAAAAAAGAGTCTGCTACTATCAGAGTTTTATTCTCATTGCTTATTCGATATGATTTTTCTTGATCAAAAGATAATTTGTAATCACAATCAAAGACTTCTCCAAAGATGAAATCCAGAATATATTTTCTTTCTTCAAGAAAATTATTGTATGCGACTACTGTGATCATTATTGAATTAAATATTATACAAAAATAAAAAACAAAGCCGTTAATTAAACTGAATTATAAAAAAAACAATAATATGATAGAAAATAACATTTACAATAACAAATTAACGAAAACTAATTCTTTAAAGTCTTAGTTGTTTATTAACCGTTAAGTAGAGGATAATTAGTCGAACAACATTACTTAGATTTCTCATTTATTAGACATCAAGTATCAATTTAACAAAATCAATTTTCATTTTAAGTAATACTAATTTATTGTTATGAAATTATTAAATTTGAGTATCTTCGCATAAATAATTATAAGTTTTAGTTATGAATAAATTTGAAATAGGCAGGTATTTTGAAGATTTTGAAGTCGAAGAAACAATATATCATTCAGCTTCTAAGACGATTTTTGAAAGCGATAACAATTTATTTTCATTACTAACAATGAATCATCATCCTGTACATACAAACATAGATTACGCTGCTAAACAGCAACATGGCAAAGTACTTGTTGTAGGACCATTAGTTTTTAGTCTGGCTGTTGGAATTACAGTTCCTGACATAAGTGGAAAAGCAATAGCAAATCTGATGTATGAAAACATTGATCATCTGGCTCCGGTATTTATTAACGACACAATATATGTCAGAACGAAAATATTAGAGTGCACACCATCTAAGACCAAATCTGACCGTGGTATTGTTTATGTTGAATCTGTGGCATACAATCAAAACAATGAGGATGTTTTAAAATTTAGACGTAAAGTTTTAATAAAAAGAAAAGGCGTATGAAAGGTTTAATGAGAAGTCTGTTATTTATTCCCGGACACAACGAAAGATTGTTTAACTCTGCCTCTGGCAGTGACGCTGATGTGCTTCTACTAGATATAGAAGACTCTGTTCAACCACAGTCAAATAAACAAGTAGCGAGAGATACAATACAGAAATGGGTCGAATCAGGGAAGCTCAACAAATTTCTTATTTTTGCCCGTATTAATGATCGAGAAAGCGGTCATTTATTAAAAGATGTTCATCAACTTACAATAGATGGAATAACAGGATTTATGTATCCTAAAGCCAAATGTGGAGATGATATATATTTTATTGATAAATTACTTGAAACAATAGAATACGAAAAGAAGATTCCAATTGGGACATATAAACTTATTCCTTTAATTGAAACTACTGCTGCAGTATTAAATGCTCAGGATATTTGCAAAGCTTCAAAAAGAGTTATTGCCATTGCATTTGGTTGCGAAGATTTCATTACAGATTTACAAGGAATACACGACGATGAACATCTTAGTCTATTTTCTCCACGTGCTTTGATTGCAATGGCCGCCAGAGCAACAGGAGTAATTCCGATTGATACTGTACATATTAAAGTTCATGATCTTGAGGATCTTGAAATCAATCTCAAGCTTGTAAAGAAACTTGGTTTTGAGGGTATGATGGTACTGCATCCTAAAGAATTAGAGCTTGTACATAAATACTTTTCACCCAGCGAACAAGAAATAAACGATGCCGAAGAAATGCTTAGATTATATAACGAGTCTCAACAAGAAGGCAAAGGTGTTGCTTTAAAAAACGGAAAGTTTATTGGTCCTCCGATGGTTGGATTAGCAAACTCTGTTCTCGAAAAACAGAAACTGATAAAAAACAAGTATCAGAAATAACTTTAAGATATTGTCTTTTTTAGAGTTTTTATTCTGGAAAATGATAAAGTCTTAAAATTTTTCTTTAACCAGTTATAATAAAATCTTATCCTTTTTTTAGGCGAGTGTTCCCATGTCATTTGACAGGAGAAACACGCTTTATCATCGCAAAAGAAAAACTGAGGATTATTTTTCAATGTCTCAATTTCAATTTCTAGAGTTTTTTTCATCGACGTATATAATCCAATTGCATCGCCAACTTTTCCAGAACCTAAGACTGCTCCCTTTTCAAAATATAGGGGTATAAATTTCGGAAATCCATGAGCACAACCTCCATTCCAATTAACTTTAGCTAGTTTAACACTGCCATCCAAATCCTTATATAAAGCCCCTGTATTGAGTTGTTTACGCTTAAATCCCAAAATATCTATTGCAACATGAGTAGTTCCTACGCCTGCAACTTTTTCTCCAATGGTCAAATTTACACCACCTGCTTCAGACATTTTATCCAACAAATCATAACCACCTGCTTCGTATGTATGTGTATAACAAAACTCTTCGGCTCTTTTTCCAATTGCTGCAAATTTCTGTATAGGATGAAGACTACGCTTCATATCGGGATGTTTAACCATTGCATTTGCAAAAGCTCCGGCATAAGAAAATGCTAAATCATCAGCAACTATCTTTTCCTGTTCAGGTGTCATAGGTAAGGGGTAAACAGAAATAAATGCATCAGATATCAATGTTCCCTCAGAACCTATTGTATCAAGTAAAGCATCTAAAAGTGTCTGTGCACCTCCTTCAACATTCCCGATTGCTTTCATTGAAACTTTCATGTGAAGCAAATCTCCCTGCTTTACTCCTATTCCCTTCAAATCTTTTATTAAATCTTCTTTTGTATATAATTTCCCCATAATTCGAAATATGTAATAAAGGCTAATTATTTTTTCCTGATACTACTTTATATAGTAAAAATATGAAATATATATAATATATACTTAACACTGAGGACATTAAAATAAGGAATGATATTATTTCCCAATCAAGTAACCATGTAATCACATAAACTAAAATACTTAACACCAATAGTCCTATTTGCCAATATAAAGATATCTTTTGTCGTTCAAATACCGAAAGACTAACTGACAAAGGAGCTACAATAAATCTAATCATAATCAGCGGAATCAATATTTTTGAATACACACCTGCAATACGCCATTCCTCTCCAAAAATAAATGCAAAAAGTGTTTCTCCACCGAGAACAATTATCAAAATAACCGGAACAGAAACTAAAACAAGTTTTTTTAGTGTACTCAAAAATACTTCTTTTGCATTCCCCAATCGTTTTAACTGATCATGAGCTTCCTTGTAATAAACATTCGACATTGATGTCCCTATCAAAGCACTTGGCAAACCCAGAATTCTATTTGCCAAAGAATAAAAGCCTACACTATTGATACTGTATAAGGCAGAAATTAGTATTCCTGTCATATTAGTTGCAGTGCTGTTTGCTAATGTTGCGGGCATTGTAAATTTTGGAAAATCTCGATATCTGTATGCTTGTGCTTTCATGTTCTTCCAGGTAATTTTCTTAAAAAACAATCTGAAATTAATTTTTCGGGTTAGAGGCCACAAAGAAACTGCATATCCGGCTATCTGTCCCATTATAAGACCTGCCGGAGATTTTTTAAAAATCCCGACAATAATCTGAATAATAGTTCGTGAGCCTGCTCTTGACACACTGGAGTAGGATATGCTTTTAAATAGTTTTTCCCGCGTATTGTAATAACTTAACATATTGAAAAAGCCCTGCAAAACAACAGCCAAGGGAACTAAATAAAGCCAGAATTTTATTTTTGAATTATTAAGTAAAGATGCAATTTCATCAGCAAATAAACCAATTATTAGTAAAGTAAAAAGTGAGAATGCGATTGATAGCAAAAATCCAAAACCCATAATATTCCAGGCATCTTCCTTCCTGTCAGGTAAAACAACAGACAATTCATATCTGAAATTCGCGATTGCTCCTAAAATTGAAATTACCGAAACAAATAATTCAAGAATTCCAAAATCCTCGGGAGTGTATAATCGGGTTAGCACAGGTGTCAGAGCCATCGGTATTATCTGTGCTATAACGGTTCCCTTGAACAATATAAAGAAGTTCTTCGAAAAATCCGATTCAGGTGCAATAATATTTCTAATCTTACTAAACACTTGCTAAAATAAAGGCCAAAAGTAATTAAAATATGTAATTATTCTGAGTGAATATTTTTAGGTCCATACAAAATATTTAAGTTTCTTAATTAAATCTTTCAGCTTTATAGCTTTTTTATACTTTTGCACTACAAATAAAAATTAAATTATGAAAATCTGTCATATTACAACTGCACACCCGCGTTACGATGTCAGAATTTTTCATAAGGAATGTGTTTCACTTGCCAAAGAATTTTCGGATGTTAATCTTATTGTTGCTGATGACAAAGGATTTGAAATCATAAACGGAGTTAATATCCACGACATTGGGAAAGAAAAAAGCAGAAGATCAAGATTTTTAAAAGCCGGAAAAAATGCTCTTAAAAAAGCTTTAGAACTTAAGTCAGATGTTTATCATTTGCACGATCCTGAATTATTACGTATTGCATTAAAACTAAAGAAGTCGGGAGCTAAAGTCATTTATGATTCACATGAAGATTTACCCCGTCAAATACTCAATAAACCTTATATTCCAAAGTTTTTAAGAGGAACTGTTTCCAAAATTATCGAAAAATACGAGAACAGAATTGTTAGACAATTAAACGGGGTTGTAGCTGCCACACCACACATTAGAGACAGATTTTTAATTGTAAATAAAAACTCTGTTGATGTAAATAATTATCCTAAAATTGATGATATAGAATTTAACTCTAATTGGGAAAATCGTGAATTTGCAATAGGATATATTGGAGGAATTTTCAGGACAAGGGGAATTTTTGAAACACTTGACGCAATTGAAGGAACAGATATTAAATTACATTTAGCAGGAAACTTTTCGCCCCCAACATTGGAACAGGAATGCAAATCACATCCGGCATGGAAAAATGTAGAATTTTATGGTTATTTAGACCGCAATGGGGTTAATGAATTATTAAAAAAAGTCAGACTTGGTATGGTAATTTTGGAAGCTACACCGAGTTATATTTATTCGCTTCCAGTAAAAATGTTTGAATATATGGCTTCAGGGTTACCTGTAATTGCTTCTGATTTCTCATTGTGGAGAGGAATTATCGAATCTGCTAATTGTGGAATTTGCATTGACCAAACAAATTCTGCGGAGATTAGAAATAAAATAAATTCGTTAATATCAGAAACATCCAATCTTTCTAATATGGGGAAAAACGGCAGAAAAGCTGTTGAAGAGAAGTATAACTGGGGTAATGAAGAAAGAAAAATGATTAAATTTTATCAAGAGTTATTTCTATATAAATAGATTTCCTAATTACTATTATTCAACAACTTGCTAGCCTGAAATTTGTCTATTAAATCCAAAATTAATAATAATATTAGTATAATATGCATTTTGTCTTTTTTTTTAAAAATTATTTATGTCAATGTAAACACTAATTAAAAAAAATTGAGTTTTAAGCTTTTTAAAGGTATTTGTGAAAATAAAGAACTATAAGATATTCAAAAAAATCAGATTAACTTTTACGAATACTTTTACCGGGATTTCCGACAATCACATCACCTTTGTCAATATCTTTTAAAACTACTGCTCCAAGACCTATAAGTACACTATTACCAACTTTTTTATGATTTAAAACAGAAGCAGAGGGACTTACCCATGCATTTTTTCCAATTTCAACACTTCCTGCAATCATAGCATTAGCAATGATTACAGAATTTTGTCCAACTTTAACACCATGAGCAATATGAACCAGATTATCAACTTTTACATTTCTCCCAAGA
>DAOOPK010000055.1:0-14057 GCA_035388205.1 Bacteroidales bacterium
TAGCTGTTTATATAACCCTGATTATGCAGCAACATTATTAATTGACAATCCGAATCTGGGTAATCTTAATATCAGAATAACGGATATGTCAGGAAAAATAATAAAAACAGATATTATCAATATTGAAGAAGAACAATTCACATTAAATATTGATAAATCAGGTATTAGCCCCGGATTGTATATTTTTACAGTTTTTAATAATTTTGAATTTGTAACTATTAAAGTAGTTATTCATTAAAATATTTACTTTAGAATTGAACCTAATAATTTGAAATAATTAAAATATTTATCTATGAAAATGATTAAACTTTTATTCACAACACTATTTGTATTATTAATTTCTTCAGCATTATACTCAACTGATCATTTTACAGAAAGTTTTACTAACGGTCCAAGTGATTATTACACAGGCTCACATACATACAATAGTGGCTTAACCTGGGAACTCGTAACTATCAGAGGAGAATATGCTGCATACTCTGTAGGAGGGATAGGCAGTGCAGCACTTTTTCAGGCGAATTCGACGTCATCAATTATTTCTCCATCAGTTAATACTATTGGATCAATTACATTTCAATACAGAGAAAAAAATGACATTGGCGGTGGAAGTTTTACGGTACAAAAATCTGTTGGAGGTGGAGCTTTTGTTACCATAGCCACGCAGAATTTTTCAGGTACGACATATCAGACATTTGATCTTGCAATTAATGATAACAGCAGTGATATCAGAATAAAAATTGTAGCCAGTAATCCAAGCACCTATCTAATTGTTGATGAATTGACAATCAGTGCATTAACAACAGATCCTGAGTTATATATTTCACCGATTTCATTGTCCGGTTTTACATATATAGAAGGTTCAGTACCTTCATTATCACAATCATATAATATAAGCGGAAGTTTTCTCACGGGATATCCAGGCAACCTAACAATTACTTCTCCAACTAATTATGAAATATCACTAAGCTCGGAAAGTGGCTATGCAACAAGTGTAAATGTTCCTTATACGTCGGCAACTTTAGGTTCTACGCCTATTTATGTAAGACTTAAAGCTGGACTAAGTGTTGGAACTTATAATTCGGAGATAATTACAAACTCTGGAGGAGGAGCTACAACAGTTACTGTTACTTGTAACGGAACTGTAGAGGATGTACCACCGCCATCTTTAACTGTAAATCCAACTAACTTAAATGGGTTCAATTATATTGTAGGTAACGGACCCTCTGCATATCAGTCTTATTCAATAGGTGGAACATATCTTACAGATTATCCTGGAGATATAACAGTTACGGCACCAACAAATTACGAAATTTCTTTAAGTTCAGAAAGTGGCTATACAACAAACCTTAACATTGCATATTCTTCAGCAACTCTCAGTTCAACAACTATTTATGTAAGCTTAAAAGCTGATTTGGGAATTGGCACTTACAATTCGGAAATTATATCAAATGCAGGTGGTGGCGCTACTACTGTGAATGTAACCTGCAACGGGAGTGTTACAGATGTTCCTCCTGCTGTTTTAACAGCTAATCCAACAACGCTTTCGGGTTTTTCATATACTATAGGATCAGGCCCTTCAAGTGAACAGTCTTATTCTCTTAACGGTTCTAATCTTACAGGATATCCGGGAAATATAATTGTAACTGCTCCTACAAATTATGAAATTTCTCAAAGTTCCGGCTCAGGATTCACAAATACTCTTAATCTTGCATATACTTCTGCAACTCTAACTGCAACAACAATCTATATTCGTTTAAAAGCAGACTTAGCAGTTGAAAATTACAATTCTGAATCTATCATAAATTCAGGTGGTGGAGCTGTTGATGCAGAAGTTATCTGCAATGGTAGTGTATCAGATGTATCTACTGAGCCTTGCCTTGCAGAAGATTTTAGCGGATTTACATCCGGCACTCACGAAAGTCCTGCAACAACAGATATTTCAGGTTCACTTGACACATACACACAAACAAGCGGATGGACAGGTTTAAAAATTTATTCGGCAGGAGGAGAAATAAAATTAGGAACAAGTTCAGCAAATGGTTATATAATCACTCCAGCTATTGATCTTAGCGAAGGTGCGTCTCTAAACTTTGACTATGCAAAATGGGGAACGGATGCTTCTGTTGTTCAAGTTTTTCATGCTGCCGATGGAGTAAACTTTGTTCAAATAGGCTCTGATTTCACACCCACAACCGATTTCCAATCCACCAGCATAGAGATAACAGGTGGAACAGCTTCATCAAAAATCAAAATCGGTACTAATGTAAAAAGAGCATACCTCGATAATATAAACATTTACTGTGGTGGTTCTGTTTTAGACCCGACACTTAGCGCAAATCCAACAATTCTCAACGGGTTCAACTATATTGAAGGCTCTGGACCATCTGCCGAACTTAGCTTTACTCTAACTGGCGTAGATCTTAATGGTGACGATGTTACAATTACACCACCTGCAAATTACGAAATATCGCAAAGTAGTGGAACAGGTTATCAATCAACACCAATTGTTCTTTCTGCTTATAATGGCAGTTCGCAAACAATCTACGTTCGCTTAAAAGCCAGCTTGGAATTTGGAATTTATAATTCGGAACTTATTATCATCAGTGGCGGTGGAGCATCCGATAAAACAGTTACATGTAATGGATCTGTTGAGGAATTATTAACTCCCGAACTTATAGTAAACACTGAAACACTTGATGGGTTCTATTATATTTGGAGTTTTGGACCTTCAGCAGAACAATCTTTTGTATTGAGAGGTGAATTCCTCGATGGCTCTGATGTAACTATCAATCCAACAATAAATTACGAAATTTCTTTAACAACTGGAACAGGATTCCAGAGTACGCCAATTGTTATTAGTGCTTTTGACGGAACTGAAACGACAGTTTATGTAAGATTAAAAGCTGGCCTCGAAGTTGGATATTACAATACTGAAACAATTAGCATTACAGGTGGCGGAGCTACTACTGGAGCTGGTGTTGTTTGCAACGGCTTTGTTGATGTATCTGAAAATATTGAATTTACAAATAATGACCAAAACTTGATGATTTATCCAAATCCTGTTAATGATTTGCTTAATATCAGATTATCAGAATCTAACTCAGATGAAATCACTTGGAATATCGTAAGCATTACTGGTCAGGTTGTTATGAGCGGAACAATGACTTCTAACAATTCTGTTATTAACATTAGTAATTTCAAATCTGGAATGTATATTCTTAATTTGAAGGATGATCAGAACAACTACTTCAGAAAATTCAACAAAGAATAAATTAATTTTTTAGATCACTTTTTAAAACAAGGAAACGAGTTTTCCTGTTTTTTAAACTCCAAAAAATTCCTTATCTCAAAAAAATATTGTAATATTGACATCACAAAGTAAAATTATAGATAATGCTGTCAGAGAAGCTGTTGGAATGGATAAAAGCAGAAACTTTACAAAGTAATGAACCTGTTTACCTGTATGATAAGGATAAAATAATCGAAACTTGCAATCAATTCAAAAACATTTCCTACCCAAACACAGCTATTCATTTTGCAACGATGGCAAATTGCAATCCCGAGTTTCTAATAATAATTAAAGACCAAGGATTTAATGTATTTATAAACTCACTAATCCATCTTAACGAGGTTAAACAAGCAGGATTTAATAACGAACAGATTATTTTTACAGCCTCTTCAATAAATCGGGAAATGCTCCATCGAACTCATGATGAAGATATCCATGTAAATCTCGATTCTGTGACACAATTGGATTATTGGTTTAAGAATTTTCCAGACAAACCTGTAGGAATCAGATGTAACATTTATAATAAGTCTTTTAATCCCAAATCCGGTAGAACTGGAGTATTTATTGGCGAAAATAGCAGGTTAGGCTTAAACCCTGAGGAGATAAAGTCTATAAAAAACAAAGATCAAATCAATGGATTGCATATTTACATTGGTACTGACATAACCGACATTGACTATTTTATAAGCTATTACAAAATGCTAATCGAGTTGTCGCAGGATTTTCCAAATATTGAATATCTTGATTTTGGAGGTGGTTTTGGTATTGATAAAAATGGAGAAACAAACTTCGATTTCGAGACATACAACAAATGCATTTCCGAACTAATGACAAAGCTTTCGGAGAAAAGGGGAAAAACTATTAAGCTGATATTGGAACCTGGTAGAATTCTCGGTGGGCAATCTGGATATTTTATTTGCAAAACAACGGATGTTAAATTCAGAAATGAAATCCAGTTTATTGGCGTAAATGCATGTTCGACACAATTTCCCCGGCCATTGTTATATCCCGAAGAGTCTTTCCATCCAGTGTGGCTATTGGATAAAAACGGGAAGGTAAAGGATGAAAATAAAATCACGACAAAAATCAACGGTTGCTCAACCTATTCAAGAGATTATCTTGCTCATAATGTTATGCTGCCAAAAGCTAAAATCGGTGATTTTATAGTTTTGGGAAATGCAGGTGCATATTGCGCTTCTATGTACTCAACATTTTTAGGATTCGAAAAACCAAAAGAGATTTTTATTTGAAATTTATTGATGCAAATACTGCCACAGACCTCGACCGATTTTACGCAATCGGATCGGAAATATATAGCCAAAATCCTTATTACAGAGCCTCAGAAGATGATATTTTAAGACTGGTTATTGATGGTCCAACATTTTTCCATAAACATGCTCAGGTAAATCCTATAATCGTTGAGAAAGATGGGATTCTGATTTGCAGATTTGCATTTATTCTTGATTCGCTCCTACCCGATTATGTTCAGGTTGCATTTTTTGAAGCTAAATTTGGATTGGAAAACATCGCCGAAGAAATTATCAATGAAGCAAAGAATCGTTTTCCCAACAAAATAAAAATTTGCTTTGGTTTAAACGGACATCTGAACTACGGAGCAGGAATTCTGCTTAATAATTTTGACAAAGTTCCAATCTTTGGACTGCCATACAATTTGCCATATTACAAGGATTATTTCAGTAAACTCGAGGCTAGAAAAATTCTATCTTTTAAATTTCCAGCACGAACCTCAGAGAACTTTATAAACTTAACTTCAAAAATTAAACTAGACAAAAACATCAGCATAAAGAAATTGAATAAAAAGAATCTGTCAGAATATTCAAAAATTTACACACAACTAAATAATACTTGTTTTCGCGAACATCCTTTTTGGGCAGAAAGAGAAGCTGTTGAAGATTTGGAGCTTTTTGAGCAATTTCAGTTCTTAATCCAGGAGGAAAATTTACTTATTGCTGAATATAGTGGCGAACCAGTTGGTTTTCTATTTTGGTTCCCCGACTTTAACCAATTACTCAAAAGAAACCGCGAATTAAAAGCAAGTAGCAATTTCAGCAAAGATGTTTTACGATTTAAGCTTTTCAATCCGATAAAAGCATTTAGGTTTACAGAGATAGGAGTTGATCCTAAATTCCGAAAAAAAGGAATTGAAATGGCATTAATAAATCAAATGGTACAAGACGTTTTAATCGCTGGATACAAATCGGGAATAGGAGGTTTCATTTTTGAAGAAAACAAGGACAGCATTAATATGGCTATTAAATATATTGAAAGAATCTGCGGCGAAAAAGTGGTTCCAGATAGTCAGTATGCAGTTTTTGAAACAAATCTTAGATAATGTCAGAAACAAAATTCATATATGGTTTTCGCAAAAAGTGGATAGACTTGCAAGTTGCAATTCGATTATACATTAACGCGTTTGCCTATTTTGGTTTTTTAAAAGCTTTCGAGGAAATAAAAAACTACTTTAAAGATAGCAGATGCCTTTTTAAAACCAATCCGAATAGATATGTAATTGCTGATGGTGAAATAATTGCAGTTCCTGATATGCCACCGGTAAATTCAAAAGACTTTATCGAAAATGTCTTAAGAGATATTGAATGGATAAATCACAGTAAACAGCCACAACTTGTTTTTGCAATTGTTTGCATTACATCAAAGTGCCCTTTTAAATGCAAGTATTGTTACAATTCCGATCTGCACACACAAGAAGAAAGACTAAGCATTGAAACAATTATCGCTACAATCGAAAGTCTGATTGAAAAAGGAATAACAAGCATTTACCTATCGGGTGGAGAGCCAATGATGAGATGGAACGATTTGACTAAGATTTTACAAAAATTTAGAACAAGTAAAACCAGATTCTGGTTACTTTCCACTGGATATCAACTTAGCATTGAAAAGCTATCTATTCTGAAAGATTTAGGACTAAAAGGGGTAATGATTTCTCTCGATTCTATAAATGCCGAACAGATTAATTCGGTAAAAGGAACTCTAAAAGCTTTTTCGTATGCTACTGAAGCAATAAAGGCAGCCAATAGAACTGGACTTCTAGTAGCCATAGATTGTGTTTTTGGCAAAACGCTATTGCAGGATACAGATTTCAAAAATTACATCGATTTTGCTGGACGGCAAGGGGCACATTTCATCAATTGCTATACTCCAAGGCAAATGCATCATGTATTAAATGATGAGTACAGTAGTTTTAATTTGGCAGATTTTAAGCAATTGGAAAAGCTAACCATAGAAAATCAAAAATCTTCTGATTACAAAAATCTACCAATCACATATTCGCCCGATTTATGGGAAGCAAAACGAGGTTGCGTAGGTGGAAAACTATTTATATACATTGATCCAGCCGGCAACGTAAAACCTTGCCCCTTTATCGAAAAAAGCTTTGGAAATATTAACGATTCTGATATTTTGCAAATACTAACCAATTTCCAAAACAGAAATAATGAACATGTATGTTTGACGAATAAACTGCTGGTTGAATTGTTTTTTTAACGATAACCGCTTGCGCGGATGATGAAAAGTTAAAAAAGGTGCTTGCGCGGATGATGGAAAGTTAAAAAGGTACTGGTGCGGATGATGGAAAGTTAAAAAAGGTACTGGCGCTGGTGATGGAAAGTTAAAAAGGTAATGGAGCTGGTGCTGAAGGTTAAAAAAGGTGCCATTGGATTGGAAAATTAAAAACAGTTGTAAATCATGTTAAATCAGGAGAAAATGAATTATTTTTGTTGAAAATGCAACAATTTATGGCAGACAAACTTGAATATGGCAAATTTTATCATGTTTATAATAGAGGTAACAATTATGAAAACATTTTCACATGTGAAGAAGATTATTTGAAATTTCTCAACAATGTGGAAATTTATATTTCCCCTGTTGCAGATGTAATTTCCTGGGTATTACTAAAAAATCATTTTCACTTTATGGTTTATATTAAAAATGAAGCTGAAATTGGATATGTAGATTCGAAAAATTCAAAAAGTCGTGATTCATCAAAAAAGTGGTCAGTATATTTTACAAATAATGGCAATCAGGAACTATTGTTAAAACCCCAGCCAGTTGAAATGTTTAAACACTTTTTCAATTCGTATTCGAGATGGTTTAACATCAGACACCATCGATTAGGCAGTTTATTTATTAAAAACTTTGAAAGGAAACCTGTTGACAATATTGAATACTACAAAAACATCATTGTTTACATTCACAAAAATCCTGTAAAACATGGCTTCGTCAAACATCAGATTGAATACCCTTGGTCATCATACCTTGGAAATAAGCAAAATACTATTGAAGATTTCTGGAAAAGTAAATTTGTGCCATATTTTGAAAATTATGATGATTTCGTAAAGGCCCATGAATGTTCTGACCCAACCATCGAAAATTCTATAAATGATATAATTGTCGAATAAAAAACACAAATTGTGGTGTTGGGTTTTTTAACGTTTTCATAACCGCTTGCGCGGATGATGGAAAGTTAAAAAAGGTACTGATTTGGATGATGGAAAGCTAAAAAAGGTGCACTAAATGGACTTTACATTGCCGACAAAAACGACTATTAAATCTACTTTAAATTGGAGGCAATGTAAACGTCAGTGTAGGATTTATTTTAAAAAATTGGGTTTGGTGTTTTGTTTTTTAACGTTTCCATAACCGCTTGGGCGGATGATGGAAAGTTAAAAAAGGTACTGGCGCGGATGATGGAAAGTTAAAAAGGTGCTATCTCTACAGCCTAATGCAGCTTTTCTTTCTAACAGACATTGCCTGAAAAAATCCTAATCCTCCGTTGTTTATATTTCCTTTGAAATTTGCAGGAGTTGTACTAAAAAAAGGATCAGGTTCATAACCTGTATTTTGCGCAATACTTGTAAAATAGTCGTAAAACTCTTTTGACACAGAACTCAGAATCACATCAATTGTATCAGTTTCATTTCCACGAAGCATCGCAAATAATTCGTAATCGAAGTAATGTCCATTAATCAGTTCATCGTCAAAAGAATCCCAATTTGTTAATGTATCGTCTGCTACTCCGTTAATAATTGTTTTAAATATGTAGTACTGATTTGGTTGTGTGGGCTCCTGTCCGCATAAAAGTAAATAATTTATGCTGTCTTGGTAATAAGAATATATATTCTCCATTTCGAAACACTCCCCGAGAGCAGATTTTGCCGAATAATTTTCTTCTTCGTAACTGATACTAAGATTGTAAGTTTTACCAACAATCCCGTGAAATGGCACCATGTTTTGATAAACTCCAGGATTCACTTCGGAAAAATTATAAGTATTTGTACCGTCACTAACTGTAACAATAGCCGTAGAAGCTGGTATTGCTGGCTGTGGATCAATATAATCCGAACTACGCATCAATTTAATTGTATGAATTGAATCGATATCGGTAATATATGCCTCTACAACCATGCGTTCAAGTCCTTCTGTCATCTGATTGTAGTCGAATTCTTCCTTGCAGGAATAAAATAAAACCACGATTGCTGAAATAAGTAAATATGTTTTTATATTCTTCATTTTGCTACGACTTAAAAGTTAAAATTATAAGTGATTGAAGGGACAATCGGAAGTAAACTCATTTTGTATGATTTAATTACCTGAGGATTGTCTTTTTGTGTTTCAAAATAGTATGAATATGGATTTTTACGATTATAAACATTGTAAACAGAGAAATTCCATTCTGAATTGAAACGCCTTTCTTTTTTGTTTTTATTTTTCAGAGTTATTGACAGATCAAGTCGGTGATATGCTGGCAAACGAGCTTCATTGCGATCAGAATAAACAGGAATTAAAACATTCCCAAAATAATATCTGCCAATTGGCAAAGTAGCAGGCACACCCGAAACATAAACCCAATTTGCTGAGACACTAAGACGCGGAGTAATTGTGTAAGTTGCTACCACCGAAAGATTATGAGTTCTATCAAAATTCGACAAATAAGTATTGTTGTTGTTAATTCCAATGATTGTTCTTTCGGAGCGTGATAGCGTATAACTTATCCAACCAGTAAGATTACCAGTATTTCTGCGCACAAGAAACTCTGCTCCATAAGCTTGGGCATCTCCAAAACGCAACTCTCCTTCCATCCTATCGTTTAGCAGAAGATTTGCATAATCTTTAAAGTCAACCTGATCGTACATTTTCTTGTAAAATATTTCCACAGAAGTTTCCAGTCCAGGCTTCTCAAAATTTCTGAAATATCCAATATTTCCCTGATGTCCACTTTGAGGTTTTACGTTTGGCGAGGCAGGAAACCAAATATCAAGAGGGTTTCCCCCAGACGAATTCGAGGCTAACTGAACATACTGCATTGTCCGATCATATGCGGCTTTAATTGAGGATTTTTCATTCAGCACATATGTGAGACTAAAGCGCGGTTCAAATCCTGAATATGTGTTATAAATTTCGTTTTTACCGTAATGAACAGTATCAACAAAATTATATGCAGAATCGTATCGGTTTAATGTTGCTTCGCCAATGCTGCTAAAAAACGAATATCTGATTCCATAATTAATTGTAAGATTCCCTCCAATTCTCTGGTCGTTGCTTAAATATCCAGCATATTCGAGAGCCTGCGATTCTTTAAGCTTGAAGTCAAAGGTTGTATCTTCCATTGTTACCACAAACAAGCCAGGTTTAAACTGATGGAAAGTTCCTACAATTCCGTATCTGAGTGTATTCTTAGCATTTGGGTAAGCAGTAAAATCGTATTTCACACTATAATCACGCAGATTCGAAGTCCAAACAAATTTGGGAGTTCCGGTGGTACTAGCTAATTCGTAACGATAATCAGAGTATAACAAAGTGAGATTCGAGAACAACTTAGGATTATAAATATGATTCCATCTGAAAGTCTCAGTATTGTTTCCCCAGCTAATATCCTGACCGGTAAAGCGAAAAACATCTTTTCCAAAGTATGAGGAAATAAAAATCCTGTCTTTGGCTGAGATATCCCAGTTTATTTTTGCATTAATATCATAAAAGTACAAAGTTGATTTACTTAGAAGACTGTCCTTTTTTTGAAAAAGAGGAAAAAACAAATCAGCATAGGTTCTGCGACCTGACACAATAAACGATGCTTTATCTTTGACTATTGGGCCTTCGACAGTTAAGCGGCTAGAAATAAGACCAATGCCACCACTTGCATCGAAGTTCTTTTTATTTCCATCTTTCATACGCACATCGAGCAAAGATGAAAGTCTGCCTCCGTTAGCTGCAGGGATATCGCCCTTGTAGAGCTTCACATCTTTTATTGCATCCGAATTAAAAACCGAGAAAAAGCCCATCAAATGCGAAGGATTGTAAACTGTTGCCTCATCGAGTAAAATCAGATTTTGATCAGACGAGCCTCCACGGACAATGAAAGCTGATGAACCTTCGCTTGCAATACTTACTCCTGGCATTAGTTGCACAGCTTTGATAAGATCCGACTCACCCATAAATACAGGAATCTGACGAATAGTTTTATTGTCGAGACGGAACAGACTCATTTCGTTTGACACAATATTTTCATTAGATTTTTTGTCACTTACGACAACTTCGGAAATAATATTTGCTGCAGTAACGAGCTCTGCATCAAAGCTTAAGTCAGCAGAAAGATCTAGTTCGGCAATAAAATCCTCATATCCGATGTATGAATAAGTGATTTTATATTTACCCTCGGGCAGTGTTATTGAATAAAATCCATAAATATTAGTTGTCGCACCTACTTTTGTCTCTGGTTGATAAATATTTGCTCCTATAAGAGTTTCTCCGTTTTCTTTATCCTTAATGTAACCACTGATAGTGTATTTCATTACTGATTGAGCATACAATGACTGAATACAATAAACAGAAGAAAAAAATACAACTAGTACTAAAGTTTTCAAAAAAATTTCCATCCTATCTCACAAATTTTAAAAGTCAAAACTAATATGTATTTTCTATTTTTGATTAAAACTATTTGTTAAATTTTTGCTAATGAAATATTATTGCCGGATGTAATAAAGCATGATTAATATATACATTTATCTTCCCAATACAAGTCGTTGCTATAAGCCATAGAAATAAATCCGGTTATCTCAATAATTTATAGTACTTTTGTGCCTTGAAATTTATTTATGACAAACACATTTGAAAACTACAGTCTGAGCGAGAACATTCTTAAAGCAGTCAAAGAACTTGATTTTATCAACCCAACACCAATACAGGAGAAAGTAATTCCTCATTTACTACAAACTAAACAAGATCTTGTAGGGCTTGCTCAAACAGGAACGGGAAAGACTGCTGCATTTGGATTGCCGATTTTGGAACAGATTAATAAAAAAGATAATTATACTCAATGCATTATTTTAAGTCCAACACGTGAATTATGTGTGCAGATTGCAAAAGACATAACAAATTATGCCAAATTCATTCCTGAAGTTCGGATAGTAGCGGTTTATGGTGGTGCCTCAATTGAAAATCAAATAAGGGATCTAAAAAAAGGAGCACATATTATTGCCGGGACGCCTGGTAGAGTTTTGGACTTAATAAAAAGAAAAGTCTTAAAAATTGATAAAATTTCATTCTTGGTTCTTGACGAAGCTGACGAAATGCTAAATATGGGTTTTAAAGAAGATATTGATCTGATTCTGGAAACCACGCCTAAGGATAAACAAACTTTGCTATTTTCAGCAACGATGCCACCCGAGATAATGAAAATAGCAGAAACCTACATGCACGACCCGATTGAAATCTCAGTTGGACTAAAGAATTCCGGTGTTGAAAACGTTGAACATTTTTATTATGTTGTTAATGCAAAAAACCGCTATTTGGCATTAAAAAGGATAGCTGATATAAATCCTGATGTATATGGAATTGTTTTTTGTCGTACACGTAAAGAAACGCAGGAGATTGCTGACAAACTGATCGAAGACGGTTATAATGCAGATGCATTGCATGGGGATCTTTCTCAGGCACAACGGGATCATGTAATGCAGAAATTCCGCAGCGGACACTTACAGTTACTTGTTGCTACTGATGTTGCTGCTCGTGGATTGGATGTAAATGATCTAACTCATATAATCAACTATAATTTGCCTGATGAAAGGGAAGTATATATTCACCGCAGCGGCAGAACAGGAAGAGCCGGTAAAAAAGGCGAATCTGTTTCAATAGTTCACACAAAAGAGCTTCATAAAATACGGGAAATTGAAAAAACCCTTAAAAGACCTATTACACGTAAGCAAGTCCCGGAAGGAAAAGAAATTTGCATGAAGCAATTAATGAATATGATTGACAAAATTGAGAAAATTGAAGACATTGACAGCCAAATCCACGACTTTTTACCTGTGATCTTAAAGAAACTGAGCTGGATTGACAGAGATGAACTTATAAAGAGGTTTGTTTCGGTAGAATTTAATCGTTTTCTGACTTACTACAAAAATGCTCCCGATTTGAATATAAATGATAAAAGCGAATTTAGAGATTCATCATCAGAACGTAGAGACGGCAAACGCGGACGGAACAGAGGGGATACAAAATTTACTAAATTTTTTCTGACACTTGGCGAAAAAGACGGTCTTACAAAACTCAAACTGATGGATTTGATAAATGCAAATGATAGTATCGCAGGAGCAGAAATAGGTAAAATAGAAATTCTTCCGGGATATACTTTTTTTGAAATGGAATCTGCTATGGAAAATTTGGTTATCAAAGCTTTTAATAATAAAAGATATGCCGGAAAAAGGCTTAAAGTAGAAGTTAAAAACGGGAATTCGGAAAATAGGTCAGGAGGATTTAAAAAAGCTAATCACGATAAGACATCTTTCAATAAGAGGAACAACAGACATGAGAATTTCAAAAATCGTGATGATAACAGAAACAACCGAAACAACCGTAATAAATAAACTCTTTACCTAACGTTTGTTTTATCTGCTATACTTTATTAGCTTTGCTAATAGATCTTTCCTGACAATAGGTTTTGCAACATGCTCGTTACAACCTGCATTAATAGCATTTTCAACATCCGAACTCATAGCATAAGCTGTTACTGCAATTATTACAATGCCATTGTCAATTTTTCTAATCTCACGAGTCGCAGTCAGCCCATCCATAACAGGCATTTTAATATCCATCATGATTATTTTTATCTCAGGATGTGATTTATAAAGATTGATAGCTTCTATGCCGTTTTTAGCAATTATCACATCACAATTCCAGCTTTTTAGTACTAACGTTAGATGACGCTCTGAAAAGTTATCATCATCCGCAATCATAACAGTAAGATTTTCGAACTTGTAATCAGCGTGATTGGTATCAACGATTAATTTACTGTCAAGGATACGTTTAGAACTACTGTCGGGGATGCTGAAATAAAATATAGACCCTACTCCAATAGTACTTTCCAACCATATTTTGCCACCCAGTTTTTCAACATAAGCCTTTGATATCGTTAAACCTAGTCCTGCACCTTGTTTTGCCATTTTATCATCAATTTCTGCCTGAACAAATCTCTCAAATACAGCTTGTTGTCTTTCCTCTTTAATTCCAATTCCTGTATCTTTTACATAGAACTCAAAACTGTTAGTCTTATTTGAATAGCCTATTTCTATTACTCCAGATTCAGTATATTTTATAGCATTTTTTACTAGATTTGTCAATATCGATAACAGTTTTTCCCTATCAGTTCTTAAAAATGCCTTGTCCTCTGGTAAGTAACACGAGCTTTTCAATTTAATCCCTTTTGAATCTGCTTCAGGTTTAAAGAAAGTATATA
>DAOOPK010000056.1:0-13917 GCA_035388205.1 Bacteroidales bacterium
GAGATTGGGAATCAATGGTATAATCAATCTGGAATATTACCTAGTGAGACGAGCCAAGTTTATACACCATTAGCAACTGGTGATTATTATACTATTGTAACATTATCTGGCTGTAGTTCATCTTCTTCAAATGTCATAAGTTTCATATACACTGGCATCGTTGAAAATAACAATTTCGCTTCATACCATATCTATCCCAACCCCAATAATGGTTTGTTTTATATGGAATTTTCTATCCCTTTCACACAAGAAATAAAAATTGAAGTCTTCAATAATTTGGGCCAACAAGTCTATGCTATTAGCAAGAGTTACAGCTCAGGTTATAATATTCAAACAATTGATTTAAGTGGCTTGGCAAAAGGTGTTTATTTGATAAAAAACAATATTGGTGGCAAATTGAATACAAATAAAATTGCTGTAGAATAAACGAATAATCAAGTTGATTTTTGGCAAAAGTATTAGAGTTATTATCATTTATCCTCCTCGCTGGTGAGGATTTAACTTCGTTGAACTCTGCGACTGTTGGCGCATCGGTTGCAATCCGAGTGGCTGAGAAAATATCAGTTTTCCCAACGCTCCCTTGTATATAGCTGCGCCGAGCTCACAAGAAAAACGCTCAAGTCCAAATCCGAGTGTACCAATTCACAAATTACGCCTCCAAGCGTAACCCTACGAAGCATAATGCATTCGGTGTTCAATTTCATTTGAGTTATTTAGAAAATAATAGCATCTATTTTTTCTTACCGGATTAAAAATTTAATTATCTTTGTGTCTGCAATAATAATCAAATTATGATTATTATTGCAGACGTATCGTAAGAACCCGACAGTTGAAAGAATATCACAAAATAGGACAATGGGTTGAAGATTTGCCCAAACTCGGAAAATCAGTTTTTTCCAGGCCGGAATTGATGGAGGTGTTTCCTGAGATGTCTGCTTATAACATCAGGAATACATTGTATCGCCTTTCAAAAAAGAAAAAGATTTTATCGGTTTGGAGAGATTTTTACGCAGTAATTCTTCCCGAATATGGTCTTAACGGCATTCCTCCGGCAATTGAGTACATTGATCAACTAATGAAGTTTTTAAGAAAGGATTATTATGTTGCTTTGCTTAGTGCAGCTTCATTGCAAGGAGCTTCGCACCAAGCACCTATGGAATTTTTTGTTATTTCAAATTCGCGGATTTTACGTGATAAACTCAAAGGTGACATTAAAATTAATTTCGTAACAAAGAAGGATATTCAAGCTGAGTATATTACACAAGTAAGGGTAAACAGTGGCTATATAAATGTATCCAAACCAGAGTTGACAGCTTTTGACCTTATTATTTATGAAAAGAATGTTGGAGGGATAAATCGGGCAGCAACTGTTTTAAGTGAATTTGCGGAGATGTTGGATTTTTCAAACCTAAACATAGATTTTTTAGAATCTATTGATATCGCAGTTATTCAGAGATTAGGCTATTTGTTAGATTTTCTTGAATTCAAGAACATAGCAAATGATTTATTCCAGAAATCACAAGACGCAAAACTGAAATTTCGCAAATATCCACTATCAACATTATCTGAAAAAAGGATTTTTTCAGAATATGAAATAAACGATAAATGGAAAATAATTGTGAATGAAGTAATTGAGGTTGATGATATTTAGTGATACAAAAAATGTTGAATTGAGAATTAAAAGTATCGACCCAGCTCTGAGAAATTGAGTTTGACTTATAAGAATAGAATTATGATACCAAAAGAGCATATAATAGAATGGAAAGCTAGCGCACCTTGGAATGAGATGTTGATGGTTGAACAGGATTTAATAATTTGCCGCGCTTTGATTGCCATATACGAAGATGAGTTCCTGTCATCCAATTTAGCCTTTCGCGGAGGTACTGCCTTGCATAAACTTTATCTCTCGCAGCAACCACGATATTCAGAAGACATTGATTTAGTGCAGATTAAGGCAGGAAATGTCGGTGAGATTCTCGATAACATACGTGAAGTGTTAGCTTTTCTTGGCAGACCAGTTATAAAACAAAAGCGAAACAACAACACCATGCTCTTCAAAGTAGAGTCAACATTTCCACCAATTGTTCCAATTAAACTAAAAGTTGAAATTAATTGTAAAGAACATTTCACAGTGCTTGGATATGCTAAAATCCCATTCGAAGTAAAAAGTAGGTGGTTTAACGGTAATTGCATGATAACTACCTATCATTTGGACGAACTGATTGGCACTAAATTAAGGGCATTGTATCAACGTAAAAAAGGGCGTGATTTGTTTGATTTGCAAAAAGCCTTGGAAAATCCTACCATAAACCCCGATAAGGTTATAATGTGTTATCGTAGATATATGGAATTCTCTGATGGGCAATCACCTTCTCAAACAGTTTTTTTAGCAAACATTGAGGGGAAAATGCATGAAGAATTATTTTTGAACGATACACTGGCAATTCTTCGACCAACTGTGATTTATAAGCCTATGGAAGCTTATGAAATTGTGAAAAGCAAATTAATTGATAGAATTTAGTGCTGAATATTCTGGACTAACCGCAGCCCAAAGGGCTAGCTCGCCAATGGCAAACTGAGCCTTTATAACCAGAATCCGAGCCTTGCAAATTCTGCTGTAAAGACCTTGTAAGACAAAGAATTACGGTGGATAAGCACAAATTACGCATCCAAGCATTACCCTACGAAGCATAATTCACAATAAACCTTTTAAAGTATGGATTACCTATAAAGTAATTACGGTCTGAGCGTTCTATAATGCCATTTTCGAGGAGGAGAGATGCCGATTTTGTAAAAATTAAAATGGTGAATTAAAACAAACTACTTTTTGTCCATTATACCAAATTTTGGCAAAATGATTTCATATATTTGCAAAAACAAAATTTGTGGATAACCTTCGCGACATAGAACACTTTCCGGAGTACGATAATCTTGAGTTTATTGCCTCACAGGTTGTCGAAGGTTTTATTACAGGATTACATAAAAGTCCTTTTCATGGTTTTTCTGTAGAATTTGCCGAGCACAGACTTTACAACAAAGGCGAAAGCACTAAGCATATTGATTGGAAGCTCTATGCACGTTCCGAAAAACTCTTTGTAAAGCGTTATGAGGAAGAAACTAATCTGCGAGGACAAATTTTTCTTGATATATCATCCTCAATGCTTTTTCCGTACGAAAGCAAGGGGTTTAACAAACTGCGTTTTTCTATTTACTGTGCAGCTTCATTGATTTATTTATTACGCCGGCAGCGTGATGCAGTAGGCCTTTCGGCTTATGATGACGAACTTAGATTTCATGCAAATGCCAGATCTTCGGAAGTTCATATTCAAGTTTTGTATAATGAATTAAGAAAATATCTTGACCCCACAAATATAGGATTAAAGAAAAAAACCAACACTCCAGAACTTCTTCACAATTTATCGGAAATCATTCATAAACGTTCTCTGGTAATTATCTTTAGCGACATGTTTGCAGAGAGTGATGAGGATAACGAAAAGCTATTTTCTGCATTGCAACATCTCAAATACAATAAACACGAGGTAATAATTTTTCATGTTACGGACAAAAAATTCGAACAGGAATTTGCTTTTACCAACAGACCATATAAATTTGTTGACCTTGAAAGTGGTCAAATTCTTAAACTCAATCCAAACGAGATTCGTGAAACTTATATCGAAAGAACCAACAAACTTGTTAAAGAGTTAAATACCCGTTGTGGTCAGTATATGATTGATATTGTTGAAGCTGATATAAATAAAGGTTTCGGTGAAGTTCTAAAACCTTATTTACTTAAACGGGCGAAATACTTTTAAAAAGTGCCTACCCTTCGACTTCTCTAAGGGGGCGGCTTGCCTAAAGTACTTGAAATCTGCAAGTTCTCTCATTCTACCACTGATTACAGATTACGGATTACAAAAAAATACTTAATTTACACTTTAACCAGTTCAATGAGTTGACTAGTTTCTTCTTCGTGAAACTTTGTGCACCTTTGTGCTACTTTGTGAACCCTTTTAGTAACACAGAGTCTCACTAAGTTCAACACAGAGTCTCACAATGCTTTAAAAGCAAATTCGTGTTAATTAGTGTAATTACCTTCGATGAGGGCTAAAGCCTTTCGTGTCTCCTTTGCGTAACTTCGTGTCTCCTTTGCGTAACTTCGTGTCCCTTTCTTCTCTGCGTTCTCTGTGCCTTTGTGGTTTATTTTTCTTCGTGTAACTTCGTGTCTCCTTTGCGTAACTTTGTGTAACTACTTTTCCAACTATAAAAATTTAATTTTCTTAAATAACGGATAATATTCCTGTGTAGCTCCAAATCCCGCATAAAAATTGGCAACACCAGGGATTGCAGAGCCTTCGAAATCAAGAAAATCCATTCTTTCAGCATATTTTTCTATAATATCATTTATAATTAATGACATAGACTGCTTTTCTTTTCCTTCTGGAGATGAAACCGGCGTCAGATAGTATATTTTAGACTTGAAAAATAAAATAAATACTGTTGCCACAACAGCTCCGTCAGAAAGTGCGGCTAATATTTTCCCAGTGCCATTTTCAAGTGATTTAGCTATTATCGCATTCAATAATTCCAGCATTTGCGGATTTATTATAGCCCCAGCATTTTCATTTACAATATTGATATACTCATCAGAACTAATTTCTTCTATTTTCTGATTGTATGATTGTGCTTTTTTAATATTGCGTAAACAATTTTTCTTAAAAGGAGCTCTTATTTCTTCAAAACCCATATTCAAATTTAGGACATAATTTGGTCTTAATTTCTCTGAACTTCTTCCAAAGACATTGGATGTATTTAATTGAATATTCGTATATTTAAATGGAATAGCTTTTATAAAAGATAAAAACACATCTTCGCTTAAATCCAATTTTGAAAACACACCTAATTGCTGACAAAAATATGGCTGAATCAGATATTTTATCCCGTATTTTAATTTATTTGGTAAGGGCATAACATAAGAATAATCCTCTGCCATTAGCAATAACCATCCGGGCGAAACAATATTCAAATACCATGACATGGCATATACTGTTCCTGCCTTTGATTGACAGATACAGTCATCATACCTGCAAAAATCTATTTCCTTATGTTCAATAAATTCTATTTTCATAATATAATAATGCAAATATCATATTTTTATTTTACTTTTCGTGAACTTTGAATCAAAGTTGTAACATTTGAGACTTACATTTCTCTATTAATAATAATTGAACTTCTTCTTGTGAAAATCAAAGAATACTCAACACAAACATATTCTTAAACATCATCATTCTATATTATAAAACATTTTTATCGGCACTGTGATATAGTATTTTAGCCACAAAATTTTTCAGTGGAAATCTTACTAACTCCATATTTTGCACTATTCCTGATAATGATTGTCGGACTTTTAATCGGCAACATTAAATTTAAAGGTATTGGATTGGACATATCAGCAATTTTGTTTGTTGCTATGGCATTTGGATATTTTGGTTTAAAAATTCCGAGCGACTTAAAAAATATCGGTTTAGTATTGTTTATCTTCACAATTGGCTTTCAGGCAGGGCCTTCATTTTTTGAGACTTTCAAGCGTGACGGTAAAAAACTTGTATTACTCACATTCATCATTGTATTATCTTCTGCAATAATTACAATTATTTGTGCATTAGCATTTGGATTTAATGGAGCTCTGGCAGGAGGATTATTTACAGGAGGCATAACAAGTACCCCGGGACTTGCAGCTTTATCAGAGTTGTCTGATTCTCAAGATTCTATTATAGGTTATGGAATTGCTTATCCTTTTGGCGTTATAGGGGTTGTGCTGTTTGTTAAATTATTTCCACGCATTTTTAGAATGGATATTAAAAGAGCTGAACTGGATTTTGATAATGAAATATCCGAAAAATTTCCAAAAATAGTAAACAAGAATTTTATTGTTGAAAATCCTGAAGTAATAGGTAAAACTATCTGTGATTTACATTTTCGTCAGGTTACCGGAGCAAATATCTCGCGAGTTCTACAAAACGGAACTGCATTTACACCTCATCACGATACAATTTTGCACAGCGGATCTATAATTAAAGCTGTTGGAACAGAAGAAGCCTTAAACAAAGTTCGAGACTTAATCGGAAGACAAACAGAACTTGGCATAGCATTAAATCAGAATTACGATGTACGATTTATTATTGTTACCAACAAAAAAGTACTTGATAAGTCGGTTGATGAATTACACTTGCAAAGCAGATACAACATAATTGTAACACGAATCAGAAGAAGTGGGGTTGACTTCTCAGCAACTTCAAATATACATTTGCAATTTGGAGATAAAATAAAAGTTGCAGGGACGAAAGATGACATAAAAAAACTTACTGCCGAGCTTGGTGATGAGGCAAATAAACTTTACGAAGCAAATTATATACCTGTTGCAATAGGGATTATTTTAGGTGTATTGATTGGTCAATTAAATTTAAAAATAGGAAAATTCGATTTGTCTTTAGGCCTTACAGGTGGCGTTATGGCTGTTGCGATTGTACTAAGTCGTATTAGAAAAATAGGACCGGTTGTTTTTTCTCTAACTTCAGCAGCTAACCAAATCCTAAGACAAATAGGGCTAATTCTTTTCTTGGTATCAGTTGGTACTGAGGCTGGTTCGGGAATAATGTCAACACTAAAAAATGATGGTATGAATATGTTTCTGGCTGGGGCATTAATTACATTGTTTCCAATGATAATAGGGGTGATTTTTGCAAAACATTTTCTAAAAATGGATGTGCTGAAATTATTAGGCGGTATAACTGGAGGAATGACCAGCACTCCGGGGTTAGCTGCAGCAGGTTCAATGACAAAAACAAATGCTCCGGGAATTGCCTATGCAACAATATACCCTATTGCTATGGTATTGGTAATAATTTGTGTACAGATAATTTATATAGTTTTGTGATTTTTATCTGCTATCTCATTTAAATAACCAGCTAATAATTTTGTCTGTATTTTTACATCGTAATTCTCAAATCCTTCAGATATTGACTTATTATCACCGGATTTGTACTTATTGAAAGCATCAAGAATAAAATCGCGCAAGCCTTTATAATCGTCATATTCGAAAGTCTCTCCTGAATTTGTTTCATTAATAATTCCTGCAACATCGCTATCTGTTGGACCCAGACAAAGTATTGGCCTTTTTGATCTTATGTTTTCGAATAATTTCCCGGGTATTCTACCCTTGGCATTATCTGCAATATTTAAAGCTAAGAGTAGTAACTGAGCTTTTTCGGTCAGTTTAATTGCTTCGGGACGGGTAACATTACCCAATGAAAGATAATTCTCTGACAATCCTGCCTTTTTAATCATTTCGGCAATTGCATAGTCAACCGTTCCGGCAAATTTTATTCTCAGTTTTTGAGCAAACTCCTGATTTTCATTTTTCAAATTACCCAACACTTTTATCAGAGTGTCCGGTCGTCTGTCATAGCCAAGTTGTCCAGCATGAACAATGCTGAATTCCTCATCTAATGGCTCAGAATCATGTGCAAAATCGTCCTCATCATAGCCCCAATAAATTACCTCAACATTCTTCGCGCCTATTTTTTCAATATCCTGCTTCCATGTTGGACTTACAATAGTAGTTTTTTCTGCAGTTTTGAATGCTTCCTGTTCAAGTTTATGATGTTTGCTATTGGCTCTCTTACCAATTTTAAGCATGTCGTAGTAATCAACCTGTGTCCATGGATCCTGAAAATCCATTAACCATGGAATACCTGTAGCTTTTGACAAACGACAGCCAATTACTGTATTAGTATGCGGAGGGCCATCGGTAAAAATTGCATCTACAGGATTCTCTGCCAAGTACTTTTTCAAATATTTAATCGAAGGTTTTATCCAAAAACATCTTGCATCCGGAATAAAATAATTACCCCTTATCCAGATAGCTAACTTGTCAATTTTTTTTAATTTTCTGTCTCTAACATAAACCGGATTTGCCTGATCGGATTTTTTCCGTCCTGATAGCTTTTTAAATATATCAAAAGGTTCAAATATTTTGTGTTTTAAAATAGTAATGTTTTCAGGAATATGCTTAAAATTTGTTTCATCAAAGTATGGATACTGTGCATTTAATGGTGCATATACTATTGGTTCCCATCCAAAATCTCTGAGATATTTTACAAATTTCAGACAACGATGCACTCCGATTCCTCCCGAAGGTGGCCAGTAGTATGTTATGATTAGTACTTTTTTCATTTACTTTTTAAACAATCATGTCTTTTCGATTGATTACAAACATTATTTATATAATATTATTCAGAAATATTGGTTACCGGGTCCCATTCTATTTCATGATTCCAGTTACTTCTGATCTCATATTCTGCCGGCATATAATAAACAGGTTCGGGCTGAAGTTTTAAAACGTAATCACCTGTATCCCAGCGTTGATTCGAATTCAAATCTTCTATGGCTCTGATTTTATAGCTTGCAGGTTTTAAATATTCAAATGCAGCCACTCCGTTTCTTCCAATACTTTCTGCAACAACCTTATCATTTAACAACAACTGTATTATAAAATGTTTCCCTTCGCCTTTAAGACTTATCTGCAAATTACCATATTCAGCAGATGAGCCGGAAGCAAAACTATATGTCTCAGCCAAGTTTTTTATATCATAAATATCTGTAATAAATCCGTTACCTGCTGTAAGTCTATAATCAGATTTCTCTAAAATGTCTGCGTCCACAATAAGTCTTAAAGGCGAAGTGCTATCAATTCTGAGCTTAAAGGGCACTGCAATAAACAAAGAATCAGATTTCAACTCAAACCACATTTTTGATTCGTCAATTTCTTTGATTGGGTGACTACTATTTATATATAAAGGTAAATGAGGTTCTTTACGTGAATTTATTGTTATCTTATTTACAGAATCCCTAAGTGTTATCTCAGGTTTTCTAAATACTAAAGTGTCCGTTCTGACTGTATCAGTAAAAACCGGATCGGTATATGTACATACAATGTTTACTAGCTCATAATCAATAAGTTCCTGATTTACCAGCCATAATCTCACCGTATCAGGATTATCCTTATAAATCTTAATAACATTATCGTCATCGTTAACTTTAACATCAAATTTTTCAGTTTGACTTGAGTTAAAAGCGAATTCTAAATATTCCGGTTTAATCCTTTTATAATAGCTAATATATTGAGACTGCTTATTTTCAGAAAACAATAACAACTCAACATTATCAGGATATTTGACAAATTTTGGTTGTACGCTGTCATTAACTTGTACTTTTTTTACGCCCGGCGTAAAAACTGAATCAATAAAGGCAATCCCCTCTCCCGGAATATCAAAGTTGTAATTGAAATTATTGTCTTTTAATGCGTATATCTTATACTGGTTTTCTTTTACAAAAGGAATTAAAAACTGTCCGTTTCCATCAACTTTAGTAATATATTTTGGACTTAACGAACTTATTGCAGTATCAGATAAGTCATCATGCAAAATTACCCACACATCTTTGACAGGAGATTTTGTAAATGCATCTAACACAATGCCGGAAAAACTCAAAGAATCTATAAAATCACCGGTAGAAAAAGCATAGACAAAACTGTGCAATGCATTATTTTCATTATTATCTGCAATTGCATCATTAAAATTAAAACTATAAGTCGTATTTGACAGAAGAGTTTTGGGGTCAAGAGTAATTTTTATCCCTCTCCCTTTAATTACGATATTTGGTTCTTTTTCAATAGGCGGGGAAATTATCAATTTTTGATTAAGGCTGTTAAGTTTCACATATTCATCAAATTCTATATAGATTTTTTCTTCAATAAAGTTAACAGAGCCGTTCCATGGAGTTGATTTTTTCATAACGGGAGGCTTTGTATCTTTCGGTCCACCGGTTATTGCGACTTGTTTTGCACAGGCAAAAATCAACAATACTACCAAAGGAAAAATCAAATATTTTATTTTATTAGAAATCTTCATCAGTTTTAATATTGTACAAAAATGCAAAATTAATCGTGATAACAGGAACAAATTTCAGAAAATTGTTTGCGGATTAAAATACCAGTCCATAGTACATTTGTCAAAAAATTCGGTTTTTTGGTGTTTATAATCAAAAATCGGAGCCGGAACTCCATTTCCAAAAACATGATCTCCCGTAAAAACTCTTGCCTCATCCCACAATCCCAAATCAATAAATGTTTGGAGCGTTTTTAATCCACCCTCAACTACAATAGATTGTATCTGTTTTTCAAATAGTATTTCAAGTATTTGAGGAATAATATCAATACTGAAATCAATTTTTACTAATGATATATTATTTTCAACATAATCTTTTCTCAAATTAAAAACCATTGTTTCTGCCTGATTATCAAAAATTCTCAGATTCCTATCAAGTTTATTATCTTTATCAATGGTAATTCTCAATGGATTGCGACCAAACCAGTTTCTTGAGGTAAGTTGGGGATTATCGAGTAAGACCGTATTTGTTCCAACCAGAAAAGCATCTTCCTCGGTTCTCCATTTATGAACCAAAGTTCTGCAATATTCATTAGTAATCCATGAGGCTTTTCTTTCTGTACTCGACTCTCTGCGATAATCTATATACCCGTCTTTAGTTTGAGCCCATTTTAAAATAATATATGGACGTTTTTTTGTGTGAAATGTGTAAAATCTTTTATTTAATTCAATACATTCTTTTTCAAGTACTCCTGTAATTACTTCTCGCCCGGCAGTTTTAAGCTTCTCAATTCCTTTACCTGCGACTTTAAAATATGGGTCTATGCTTCCGACAACAATTTTCGGAATTCTCTCACGAATTATCATATCTGTACAAGGTGGCGTTTTCCCAAAATGAGAACATGGCTCAAGCGAAACATAAATTGTTGATTTTTTTAATAAACTCTTATCGCTGACTGAATTTACAGCATTTACTTCTGCATGGGCTTCTCCGCATTTACGATGGTATCCTTCTCCGATAATTCTATCTTTATAAACAATCACCGAACCTACCATAGGATTTGGAGAAACACTTCCCAGACCTTTTCGTGCAAGCTCAAGACAGCGGCTGATATATTTTTCGTGAACATCTGTCATAAGATGCAAATTTAGATAAAACAAATTAGAAAAAGCAAAAGAAAAAGCAATGGCGGTTTTGTCATGATTTTTGCCCCTACGCCCCAACCCAATGCTTATGCAAATATACACGCCAAAACCACATCAACTCGTTCATTACCAACTCGTATTTGTAAATTATAGAAACCTTTTAAATAAATTTTTAGTATTTCCTTTCAATGAAATTAGGATTATTCAAACATCTGTTTATTTTTGCTTTTAAAGTATGATTTGCCGGAAAATGAATAAATTTTTTTGGACAATATTAGCAATCTCAGTATTTGCAATAAATGTAAATGCTCAGGTAAAAATTATTTCTGCATACCGTACAAGCGAAAAAATAAAAATAGACGGCGTTCTTAACGAAGAATCTTGGACTTACGCCGCAATAGCATCAGATTTCGTTGGTTTTTATCCCGTTTTTGGCAATAAGCCTGCTCAAAATACTGAGGTTAAAGTTATTTTTAATGATCATTCTATCTATTTCTCAGCTGTGATGTATGACTTAAAACCAGATAGCATTTATAATGAATTTACTGTAAGAGATAAAGATAATGGTAACGCAGACTATTTCGGCATAAGTCTTAACCCTAATAACGATGGTCAAAGCACATTTGAATTTATGGTTAGTGCAGCTAATGTTCAAACTGACATAAGAGTTTCGGATGAAAATGATGACTATGCATGGGATGCAGTCTGGCATTCAGAAACAAAAATAACTGAAGATGGCTGGGTTGTAGAAATTGAAATTCCATATTCGGCAATCAGATTTCCCAAGGATAAAGAGCAGAACTGGGCAGTTAATTTCTATCGCACAGTCAGAAGAAGCAGAGAAAAATCAACTTGGATGCCTGTTGATCTGACACAAGGTTCAGAAGCTTCGCAAATGGGCATTATTACCGGCATAAACGACATTAACCCACCTCTCAGATTGGCTTTGATGCCTTATGCTTCGGGGTATTTGAATTTGTATGACAAAGAGCTTGGATATTCTTTCAGTGGAGGTCTTGATTTGAAATTGGGATTGAGTGAGACCTATACTTTAGATATGACTTTAATACCTGACTTCGGACAGACAAAAACAGATGAATTGGTGCTAAACCTGACACCTCACGAAACATATTATTCTGAAAATCGTCCTTTTTTTACTGAAGGAACAGAATTATTCAATAAGTGCGGACTTTTTTATTCGAGGAGAATAGGCAAAACACCTCAAGACTATTATTCAGTAATTTCGGGAAGTGGCACCGAAACCTATTCAATTGATAAAAATCCGGCAACCGCAAAACTTGTTAATGCTTTTAAAATCAGTGGAAGAGGTGAGAAAAACCTTGCAATTGGAGTATTTAATGCTGTAACGGCAAATACTTATGCTAAAGTGACCGATATTGATGGTATGCCAAGAAATATTCTTACTGAACCAGCTGCAAATTACAATATTTTAGTTTTAGACCAAAGTATTGGCAAAAATTCTTTTGTAAATTTAACCAATGCAAGTGTTGTTAGACCGGGTAATTCGTATTTGTCAAATGTTACAGCAACCTCTTTCAAACTTATGGAAAAAACCAACAAATTTGGGATTTCGACACTGGCAGCTTATAGTTCCCAACGAAATAAAAATGAATATCTCGCCGATGGCTGGTATTTAAACTCTTCGATAGGAAAAATGACAGGCACATGGATTTATTCGCTTGGTACAGAATTAATTACCGACAAATACAATCCTAACGATTTAGGTTATATGACGGAGTTTAATCAAATATCTAATACAGCTTCGTTAGGTTTTAGAAAGTTTTCTCAATTCTCAGTTTTTAACGAAACTATAAATTCATTAAGTATTTCATATAATACACTATTTAAAGATTTAAGTTTTACCCAAGCAGAAATATTTCTCGAAAACTATGCAACAACAAAAAAGCATTTGTCAATATGGAATGATATAACATTTCCATTAACTGACCTTAATGATTATTATGAGCCAAGAGATGGTATAAGCTTTTACAAACGTCCGGCATTGTATTCTGAATATTTGTTTATATCTACAGATTACAGAAAAAAAATTGCAGTAGATTTTAGAGTGAGTTTGTATGGCGATATTGAAGATAGGCAAGGTATATGGGGAAGCATAAGTCCTATAATAAGGTTTGGAAAAAGAACAAGTTTAAGATATACCTTTTCTGGAGATATAGATAATGGCGCAGCAGGATATTTCTCAAATACCGGAAACAATATAATTTTTGGTCAACGAGATGTCATAACAATTACAAATAGTATTGATCTTTCTTATGTTTTTACAAATAAGTTGTCCACTACTTTTGAATTGAGACATTATGTCTCATCAGTTGATTATTATAAATACTTTGATTTAATGTCAGATGGCAGCTTATCAGAAAGAACAGATTACCAGTTAGAGGGAGATTACAACTTCAATATTTTTAATTTTGATCTGTTATTATCATGGAATTTTTTACCGGGAAGTTATTTGTCAGTAATGTGGAAGAATCAAATTTTTGCCAGCGGAAATATTCCCGAATCAATTCAAATGCCCGGATATTTCGATAGTTTTAAGAATGTATGGGCAGAACCTCAGGCAAATACCTTTTCAATTAAATTGATTTATTATTTGGATTACAGCAGTCTTAGAACTAAATAAGATGTTTATTTCAACTTTATCCAAGAGGTTATACCAAATATAAATAATAATAAGTCCAATATTTTCATGAGTTATAAAATATATTTCCCTGTACTGGTATAATGCCGATGATAAAATTGTATAGTCTAATCGAGCATAGCGAGATTGGACTATTACAAGTTTACA
>DAOOPK010000057.1:0-13714 GCA_035388205.1 Bacteroidales bacterium
CATTCATAGTTTTAATTTATTTAATTAATACTTTTTAATTTTTAAAACCGTAAAATTATAAAAAATATGCTTATATATTCTATTTTTGCAACAAAATAAATTTCAATATGAAAAAATCATTTATAATTATTGTTTTTCTATGCTTTTCAATTATTCTTTCTGCACAAACTCAGGAACAAAATGTCAGCCCTGTAAAATGGATGAGTTTTGAAGAAGCTTTAATTAAGCAAAAAGAGACGCCAAAAACCATTATGATTGATATGTACACTGACTGGTGCGGCTGGTGTAAGAAAATGGATGCAGCGACTTTCAGTAATCCCGATTTAGCCAATTATATAAACACAAATTTCTATCCCGTAAAATTCAATGCTGAACGTAAAGACACCGTAGAATACAACGGCAAAACTTATGTTAATAAAAATATTGGCAACAGGTCTTCACATGAATTGGCACAATTACTATTAAACGGGCGTATGTCATATCCTACTATTGTATATATTGACTTTGAAAATAATGTAAATCCCGTACCAGGATTTATGGACGTCAAATCAATTGAGCCATTGCTTATATATTTTACAGAAAGAATTAATAAAAATTGTAATTATGCTGAATTTAAACAGGATTTCACAAATACATATTATCCAGATTCAACATCAAAAACTGATGGAATTATAAACTGGATGAATTTTGATGAAGCATTGACACAAATGAAAACTGCTCCAAAGAAGTTCATGCTTTTCATTAATTCTGATTTCAGTAACGGAAGTAAAATTATGCTTGCATCATCACTTCGACACCCTATAATTTCTGAATACATTAATACAAATTTCTACGCGGTAAAAATAGATTTTAACACTACAGATACCTTTAAAATAAATAACTATGTATTTATAAATGAGCAATTATCCGCAAATTATCCTCATCAATTAGTAATATCACTTTTACAGCCTGAAATAAAATTACCTTCAATTGTTTTTTTTGATGAAGAAATTAATGTTATCTTTGCACTCAAAGGTTATTTTCCGCCAATAACATTAGAAAGATATCTGGATTTTATAAGCAGAAATCTTTACAAAACAGGGGAAGATTGGCAGAAATTTAATAATGAGTTCAAATCTAAACTTTAAAAATGGCTGAAGTTGAAATTAAAAATGAAAAGACTTTTTTCTTAAAACCGTTAGATGTCAAAGATTCAAAGGAAATTTTTGAATTAATCAGAACTGAGAAACATGTTATGCGTGAATGGATATTTGGCAATTTGCAAAATATTTCTATCAATGACTTTACTGAGTTTTTAACCAAAGAAATTAAAATTTATGAAAATTATAATGATTCTCTTTATTCTTTTCTCGAGTCTGATTCACTTTTAGGTGTAGTGGGTTTCTTCTATTCAAGTAGATTAAACAATAAAACAGAAATTGTTTTATGGCTTTCTACTAAATCTAAAACTGTTCAGAGCTACTCTTATATACTTAAAGAACTATTGGAAATTGGATTTAAAGTTAAGAAATTCAATCGAATAGGAATAAAAGTACATTCCGATGATTTTGTGTTATTATCAGTTTTAAGAAAAATAGGGTTTACAAATGAAGGTACCGAAAGAGGCGGTTGTCTAAATCATTTAAACAGCTATTCGGATAATGTACTGCTTTCGGTATTGCAAAAGGAGTATATTGATCAGCAAAGTTTTTTTGCTAGAGCAGATAAGCTGTTTAAACGGACAAAAGGCAAAGGGTTTAAATAGTATTATGACATAAAATACACTTCGATTGCTTTTCCGATTGTTTATTGAAGTATTATATTTTTCGGTGTATTTTTTGATAGATAATTTCGACTATTAAAATTAAGAAATATGAAAAAAACACTAATTACATTATGCTTCTCAATAATAAGCATTTTCTGTTTTTCGCAGGAATATAAAGTTGTGACAATAGTCGAATCTATTGTTCCGATGGGATTGGGAAGAAGTCGTATAATCGAGAATAAAACCGAACAGGATGTAGCTGCCCTAAGCACAGAAAGAACGGACGGAAAAACCAGTGATCAGGGGAAAGTAAGCAGAGATGATGTTAAAGTTGAAGAGTTTGAAGAAACCAAATTATTAAATTTCTATTCAGCAGTAGGTATAAATTTCCAAAACATAGCATCAAATGACGCTGTAATAACTGCAAAAATAAACGAACTTGCTCAGGAAGGTTGGAAACTTACTTTTGTTACCAGTGCAGTTGAAAGTGATGCAGGAGAAAAAGACGGTGCAGGGATTTTTGTAACAAGGTTGTTTTTTACAAGATAATTTAAACTCCAGCCTTATTTATCAAGTAATTGACCAGATTGAAAATTTTAATTATATCTCTCATTTTTAAGATTTTCTGATATAAAATTCTTAATATTTCATTTTTTCATATCTTTACCAAACTAATATAAAAACTTAGTTTTATGAAAAAATATTTACTTCTGTCAACAGTTTTGTTTATTTCATCAGTTGCTTTTGCTCAATATTGTGATATTTCTCAAGCCGAGAAAATTGCACTGAATATTATTACCGAAAAATTTGAAAGTAAAGACCAAATCCAAACTGAGTTTAGAATCAAAAATACTCATACCGAAGTTTACAATAATACCGAAGTATTTCATGTGTTCAACCTTGAACCTCAGGGTTTCGTAATTGTGTCTGCCGACCAGAGTGTTTACCCTGTACTTGCTTTTTCAGATAAGTCAGAAATAATCCAAGGAGAGATAAATCCATCTGCATTATTTTGGTTAAATAACTACGCACAACAGATTGAATATAATATAAAGAATAAAATACAAGGAAATCCCGAAACAGAAAATCACTGGCTAAGGTTATCAGAAGAACCTGACAAGTTCAATTCAAAAAAATCTGTAAAAGCTGTTGGTCCAATGCTGACAACACAATGGAATCAGGGGAGATATTACAACACTCAGTGTCCTACAGATGCTGCAGGAACTGATGGACACGTAGCTGTAGGATGTGTCTCAACTGCTCTGGGACAGTTGATGAATTATTTCAGATTTCCATCAAACGGAACCGGGAGTTACGGCTATGAACACCCTGAATATGGTTGGCTTGAAGTTAATTTTGCGGAACAAAACTACGATTATGATCAGATGCCTGTAAGTGCGACAGATTATAATGATAATCTCGCAAGACTATTATATAATATAGGTGTTTCAGTTGATATGAATTACGGACCTGATGGTAGCGGAATGTATAATCATAAAGGTGCATATACTTTACGAACATATTTTGATTACAATTTATCAACAACCTATTATTTCCGTGATAGTGTAGATGCGGAATTTCAATGGATAGATACTCTTATCATGCATCTGGATCAAAAAATTCCTTTGTACTATGCCGGATGGTCGGATTATGAATTTGTGAGCGGTCATGCTTTTATTCTTGATGGTTATAGTGACAGCACTCATTATCATATTAATTGGGGTTGGGGAGGTTCTGCAGACGGATATTTTTATATTGACGACCTGACTCCTAGCGGATCGGACTTTACTTTACTTCATGAAGTCATTGCTTATGCAGTACCAGCATCAGGACCCGAGTATTGTAATGGACTAAAAGAACTGAATACTATTGAAGGTACAATTGAAGATGGTAGCGGTCCATTACATCCTTATGATAACAATCTTGAATGTACCTGGCTTATTGAACCTTATGATTCTGTAAGCGGTATTGAATTTGAATTTCTGAAATTTACGATGGATAGTGATGATTATTTAATTTTTTATGATGGTGAAAATGAGGATGCTCCTATATTGCAAACTGTTTATGGAAGCGACATCCCACAAGAAATAATTAGCGACTCAGACAAGGTTTTAATTAAATTTGTAAGTGACGGAGATTCAGTTAATGATGGATGGTTATTGAAATATTCAGGTATTAAACCTGAGTATTGCAGCATTATAACAACACTAAATGCTGATTCGGGTATAATAAGTGATGGCAGTAATTCATACTTATATCAGAACAATGAAATGTGCAACTGGAATATTGTTCCCGAAAATGCTGAAAACATAAGAGTTACCTTCATAGAATTTGATATTGAACCTGTTAATGATTATGTTAAAATTATAAACTCATCAAATCAGAGTGTTGCAACATTATCGGGATCAGAATTGACAGAACCTATAATAGTACCTGGTAATAAGATAACTATTATGTTTAAAACAAATACGAGTATAAGACATGATGGATTTAAACTCTTCTATGATATTAATGTATCTGATATTAAAGATAAGCAAACTGAAAATATTAAAATATATCCAAATCCTGTATCCGAAAAACTATTTATCGAAACTGAGTTTAGTGATAATCTTGTAAAACTTAAAATTCTCAGCTATGACGGAAAAACATGCAGGGAAATACATCTAAACAATAGCTCAAGTTTTGAAATAAGTCTTAACGATTTATCACCAGGCTTATATATTGCTGAAATTCAGACTTTAAACTCGATACAAAGAATTAAATTCATAAAAGAATAACTCGGATTTGTTTTAGATTTTTAAAATCCATAAAGAGTAATTACCTGTTTTATTTTTCAGATCGGATAACTCCACCGTTGCATGACTGGAATCAGTATATGACTTTACCGCAACTCTATACATACCTTTTGATTTTGGCAAAACCTCTGAAGGCAATCCAATATCCTTATACTTCTTCTGAAAACTTTCGGCATTTTCATATTCCGAAAAACTTCCTGCAATAATATATGCAACAACCTTATCACCACTTACGATAACAGGTTCAACTACATCTACTGTAACCTCATTTTTTACTTCAGGTTCAATTATTTCAGGCGTTACCGTATTTTCAGCTACATATTCTTCGGTTATCAACTCAGGGTCAATATATAAAATCTGATCTCCGATAACAGTTTTATAATCAGGAAATTCGTCTGTTTTGATATTAGTATCATTATCTGAGTTATTATTTACCATTTCATTGACAGGTACTATATTGGCATGCTCTTTATTAAATGTATTATCGAAAAAATCAAAATGAATTGCTAATGCAACAAGTCCTGTCAATATAGCAGCTGTTGAAACTGTATAAATCAATTTTTTACTTGTTCTATACTGTTTTTTCCTTTTTGCTTTTATCTCGGGTCGTTTTATTTCTAATAATTTGTTTTCGGATTTCAGCATAGGAAAATAAAAGCTGCTAAGACCATAGGATGATTCAAGCAGATCAGAATTCTTGAATGGTGTAAAAACCAAGTTATCTGAAATCATTTCAAACTTACCCAGCTTTCCAAAAACAAGAGAATTGTCTTTTTCAAGTTTAATATTTATCTCGGAGACAAAATCGGCAACATATTCCTTTGCTGAATCCCATTTGACATTTTTGGACTGACAAATAGAATTCATCAACAAGCCATCGTTTGTCTGGAGCTTTTGATTAAAGGCTAAAGTTCGTGATGGCGGACTGAATTTTTGTTTCGATAAATCTATAACTGCTTCACAATAATTTGCGACAAAACCTCCAAATCCGGGAATTATCACACAATCATTGTCGTTAAGCAACTGATATACATCATCATACAGATTCATCCACTCAAAATTTTACATTGTAAAAATAATCAATTTAAATAAAACTGCAAAAGTAAAATCAACAAACATTAAAAATTATAATCCCACAATTACAATTTCGACTCTTCGATTTTGGCTTCTACCTTCTTCAGTATCGTTGTCTGATAAGGGAACCTTATTCCCAAATCCTCTGTATTTCATCCGTGATTTTTCAATACCTTTTGATAAAAGATAATCATAAACCGCTGCTGCTCTTTTAATAGATAGAGACTTATTATACGAGTCTGTTCCGATATTATCAGTATGCCCGCGAATTTCTATCCGCAGATTCGGTTTGGAAATTAGTATTTCGCTTAGATCGTCCAATTCGATAAAAGAAGTTGTGATTAACTCAGCAGAATTGAATTCAAAAAATATTCTGTTAAGTTTAAACTTGGAACCTACTTCAGCATTATCAAAAGCCTGTTTTGAGATTTCCGATTCCTTTAATAATATAGAAGACTCATCTGTCAGACCAGCCTGACCATTTCTATCGTCAGAAATATTGTTATGTGAATTATTATGTAAATTATTCTCGCTTGACAGATTATTGCTATTGTTATCATTATTACCGTGATTGTCAGAACTCCCATTCGAATCGTTGTTAGTATTTTCAGAAGTATTATCAGCAATCAAAGAATTATAACCAGTCTGAGGATTATAGTTTTCCCCAAGCCAATCTGATCCAAAAGACAAATCATTGAGACAACCACACTCAAAAGCATTTTCGATCTCGAAAACCCTTACATCATCAATATAATAATAGGCATAATAAAAAGACGAATCTGTTGATTCAAAATTATTTCTTTTAAAAACTGTATGGTCATTATCCCAGAAATTTCCAATTGTGAGATATTTTTCATTTCCTCTCGCCCTATAAATTCCACATAATTCCTGCCAATAGTCAATATTCTCCATCACATGCCCCGGTCTGTTAATTATTTGCGGTCTTTGAATAATCAGACCTGCATCCTTTGTTCCTATCTGATCTGCAGTGATTGTAACACCAAGAGCATCAACAGCAAAAAATGATCTTGACGAATTTGCATAGTACAGCTTTACACAATAAGTTTTATCTTTTACCAAAGGCATTTTCAGCTTAGTTTGAATATATTCTCTGGAAACGCCCTCATACACCGTTACCGAATCGTCAAATGTTTCCCTAAGAATAATACCGGCATAAGCTGCCCCGTCAGACGGATATATAAATCCTGCAAAATTTTCAGGGACACCGGAGTCTCCCAAACTACACACATGCAAATGATCAGGAGTCCCTTTGTTTGGATTAATCCAGGCAGGAAAAGGTTTTGCCACCGGTAGTTCAGTAAATGATTCAGGACAGGTCCATGCATCTTCAAAACTGTTATTAATAACCAAATTCTGACCTCTGACACAATAAATACTGCTAATAGTTATGAAAAACGCTATAAAAATTCTCATTTATTTTGCTTTCAATGAAAACTGTAAAAATATATAAAAATTATGTAACATCTATTAAAAAACTATCGGAAGATTCTGCTTAAAGTTCTTTTTTCCTCTTTTTTAAACGCCAGTTTTTTAGGTTCAGAATTTTTGGCTTACGGGGAAATATCTGACTCATTCTTATCAATCTGTTATAAGATTTAATATGTCTTTCTTTTTTAGATTTATATATGTCTTTTATATTTATGAGAATTCCTGTCTCTTCTACTCCTCCAAATTCATCATTCTCAACTGTACCAAAACTAAGCATTGAAGGAGAAAGATTCATATAGGCATTTACCAGAGGAGGAATTTTCTCATTGTAATTTCTAACCAAAACATTTAACTTTTTATAATCCTCAGAGTAATTATCCCCAATAAACTGCAATTTGTTATTATCAAATTGATAATCTACAGGATTTTTGGGAACAACGAGTCTTTCATTATCAGGGAAATACATATTAATAAATGTCAAAATAAAATTTCTGGCATTTAAATCAAAATGTTTGTACATTGTAACCTTGCCAAAAAAATATTTCATTTCAGGGTATTCAACAATAAGTGCTCCCAAACCATCCCAAAGGTTATCAAGTGCAAACATTCCTTTACGCGAATTTCTTCCATATTGATATTTAGGCTGTACAAAAGATCTTCCCAACTCTATTGTATATGGGAGTACGCTTTTAATAAAACCTTCCGAAAAATCAAAAAGATGCGAAGTTGCTAATTTTCCCTCAGGGTCATCGAGTACAGATTCTCCTAGAATAAACCTGTAACCTCCGATTATTTCTTTATCATCCGGATCCCAAACTATCAACTGAAAATATGGATCATCAGCAATGTCAAAATTATCAATATCAATTTCTTTTCCGGTTCCTCCTCCTGCCATTCTAAATGTCATTTCACGCAATCTTCCCAATTCTTTCATTAAATTAGGAGAATTTTTACAAGTAAATACGTAAATCTCAGTATTTGTATAATTGGATTTACGCAATAACTTATCAGGCGTTAATTCTCTCAATAACAAACTCTTATTTACCGGTGGAATAACCGGACTCATTACAGTCATTTGAAACCCTTTTTGCTTACAAAAATAATAATTATTTACTTGTTATTTCTCAATTTTTTAAAGAATATGCAAGCTGATACAAATAATCAGCCCATTCTTTATAGTCCTTAGACTTATCAAATGTTGAATAAGGTATAGGTTTCCCAAAAGTTATAACTATGGTTCTCCCTCTTTGTTTCATCATCTCGTCAACAAGATATAACATTTCTATATTAGCTTTAATTCCAAGAAATTTTCTTATCCGGGCAAGATTATAGAAAAACTTCGAATTTTTACCTTCAATATACACGGGTATAATATCTCTCTGATACGCAACTGCTTTACTAACAAAACTTTTTTGCCATGGTAAGTCAACAATTTTTCCTTTGATTTTTCTTGAAACCAAACCTGCAGGAAAAAATAATACCTGCTTGTCTGATGCATAAACATCATTCAGAATATTCGAGCTTTCTCTTGATTGTTTTCCGTGTTTATTTACAGGTACAAACAAATCTGCCAAAGGCTTTAATTCCATTAAAATATCATTAACAACAAATTTGAATTCCGAAAATTTTTCACTGACCACTTTCATCAAAACCATACTTTCCAAACCTCCTAAAGGATGATTAGAGGCAAATACAAACCTCCCCGATGCAGGCACATTCTCAAGCCCTTTAATCTTAGAACTTAATTGCATAAATTCTATTACTGCATCAACAAATTTCAAACCTATTATCCCTTTATTCTCACTCAAAAATGTATTGATCTCCTCCTGATGTATAACCCTTTTCAGATATTTTATCACAAATCGCGGTATCCGCTTTGCCAGTTTAGGATTCTTATTCCTTATCACGTTCTCTACATCAATCTTTAACAATTTTTCATCATGCATAATCAGATTGTTAATTTCTACAAAGATAAAATTAATTTTTGGAATATCACAAATGTCTAATATTCAATCACTTAGAATTTTATTGATTAAAAGTTATTAACAATGTGGAGAAATATGTAGTAAAATGTTTTATTGTGTAGTGAAATATATATATTTTTACGACAAAACAAAAATACACTCATTATGTTTGTTGGAGAATATATTGCAAAGCTTGATTCGAAGGGAAGAGTAATATTTCCTGCCCCACTAAAAAGACAGATCCCCGAAGATGAAATTAATCATCCCTTCGTTGTAAAAAGAGATATTTACGAAAAATGTCTTCTGCTTTACCCTATGAGTGAATGGCAATATCAGACAGCAATACTAAAAAAGAAACTAAATCCATTTAATAAAAAACATGCAGAATTTTTGCGTGAATACTACAGAGGAACAGCAGAAATAATTTTTGACGGAAGTTTTAGACTATTAATACCCAAAAGATTATTGGAATACATAAATGCAAACAAAGACCTTGTTTTTGCAGGACAAGAGGGTAAAATAGAAATATGGTCAAAAGATGTATATGAATCGAAACAATCTGCAGATAACGATTTCGCAAATCTTGCAAATGAAATTTTAGGTGGTGATTTTGGATTTTATAATAATGAGTAAATATGTATCACGTTGCCGTTTTACTTAAAGAAAGCATAGAAGGAATACAAATTAAGCCTGATGGTATCTACGCAGATATCACATTTGGTGGTGGCACTCATTCCGCCGAAATTCTGAAATCTCTCTCTAAAAACGGAAAACTCATAGCAATAGATTGTGACCCCGATGCCCATAATAACAAAATTGAAGATAAAAGATTCGAATTAATATATGGCAATTACAGATATCTTGTTAACTATCTCGAATACATGGGGATTAATAAAATTGACGGTATTATAGCTGACTTTGGAGTTTCTTCTCATCAATTTGATATTGAAAGCAGAGGTTTTTCCTATCGTTTGGGTGGTAAGCTTGATATGAGAATGAACGCAAATCAGTCCTTAACAGCTGCTGAGATATTAAACAACTATGAAGAAGAAAAACTAGTCTTTGTATTTAAAAACTACTCTGACATAATTAATGCTAAGAAACTGGTCTCTTTGATCATAGATCATCGCAGCAATGAGCAATTTGAAAATATTCCCGATTTCCTTAACGTAATTTCGCCCGCGACACCTGCTCACAACAATTATAAGTATCTGGCACAAGTATTTCAGGCTTTAAGAATTGAGGTAAATGACGAATACAACTCTTTGATTGAATTTCTTAATTCATGTCCAGAAATACTAAAGAGAGGTGGTCGGATTTCATTCATTTCGTACCACTCCCTTGAAGACAGAGCAGTAAAAAACCTGATTAAAACAGGAAATACAGAAGGCAAACTTGAAAAAGACATTTTCGGGAAATCTTTTTTACCATTCAAGCAAATTAACAAACATGTAATTATTCCTACAGAAGAGGAAATTGCAAACAATCCGAGAGCAAAATCAGCAAAACTAAGAATTGCAGAAAGAATATGAAGAAAAACAAAAACAATAGCACAAAGGTAAAATCCACTTTCCGTGGACTTTTAAACGGCTCTATTGTAGCGAGTGATTTTGTCCGAAAACAGATCCCCTTTATTGTAGTACTGTTCGTTTTAGGTCTGATATACATTGCTAATCAATATCATGCAGTTAGCATTTTCAGGGAAACGGAACAAGCCAAAAAAGAGCTTGAAGACCTAAGAGCAGAGAAAATAGAAATACAATCGAATTTAATGACAAATAGCAGAAGGGACAAGGTCTTGAAACTTCTGGAAGAAAAAGGATCAACACTAAAAGAATTTTCTGTCCCTCCAATAAAGATAACATATTACATAAACGAATGAGCGAAAGGACTAACATACTGGTAAAATACAATCTGCTGTATATATTTATGGTAGTGTTTAGTCTTTTGGTAATTGGGAAGATTATTTATTTTCAATTTTTCTACGATAAAGAAAAAATCAAAGAAGCAATTAAATCAACACGAGTATATTCTACAATAGAGCCTAACAGAGGTGACATCTATTCATCTGACGGGAAATTACTGGCTACATCTGTGGCATATTTCGAAGCAGGTATTGACCCAAACTGTGATGCATTAACTCAGGAAGTCTTTGACAAAAATATTGATTCGCTAACCCTCTGTCTTTCTCAAATATTTCCTTCAAAAACACAGCAACAGTTCAAACAAGAGCTTATTTCAGCAAGAGATCAGGGCTCCAGATATTATCGTTTCAGTTTTAACATAAAATATTCTGATTTTAAAACCATGCAAACATTTCCCTTGTTAAGACTAGGTCGTACCAAAGGTGGTTTTGTTTATCAGAAAACTTACAGACGTGAAAAGCCCTTTGGAGAATTATCAAAAAGAACAATTGGTACTGAACCTGGAGAAGGGATTAAAGAAGTTGGCTTTTTTAAAATAATAGATTCTAAAATCAATTTGAACAGTACCAATTCCAATAAAGGGCGTAAAGGAGTTGGGTTAGAAGAAGCATTTGATAAAGATTTGCGAGGGATTGAAGGTTATGCAATAAAAGAAAAAATACCGGGCAATATGTGGATGCCTGTTGAAGATGATAATTTTATTGAGCCACAAGATGGGTATGACCTGATTGCAACTATTGACATTGGTTTACAGGATGTTGCAGAAACAGCACTTGAAAAACAACTGATCAAACATGCTGCCGAATACGGAACTGTTGTGGTTATGGAAGTAAAGACAGGCAAAGTCAGAGCAATAGCAAACCTTAAACTTCATCCTGACGGCTATTACTATGAGGAAACCAATTTTGCCGTTGGACATGCTTCCGATCCAGGATCAACATTCAAACTTGCTTCGGTGATTGTTGCACTCGAAGATGGATATATAAAAGCTGATGACCTAATTGAGACAGGTAATGGAATAACATATTATTACGGTAAAGAAATGAAAGATACAAAAGAAGGTGGATATGGAACTATAACTGTTCAAAGAGCTTTCGAAGTTTCATCAAATGTCGGAATATCCAAAATAATTGATAAAGAATACAGGCATCAACCCGGAAAATACATTGCAGGATTACAAAGACTGCACTTACACGAACCATTAGGAGTAATAATTAAAGGTGAGCCAACTCCTGTAATTCATAGTCCCGGCAAAAAGGGATGGTCAGGAATATCATTAACTCAGACATCAGTCGGTTATGAATTACAAATAACCCCTTTGCAAATACTTGCATTTTATAATGCTATAGCTAACAATGGAGTGTTGTTAAGACCTATTTTTGCTGAAGCATTGTCGTACAGAGGTGAAATAATAAAAACCTTCGAACCCGAAATTATTGACTCCCAGATTTGTTCACAAGAAACGATAGATATTGTTAAAAAGATGATGGAAGGAGTTGTTACTGACGGCACAGCAAAAAACATCAAAAGTGACAACTTTAAGATTGCAGGAAAAACAGGTACCGCTCAGATGAATTATGGTAGCGACAGTACAAGTGTTTCTTATCACGCTTCATTTGTTGGCTATTTCCCTGCCGAAGATCCTGAATACTCTTGCATAGTATCAATATATGAACCTAAAAGAGGTGGATTTTATGGGAATGTGGTTGCTGGTCCTGTATTTAAAGAGATTGCCAATAAAATATATGCATCAAATCCAAAATACCATCGTTTTACATCCAACTTTACCATCTCATCCTCAATACCTTTATCAAAAAAAGGGAATAAAAATGAGACCGAATCGGTTTACCATTGGTTGCAAATAATAACTGATGCAAAGAAAGTAGCACAAACAGAATGGATAATTAGTTCTGCTGAAGATCTAAAAGTTGTTTATAGTCCTGTAAATTATAGCGATAAAACAAAAATTCCTAATGTAATAAATATGGGGCTTAAAGATGCTATAGTCATACTTGAACAATGCGGTTTAAAAATACATATATCCGGAAGAGGCAGAGTTAAACGACAAATCCCAGCTCCCGGCAATGGATTTAAAAAAGGTGATTTAATAACATTATATCTTGGAGAATGAATATAAATGACTTTTTAGATATTATAGATGTACAAAAATGCATAATTGAAAATGATGGAACATTTAGAAATATATGTTTCGATTCCCGAAAGATTAAAGAAGGAGACATTTTTGTTGCAATAAAAGGTAATATTTCAGATGGACATGATTACATAACTACTGCAATTAATAACGGGGCTAAACAAATCTTATGTGAAACACTTCCTGAAAATTTACAAAAAGGCATTTCGTATATTCAAGTTAAAGATTCCTCAAGAAGTTTAGGAATACTTGCTTCCGAGTATTATAATAATCCTTCAACAAAGCTCAAACTAATTGGTATTACCGGCACAAACGGAAAAACAACAATTGCAAGCACCTTATTCAAATTGGTAAAGGAACTCGGATATGCAGCAGGACTGATTTCTACTATAGAAGTAATTATAAATAATAAATCATACCCTGCCACTCACACTACACCAGATCAACTGAGCTTAAACAAATATCTGTCTGAAATGGTAGATGAAGGCTGCGATTATTGTTTTATGGAAGTAAGTTCACATTCTATCGTACAAAATAGAATCGCAGGACTAAAATTTATCGGCGGAGTATTTACAAACATTACGCACGATCATCTTGATTTCCACAAAACA
>DAOOPK010000058.1:0-13572 GCA_035388205.1 Bacteroidales bacterium
CCATATGACAGGATCATGATAAACACATGAAACATTTGATCTGCTGATTCCTATATTGGAACTATAATTGTGTCCTAAATTTTCATAAGCTTCAACATAGTAACAAAACTTGTTTGTCATATAAATCGCACGATCATGACAATAATTTACATACCATGCAATATCATATTCATAATTCAAATCATCATGAGTATTTACAGCTATTTCAGAACCGGTTCCATCAAACACTCTGTAAACATGGTAATCAAATACTCCCCCAGCCCAGTCTTCATATTGAGTCCATTCAACATTATGATGTAAGTTTTCCAACTTTTCAGCAGAAAGAATAATATTAGTAGAATAGTTTGAATACATATTGACCACCCCACAAGGATTAACAGAAGCTATCCTATAATAATACTTCGTTTCATCAACATTTACATCTGTATCTGTAAATAAGACTTCTGATTCGCCGGTATTCACAAAACTGTGAATAGTTGAATAGGTACCATCCACTGATAAAGCACGCTGAATTCTATATTCTGAAACTTCTGCCGAATTGTCCATGATAAATTTTACGACTATATCTTGATCTGTAACAGTGGCAAACTCAGCATATAGATATTGAGGAAGTATATACGACTCGCTGAGTACTTTTACAGAATTTGAAGTTGCAGAAAAAGCACTATTGCTTATAGCTTCTATGTAATAATAATATGATTTATTAAATTCCACTTCATCATCATGGTAATTCAATGCAGTTGAACCTACAGAGCTTAATAAAGAGTAAGTTCCATCCTGCTCTCTTCTATAAATATTATACTTATTTATTCCATTTGTCCATCCGCTATAGGCTGTCCAGCTTAAGTTAACTATATTATTGCATTTATCATATTGTGAACTAAGAAAGATTGTAGTATGCGGATCAGTTATCTTACTTTTAAAAAACAAATTATCAATTGCAGCTAGGCGGAATTGTTCAGGACTAATCCCTGATTGTGAGGCGTTATAAACATATTCATTATTGAGCCTACCCCATACCGTATCTATTGTTTGAGTAACAGTACTAACCACTTTATAGATAATGTAACCTGTCACATCCAGAGAATCACTTGGATTCCATTTTAATGACACTTCTGTAGGCATCGATTCTGGAATAACAGAAGCAGAAATAAACTCCGGCTCATCGGGGATGTCAGTTTGCGAATATGTTGCCACTCCGATAAGAAGAAAAAAGAATATGAAAAGTTTTTTCAACATTTTTTAATTAACTATTATTCAATAGACGTAATTTTTACAAAAATAGTGGCTTTTAATCTAAATTTTTAACAAAATACATCTGATTATCAATATATGTTTGTTCGAAACCCATTTGAATAAGAAATCTACTATGTCCTTTATGATAAGATTTTGCTCTTAATGTATTTACACCCATTTTTTTAAAATAACCCGGATTTTGTTTATAAATATAATGGCCTATTTCTTTATCTCGGTATATTGGTTTAGTGTAATCTACTTCAATTGTCATAATATTATCCTTTATTTCAGCAATAAACACGCCTGCAAGATTCATGTCCCTCATCAATAAAAAACATCTTTGAGATTTCTCAGGTTTAAAAAATGGAAAGTAATTGTAAATGTCTTTCTTGTAGTTTTTAATAAATTCTACGATATAATTATTATCAGATTCAACTTCTAAAAGGCTAATTGAAACTTTACTTTTTTTTGCCTTATAAATCGAAAAGAAAAAATATCCCATAGCGATAAGCATCAATATCGTAAAAGGATAGATTGGTCTTAAAATGCTATAAATCAACAAGCAGGCAATAGCAATAAAAAACAATATTCTTCTTTGCAACTTCCCTTTAGCGATAAATGCAATTAAGCCTAGCAAAATGCCCAAGAACCCCAGTATTTCTCTTTCGTCCATTTTAATATAAAAAGCACTGCAAAATTATCACTATATTTCAGATTTACCAATTTTTTATATCTCGGCAAAGCTATAATAATACTTTTGCAGTGCTTTAATCTATATACTACATCTATAATTTTACAATTTTAACGGTCAGGACTTCGTCATCATTATATAATCTTATGAAATAATTACCTTCTGTAAAATTCTCCATGTTGATGTATGAATCAGAATTATCAATTGTTCCTTGATAAATTACCTGACCTACAACATCAATAACTTCACATCTGGAATTTTGGCAATTTTTGATATTAATCAAACTTGAAGTAGGATTTGGAAATATACTTATTGCACCATAACCGAAATCTTCAACATTGTTAGCCGTAACCTGCAGTCTAAAATTCTGAGTATCCTCAAACATACCGTCAGAAACGACAAGAATAATCTGAAAACCTAGGAAGCTAGTTGTTTCGGGAGTACCACTAACAACAGCAGTTCCATCTCCATTATCAACAAAACTTGCCCATGAAGGCAATGTCGGAGCGGTAATAACTAATACATCTTCATCTGGATCACTAGCTGTTGCAATATATTCGAATGGCGTATTCTGAACATGTGTTGTAGGATTTTCAGAAGTAAACTCCGGTGCTTGATTTGAGGTTAAAACAGTTATTACAAATTCTTGATCAGCATCAAACTCACCATTACTAACATTTAGAGTAACAGCAAAATCTTCTGTTTCTCCAGCAATTTCAGGAGCAGTACCTGAAAGAGTTCCTGTACCGTCACCATTATCAGTTAAAACTAACCATTCAGGTTTTATGGGAGCAGTAAGAGTTAATGTCAATTCATTAGGATCTACACTAACGATATTATAAGTATATGTATCAAATTCAACTACTTCGAGAGCGGGTGAAGATGTGAAAAATGGTTCATCTGATGGAGCAATTCCTATCCACTTGTAAATACCACCACTGTTGGCATCCCAATTAAAGCCACCAGCCCAGCCACAGTCTTCATTATACATTTTAACATTAGTATATTGAATTGAGTCGTCAATTTGTGTCCAAGATGTACCATAATCAAGACTGTAAACAGAGAAGTTTGCTTCCGCCGTTTGAGATATTTTGGTTCCTACATACATCCCAGGTTTTCCAGGAACAGCTGAAACGTCAGACAAATACTGGTCAGCCACAACTATTTCGTTCCATGTTTCACCACCGTCGGTAGTTTTAACCATTTTCCAGCTTTCGATAACTCCTGTTGTAGCGTTGTTAACCTGACAAATAGCTACACCATTAGATTCATCTGCAAAAGAAATAGTGCTTACATTTGCCTCACCAGTTTCATAAGCAGTCCATGTCATTCCTCGATCAGTAGTTTTAAACACTCTACCAGTATTTGTTCCAAACCATGCAATATCTCCTACTGCATCAGCAACACTAGTCCAACCCATTTCATCAGTTTCTGGATTGGGAATAGAAGCACCATCAAGAAGAATCCAGTTTTCTCCTCCATCAACAGTAGTATATATTTCAAATTCTCCTCCATCAGGATCACCCATGCAATAGCCGTTGTTTTCGTCAAACATATGGATAACATTGGCAAAACTTGTAGTACCGTCAAATGCAGCAGAAGTTTGCTGTACCCAATTAGCTCCGCCGTCACTTGTCTTATAAATTCCACCTCCTCCAGCTACATCGTAGACTACCACCCATGCATTCAATCCGTCAATTGCACTTAAGTCCCCTGGAGCAAAATTTGTAGCTACTTCGATAGTATCTGGAGTCCAAGTAGTACCTGCATCAATTGTACGAGCAAAATCACGTGTTATACTACCTCCTGATCCATCATATGTCAAAATCCAAGCAGTATTCTCATCTACTATTTCGGTAAGAAATACTCCACGATATGGACTTGTAAATTTTGTATGCTGTTCTATCCATCCGCTTTCTGCAACATCTCCACTTTGTCCAACAATTATAAAGGTCGTTTTAATTTCAGTATCTTCATTTACACCATCACTGGCAGTAAGAATAACTGAATAAACACCTTCTTCATTATAGGTTATTGCAGTTGGGTTTTGTAAATCACTTACTGATGGAACTCCGCCTTCAAATTCCCATGCCCATGTTGTAGGTGAACCGATAGTATGATCTGTAAAATCAACAGTTCCACCAACAGGAATAACAACAGTGCTAGCCATAAAGTCAGCTACTAAAGGAGCTATTAAATTAGTTGCGGCAGTAACTGCAGCAAAAGCATTTATTCTACCTGCTCCTATAGAATCAATAAACTCAGAATTCTGAGCATCAACATTATCACAGGTTGACTTTAATAAAGCGGTTAATTCTTCTGGAGTTAAATCAGGATTCGCAGATAATATCAAGCCGCACAAACCTGCAGTAACTGGACATGCCATTGATGTTCCTTGCATTAGGTCATAATTGCCCGAAACACCAAATGAAGCAGCACCACCTGTAGTACCATTAATCATATCCCAAACAGTTCCAGGTTCATTATATGTAGTGCTTAAAACAGAGAATGCTCCTATTCCCATAAATCCTTCTGTAGCATAACCTCCGGGAGCCAACACGTCAATCCATGTGCCGTAATTTGAAAAATCTGATTTATTATCACCAATATCACATGAACCAACAGCAATAACATGATCTAAAGCAGCAGGATATCCAACATAGTTTATTGGAATATCGGGATTTACTTGAGTTTCAGCTCCGTTACCATTGTTTCCTGCAGCTCCTACCAAAACACAACCTATATTGTAAGCATAATTTACAATATTTTGCATCGTTTGAAAAAATTGAGGGCTTCCCCATGACATATTTATAACATCGGCTCCATGATCTGCTGCCCATGTAATGCCTTCATAACCTGCTGCCATAGCTTGTCCGTCACTTGCGTCATCGCCTAGTTTTACAGCCATAATACTTATTCCGTTACCAATAGATGCTACTCCGATACCATTGTTTGTCTCTGCACCAATCAAACCTGCCGAATGAGTACCATGTGACCAAATATATGTTGCTTCAGGAGGATTTGGATCATCATCACCATTGCCTAAGTCAACTGCCAAAACAACTTTGTTTGTTAAATCAGGATGGTCAATCCAAATCGCATTATCTAATACAGCAACAACAATATCAGAATTTCCAACTGTAACATCCCATGCTTCATCTGCATTTATCAAATTCAAGTGCCAAGAACTATTTGCACTACCCATCATACCTCCACTAAGATCTGCATTATAATATGGATCATCAGGAATCAGATTAATAAAAAACAAAGGAGCCGGTTCGGCATACTCAATTGCCTGATTTTGCGAAAGCTCTCTGATAAAATTGTCTATCTCATACATATTTTCAAAATCAATTTTGAAAGTACGCTGCAGAATATCACTCTTTGCAGATTTAAAAGGCTTACTAATTTCTGTAATTCCATATCTTTCAACTAAACCTTCAAGAAAATAAACTTCTGAAGGATTGATTATACCATTCGTTTCAGGTACATTCATAGATGCGTTATCAGAAATTTTTAAATAAATTCTACCATCAACCCATAATGAATTAACGGTTTGAGCAAAAACACCAATAACCGGTAAAGTTATCAGTATTGCAATTAAAACTGTTCTGGTAAATGTTCTCATAATTAATAAATTTTAATAGTTATAAATAATATCCAAAAATAAAATAATTTTTGCAAATAAAACATCTTTAATTAAATTTTGGTTGCACACACAACATGATGTTTGCCGGGAGGTCCTATAAAGCGATTAACAATGAATCCTGAATTTCTCAAATTTTGTTTAACTACTCCCTTACTACAATATGTTACCAAAATACCTCCCAAATTAGTTAATTTGCCTAATTTTTGAAAAACATTCTCTTCCCATAACTCTGCTTGTACATCAGAAGAAAATGCATCGAAGTATATCAAATCATATTTGAGATCGGATTCGAAACTCAATAAATCGGAATTCTGCTTTTTTAAAATAAAATTATCTGACAGTTTAGCTTCTTCGTCCCATTTATTACAAAATAACTCTAATGGAATATCATAGTTTTTAAGCAACTCTACAAATCCCAAATCCTGAATTATTTTTAAGCTTAGAGGATAAATATCTATTCCATGATAATAAATTGAATTATTTAATCTCAAATTTTCAATAAATGACAAAACTGCATTTAAACCTGTTCCATAACCTATTTCAAGTATATTGATATTTCTATCTCTAAACTTCTTTAACCCAAGTCCGATATAAATATGTAAAGATTCTGTGACTGCTCCATATATACTATGATAATGCTGGTTATATTTGTGTGAATACAAAGTATAAGAATTATCAGACGTTTTAACTTTTATTACTGATTGCGACATTAAATTTCAGAATCTGTATTGCCCTGCAAATATATATTTATTTGCTACTTGTACATCCAAAAAATATCACTTTATGCAATTTCAACTTTTAATGCAACCAATTATTTACTATTTTTGTCAGATATATTAATCTATTGATTAAAACAATTTAATATGAAAAGATTTTACCTATTATTAATAATGACCATTAGTTTGATTATGTGTTCTAATGGATTATTGCAAAGTCAAATCAACACGGGCATTTTACCAGATAGCTTTAAAGACAAGCTATCCGAAGAAAATATTGATCGTATTTACGTTATTCCACCTTCAATAGATTTAATGAATGCGGAAGATGCGGAAGATGAAAAAAACGGGACAATGTATAAAATTGCCAGATTAATCCCAGTAGAAATAGATATAACTAACAGTGGAACATGGGATAAAACATCTAAAGGTATTGATGTTTGGAGATTGATAGTTTCAAGTGAAGGTGCAAAAGCATGTGCGATACATTTCGACAAATTTTCTTTACCCGCAGGTTCTCAATTATTTATTTATAATAAAGACAGAAGCGTTATCCTAGGTCCCTACACAAATCTAGACAATGCTGATGGTGGAAGTTATGCAATTGGAATTCTATATGGAAATGAAATAATACTTGAATATTCTGCTCCACAAAGTAAATCTCTTAACGGAAATAATGAGATAGAATTACCGGAACTTGAAATAAGTAAATACTCTTACATTTATCGTGGTGAAGACTTGTATGATTACAGAAATTCGAAATCCACAGGTTATAGAGCCTCTGGTGAATGTCAGGTCAATATAAATTGTTCGGAGGGGAACAACTGGAGAACACAACAAAAAGGAGTGGCAAGGATTTATGTAGTTGATGGCTATTCTGCAGGATATTGTTCAGGAACACTTGTAAATAATACTAATAATGATGAGACTCCCTATTTTTTAACCGCTGACCATTGTGGAGGAGACGTTAGTACAAGTGATTTTGGAGAATGGATATTCAGATTTAATTACGAATCCCCGGGCTGTACCGCTACTAGTCAGCCAAGTGGAAATAATGTTACTGGATGCACAAGAATAGCAAGAGCTCCTTTGGATGGAGGTTCAGATTTTTTATTATTGGAATTAAACACAACTTCCACAAATTTGAAAAATATTGGAGCAGTTTATAATGGATGGAGAAATACTACTTCTGCGAGTTCGAATGGTGTTAGCATACATCACCCATCTGGAGATATAAAAAAAATTAGCACCTACAATAGTACTTTAGCGAGCGCAACATATAATGGTCAAGATGCAACTGGGGCTACAAATGCTCACTGGAGAGTAATCTGGGCAGCAACTACTAATGGTCATGGTGTTACCGAAGGCGGCTCGTCAGGTTCTCCAATTTTCGACAATAACGGTCTTGTAATTGGGACATTATCGGGTGGGTCATCTTATTGTGATGCCACTTCTAGTCCTGACCTTTATGGTAAATTGTCCTACCACTGGACATCAAACGGCTCAGGAAGCGATGCTCAATTAAAACCTTGGTTAGATCCTGATGGAACTGCAACGACTTGTGATTATCTTGACCCAAACAATTTGGGACTAGTTGCTGATTTTAGCGGTTCTCCTACAAGCGTAAATGTTGGCAATTCTGTTACTTTTACTGATTTATCAAGTGGAGGAACAATTACTGGCAGATCATGGACTTTTCAAGGAGGCTCCCCATCAACATCTACTGCGACATCACCTGTAATTACATATAATACAGCCGGAACTTACAATGTTTCATTGACAGTAACCTCAAGCACAGATAATGCTAGTATCACAAAAAATGGCTATATTACTGTAACGGATCTGGGAAATGGCTTTACTTATGACTTTGAAGCCTGTACCGATTTTGCAGTTGATCAATTTAGTCCATGTACGACCTACGATGGAGATGGACAAGCCTCTTATGGCTCTAATGATTATGATTTTAACAACGAAGGATATACAGGATCATTTATAGCTTTTAATCCTGCTACCACAACTCCAGCAGCAGGAACATCCTGGGCAGCTCACGGAGGAACAAAATACGGTGCATGTTTTTCGGCAACCACTCCAGCCAACAATGATTGGTTTATTACTTCAAAGATCAGCCTTTTATCAAATTCTTCATTTTCTTTCTGGGCTAAATCTCTTACAGACCAATGGGGTAAAGAAAGACTTAACGTATATGTTTCAACAACAAATAACAGCATTGGTAGTTTTACAAAAATCTCTTCAGGCACATATATAGAAGCTCCAACAACATGGACAAAATATTCCTACAATCTATCAACATACAATAATCAGGATGTTTATCTTGCGGTACAATGCGTTTCAAATGATGCTTTTGTATTAATGATAGATGATATTGTTGTTTTCACAGAACAAGGAGTTTTAGCCCCTGTTGCAAATTTTAGCGGCACTCCTGTTTCAGGTTGTGCAAGTCTTACAGTTAATTTTACAGATGCTTCAACAAATAATCCTACATCATGGTTATGGACTTGTGTGGGTGGAACTCCTTCAAGTAGCACTCAACAAAATCCCACAATTGTTTACAATACCCCCGGAACATTTAGTGTTACCCTTAAAGCAACAAATACCGGTGGAAATAACAGTGTTACCCGCAACAGTTATGTCACTGTAACAGATTGTTCTGCAGTGGATGATGATTTAAGCTCCAGAATAAGTATATACCCTAATCCATCGGATGGAATTATTAACATTGATATTCCTGAGACTAGAGCTACTGTTAGAATCAGTAATGTAATTGGTAAAGAAGTGAAATTAATCAAACTCAATTCTGACACAAATACTATTGATCTAAGTTCATTAGGTTCAGGAATGTATTTTGTGGAAATACAATTGTCTGAGAAAAATATTGTAAGTAAAATAACGATTAAATAAATTAAGATAATGTAAAATTTAAAGGCGATTTTTTCGCCTTTTTTTGTTTAAACGATTATGAAAAAACTTAAAAATGCCTTCGTAAATTCAACTAAAGACTTTAACTGTTTTGGTTGCTCTCCGAATAATCCGATTGGGCTAAAGATGGATTTCTATGTTGACGGAGACAAATTCTGGGCAAAATGGAACCCAGATAAAAACTATGATGGATGGATAAATGTTGTTCATGGTGGCATTCAAGCATGTCTGGTTGATGAGACAGCAGAATGGTATATTTTTACAAAATATGGTCGCTCTGCCGTTACTTCCGAACTTCAAATCAAATACAAAAAACCTCTAAGCTCAGCATCAGGGATAATAAGGATTGAAGCCAATGAAATATCTTTTAAACGAAATATTGCAGAAATCAGCCTAAAGATAACTGACCTAAATAATAATATCTGTACAGAAGCAATAGGTAAATTCTATGTTTTTTCGGAAGAAATTTCAAAAGGAAGATATAATTTCCCCGATAAAGAGGAATTCTTCAAATAAATAATTTAAAAATTAAAATAACATTTACTTGTATATATTATACTCAGGCTTTTCTATAGGTCCTGAAATTTTTAAAAGATAAATCATTCTGCCGGTTTTTCTAGGCAGGTCCAAATCCTCATTGGAAGCAAATAATGATATAAGCAACTTAACCTCAGAACTTACGTATTTGTCAGGAATATCCAATAAGGCAAATAATGATATGCTATCTGTTAAAATATTAAAATTAGCTTTAAGATTTACATCTGCATCATTGATAGAAATTTGAGTTGGTTCTATAATAAGACTGTCCCCATCCAAGATTGCCGTAATCTCTGCTCTTTTTATATCAATAAATTCTTCGTCTATTTTATAGCTTTTCAAGGTACCAGTTTTCAATTTAAAATTCTCAATAAGCAATGTATTTAAACCCTGATTTAGTGGAATCTCTATATCGTCTTTGCTTGAATAAATAGTATTATTACTAACAAAATTAACTATACCTGAAATTTTCTGGTCGGATTCGGCGAAGTATGCTAAATCAAGATTCTTCAAGTTAAATGAATTTTGTGATATGATATAGTCAGGTTCATTTATAAGACTGAATTCTCCACACAATTTCGCGTCTTCTATATCTAGATTTATGTTATAAATGCAAAATTCATCTGGAGTTGATTTTATCTCTGAATGCAGATTCTCTAATACTTTATCTTTAATTATTATCGAATCAATATTAAATAATACTTCAGTTTCTGTATTTTGGGCAAAACTAAAATTAGATTTTGGTTTAAAATTCGGTATAAATTCAGGTTTAGCACCTTTCGACATAGGCAAATACAGTTTACTTATATCTATGTTAATATTTTGTTTTATAGTTGAATTATTGTAAAGATTTTGAATTTCATTAATACTATATACTAATTTACCGGTAAGGTATTTTGATACTATATAACTATCAATTTCAAAATTGTTTTTCAAAAATGTGATATTCATTTCCGGAATATTGAAATCAGGATTACTTATTTCAATATCTGTAATATACTGCCCATTAAGTTGTTTATTATGTTCATCTAAAATACCGTTCAAATTGGAACTTGACTGTATTTTAATTCCTGTTAAGAAGGTCTCGTCCTCAAAAATACTGTTAAACACATTTGAATCAAAGTTTCCTAAAATATCTGAATTGGCATAAATCAAAGTATCGGTTGCATTAAAGTTTATAAAACCTCGTAAAGTGTCACTGCCTGAAGTCAAGATCATATCATTTGATATTAAACTAAAAATCTCTTTTGCTGAAAAGGCATAACTAATTTCTGTTTTAAAATTTGCCGATAGCGACGACTTATTCTTATGATTAATAAAATTTATGTTGTCAGCAAACAAATTTAACCTGAAATTAAAATCAAAATCTTTATTAAATACTCCCGCTGAACTTAACCCAATTTCAAAAATCCCCGATGTTTCAACATTTTTATGTTTTGGTAATTTTGAAAAATCTGTCTTAAGATTTAAATGCGAAATATCATGTGACAAACTGTCAACAACAATAAAAACATCAATATCAATAGGAAAATCATTGTATTCCAGACATGCTTTTGCCTCAAAATCTTTATCATTATACTTTGTAGTACCTGATAAAGCCAGTTTATTTGTCTTCGATTTGCCATTATCAATAATCCCTTCAGCATTAATTGTTGAAATTACACTTTCACCTTCATTTATTGAATTTATGTCTAGATTAATATCGGTATATCTTTGAGATTCATTTGTCTGTCGGTTGATAACACATAAAGCAAGATTGTCACAAACAAATTTCTCAACAAAAAACTTAAAATCACCTAAAGTTTCATCTTCAATCAACCCTTTGCCTTGTTTATCTATATCCCAGCAGCTTTTACCATCTTTACTTGTAATATTGTTCATCCGCAAATTAATGACTCTTAATTCATTGATAACAACTGTTTTATTCTCCTTATCATATTCCGGTTTTTTAAATACAAGCTTATCTATACTCAGCAAAGTGTCCGATTTAAACTCATTTTTACCAATAATTAAAATATCAAAAAGCTTGATCGTACCAGTAAAATAATTAATATTCAAGTTATCAATAATTACTTCTGAATGTAATAATGCACTATAAGATTTTTCAATGCTTTTCCTCAGATAATTAGTTAGTATAGTATTTAACAAAATCAGTACTGCCAAAATACAAGCAATACCGATCTTTACTATTTTGTGCCAAGGTTTTGGCTTAATTTTCATATTTTAATAAAAAAAGTGTTTTTTCTCTGCATTTCTCCATTTAGCATCATACTGACTGTCAGTAAAATAAATAATCACGTCTGCATCATACTGTGAGTCTACGAAATATATTTTTTTATCCGCATCGTACTGTGAATCAACAAAATACCATTTTCCATCATTCTCACCAGCATCATATTGTGATGATACTTTATAAACAATGAGATCAGCATCGTAATAACTGTCCGCTACATATACCTTCACATCTGCGTCATACTGTGAATTACACGAAAATATTTTTTGTCCAAATCCGGACAAAGACAGGAGAACTAACCCTGACACTACAAAAAAACAAAAAAACTTCTTCATAATGATTGTTTTAAGTTAATTAATACATTAAATGCTGTTTAGACGAATTTTTCCATCCTGCATCGCTTTTATAATCAGAAAAATATATCACAAGGTCTGCATCACTTTTGTAATCGCAGAAATATATTTTTTTATCTGCATCACTTTTATAATTGCAAAAATACCATAACCCGTTATTTCCTGTTGCATCACTTTTATATTCGCATTTATAAACCACTAGGTCTGCATCGCTTTTATATGAAGCAACATATACTTTTACATCAGCGTCACTTTTGTAATCACAACTATAAACTTTTTGTGAGAATGCTGACACGCTTGCAAGAAGCAAAACACTTAATAAAATTAAAATCTTGTTTTTCATAGTTTTTATAATTATTGTTTAACGTATGTGCTCATATCAAAAATTCTGCCTAATTTTTTGCTAAAATACTAAATTTATTTTGTTTGAATTAAATTGTCGAAGTAATTATCAAGTTCAGGGATACGAATTTCAAAATACTTGAATAAAAGAGCAATTTCTTGATAATAGTCGTTGTCATCATAATAGTCGGTACTATTTGTCGGCCATAGCTCAAAATTTTTGTCAATATCCTGTTGAATAATATAATGATTTTTAAGTATCATATATTTAATACTGCTGACTGAAATTACTCCAGATTCTCTTAATTCATTCCATTTTTTCGCTAACTTTACTTTATAACTACAAGCATTTGTACTCATAAGTCTTTTCAGCAAAATATTTTTTGAGCAATCAATTTCATATTTGAGCATGTTTAATTCATTATCCCCGTCACGACCGTAAGAATGATCATAATCCCAGATAGTAATCCTAAATACTGTGTCTTTGTTCTTTCGATAAATATAAAAGTTCTTATTTAGTCCGTCAGCATTGTTAGATAATAATAGTAATATATGCCAGTCAATAATATTTTCGATATCAATCCAATTAGCTATATTTTTAGCAAATACAGAATCAGATGAACTAAACAATAATTTATTAAAACTGTCAAGTTGCGGGGAAAAATCCTTTTCAGTTATTTCAGGATATTTCTGATCGTAATAATTAGTACCAGAATTGGGAAATGATATCCTATTCTCAAAGAAAACAGGAGGGTCTTTAAACAAGCAACTTTCACTGTCCTTTTTATCAATCTGACAGAATTTGGCATTTATTCTCTGCATCAAGACATATAATCCCTGATATTGATTGTTTAAGAAAGTATTTACGTAAACACATT
>DAOOPK010000059.1:0-13116 GCA_035388205.1 Bacteroidales bacterium
AATTATTGTTGATGGAAAAGAATTTAAAGTAAGTGCAGAGAAAAATCCTGCACAAATTCCATGGGTATCTGCTCCTGACATTGTTATTGAATCGACAGGAGTTTTCACAGTTAAAGAAAGTCCAAAAGGTGGTTATGGAGATCATTTAAAAAATGGTGCAAAAAAAGTCATTTTAACTGTACCTGCTAAAGATACTATAGATGCAATGATAGTACTTGGTGTTAATGAAGATGTTATTAAACCTGAATTACAATGCGTTTCTAATGCTTCGTGTACAACTAACTGTATGGCCCCGGTTGCAAAAATATTAAATGATAATTTTGGAATAGAAACAGGACTAATGACAACTATTCATTCTTATACCAACGATCAGATAATTCTCGATGGACCTCATAAAGATTTACGTAGAGCACGCTCTTGCGCTGTTTCTCAGATTCCAACAACTACTGGTGCAGCCAAAGCTGTTGGAAAAGTTATTCCTGAATTACACGGCAAATTGGATGGTATGGCAATGAGAGTACCGACTCCAACTGGTTCTTCTGTTGATCTCGTTGTTACATTAAAAACAGATGTAACGATAGAACAAGTACATAAGGCAATAAAAACTGCTGCTGAAGGGAAACTTAAAGGGATCTTACAATATACCGAAGAACCAATAGTTTCAGTTGATATTATTCATAATCCACATTCAGGTATTTTCGATGCTGGCTGTACAATGCTTAAAGGTAGAATGTTGAAAACACTTACTTGGTATGATAATGAATGGGGATATTCAAACAGAGTTGTTGAACTTATTCCCAAACTGTTTTAACTTCAAACTTTTTCGTGATATAAAATGATGCAGACATATTGCATCATTTTTTTTATTCATATCTCAACGCGACAATAGGATCAAGTTTTGAAGCTTTAACTGCCGGAAAATATCCCGATGCTATTCCTACAATAAAGCAAAGTAAAACGCCAACAAAAACCCATAACCAAGGTACGATGAATGCCCCACCGGTAATTAATGTTATAAGATTTCCAGCTATAATTCCTAAAATTATTCCTAATACCCCACCAATTTGACCTATGAAGACTGACTCGAACAAAAATTGTTGCTTAATTGTTGTCGATTTTGCCCCCAATGCTTTACGAATACCTATTTCTCTAGTTCTCTCCGAAACCGAAACCAACATAATATTCATAAGTCCTATGGAGGCACCCAACAGGGTTATCAAACCGATTATTGTAGCTCCCAATGTAATAACTGCAATATTCTCAAGTAACATATTTGCCATACTGTCACTTTTGCTTATTGCAAAATTATTTTTATCATAGACAGTAAGTTTTCGTATATTCCTAAATAGTCCTTCAGCCTCTCCTACAGCATAATCAAGCATTTCAGGATCAATTGGCATTACACTTATCCGATAACTATTGTCTGTTGACGGAAAATTCTGACGCGCATTATTTAAAGGTATAAAACAAATCTTATCTCCATCTCCTGAAAAGCTGGTTCCTTTTTCTTTAAGAACTCCTATTACACGATAACGCACATTACCAACAGAAATGTATTTTTCCAAAGGGCTTTCAGCTGACTTGAACATTTTTTCTGACAATTCACTGCCAATTATTATAACATATTCACCTGAAGCCACTTCGGATGAGCTAAAATTACGCCCAATTTCAATATCACTTCCTGAAGTTAACAAATATGATTCGTCAATACCAATGACTGCAATATTTGGATCTGTTTTCTCATCACGATATTTGACTGTTGCTGTTTCTGAACAAAAATTTGAAATGCTTATATGTGCCGGAAATGTATAATTGTTTTTAAACATCACAGCTTCTTCATAACTGATTCTTCTGTTTTCTACATTCCTCCCTCCTTCTCCATGACCACCTGAACGCTGTTGCCTGATTGTAAATGTATTGGCTCCCATTCGTAAAAACTCAGTCTTTATGGTGGATTTTATCGAATCTACTGCTGTAAGAATACCAACAAGTGCCATTATACCTATAGCGATTATCATCACAGTCAAAATTGTCCTGAGTTTATTGGATTTGATAGAATTTATCGAAATCTTTATATTGTCCAATAACAAACCTTTAATTTGCATAATACAAAATTAAATGAATATCTGTAACTTTTCATGTTGATTTGATTTTTAACAAAAAATTAATGAAATCAGGTTTTGAATATTTTCTACTTTTGTTAAAATATTATTAGTTTCAAGTGAACAATTTTAATTGAAAATTGTATATAGACGTAGTTATTTATAATTAAACATACATGAAGATAAAGATTTCAATTGCAATAGCCCTTATTTTGACGACAACAATTAGTTTTTCACAGACAGGACAGATCAATGGAAGAGTTTTTAATGAAATTAATAATGAAGCTTTGCCATTTTCTAATATTTTCATAGAAGGCACAGAAATTGGGGCAACCTCAGATTTTGATGGCAATTTCATTATGGCAGGATTAAAACCAGGAATTTATATACTGACGGTTTCTTCATTAGGCTTTGAGACAAGAATCTCTCAAGAGATACAAGTTACCCCCGGAAAGGTTGCCACAGTTGATATTCCAATGAGAGAAACCACAGTAACACTATCTGAAGTAACAGTAAAGGCACAGATATACAAAAAAAGTGAAGAAGCTCCGGTGTCATTAAGAAATATTGGTTTATCAGAAATAGAAAATTCTCCTGGAGCAAACAGAGATATTTCTAAGGTAATACAAAATCTACCTGGTGTTGCAGCTATTCCGGGGCAGAATAGAAATGATGTCATTGTGCGTGGCGGAGCATCCAACGAAAGTAAATTTTATCTTGATGATGTTGAAATCCCCAATATTAATCATTTTGCAACTCAAGGTGCAAGCGGAGGAACAAACGGAATTCTGAATGCAGATTTTATCCGTGAAGTTGATTTTTATTCGGGAGCATTTCCTGCTAATCGTGGTAATGCATTAAGTGGAATATTCAATTTTAAGCAAATTGATGGAAATAAAGAAGAAATGAAATTTCGAGGCAGCCTTGGAGCATCTGAAGTTTCATTTACTGTAGATGGACCAATATCTGAGAACACTACCTATATCGTATCTGCACGAAGATCATATCTTAACTTTCTGTTTCAACTCATTGGACTACCTTTCTTACCCACTTTTAATGATATGCAGTTCAAAATCAAAACAAAACTAACAGAAAGGAGTGAACTTACTTTAATCGGACTTGGAGCATACGACATTAACGTGTTGGACAGAAATATTGCCGAGCCGACAGAATTTCAGACTTATTTACTTGGTTATTTGTCCGAATATGAACAATGGACTTATACTTTGGGTGCAGTATATAAGAAGTTCCGAGATAATGGTTATACAACTTTTGTTGCCAGTCGAAACATGCTAAACAACCGTTATTATAAGTACAAGGATAATATTATTGATGATACAAATTTGCTTAACGACTACTCCTCTTTTGAGGCTGAGAATAAATTCAGGATCGAAGACTTCCTAAAAACAAATAATAATTTTCGCATCAATTATGGAATCAACTTTGAATATGCCAGATATTATAACGATTCGTATCTTAACATTTACACTCCTTTCGGGCAACAAGAGATTATGTATGATTCTAATTTTGACATGTTTAAATATGGCGCATTCGGACAAATATCCAAATCATTTATCGGGAATAGGCTAAGTATTTCTGCAGGATTAAGGATTGATGGTAACGAATACTCGAAATCCATGATTAACCCCTTGGAGCAATTATCTCCACGAATTTCAGCATCATTTGATATTAGTGAAAAAATAAGCATTAATTTCAATTCAGGAAGATATTATTTGCTTCCTTCTTACACAAGTTTAGGATACCGTAACGAAGATAATGAGCTTGTAAATAGAAATAATGATATAAGATATATCAAATCTGATCATATAATTGGAGGTTTTGCATTAAGACCTAATAATTCTTCAGTAATAAGCCTTGAAGGTTTTTATAAAGTTTATTCAAATTATCCTTTTTCAGTTGATGATTCTTTAGTGTTGGCATTTAAACCGGTTGATTTTGGAGTTCTTGGAGATGAAGAAATATCAAGTATCGGAGAAGGTCATGCTTATGGATTTGAAATTTTAAGTCAGAACAGATTCAACGAAAACTGGAACCTGACTATGTCATACACATTTGCAGTTAGTGAGTTTAAAAATAATGAGGGCGAATATATTTCTACTTCATGGGACAACAGACATATTTTTATTGTAACAACGACAAAAAAATTTGATAATGATTGGTCAATAGGAATAAAATGGAGATTTGCTGGAGGACTCCCCTATACTCCTTATGATTTAGAATTATCATCAAATATTGTCGCATGGGATCTCAGCAATAGACCATATTATGACTATTCAAAGCTAAATGCTCTAAGGTATAAACCATTTCATCAATTGGATCTTCGTATTGATAAAAGTTTCAATTTTGCAAAAAGTTCATTGAAGTTTTACATTGACATCCAAAATGTCTATAACTTCAAATCAGGTTCGCAGGACATTTATACAAATCTTGACATTTCAGGAAACAAACAATACGATCCCGAAAATGATGACAATTATTTATTGAGAAGAATTCCATCCGAAGGTAGTGGAACAATAGTACCGACCATTGGAATAATTATAGATTTTTAAATTTCACACTTAATACATAATAAAATGATATTCTTAGATATGAAAAAACTAATTTTAAGTCTGATAGTAATCAGCATATCAATTTCATTATCAGCAGGTTATGGAAGCATCCCGTGTTCAAAAAAGAAAAAGGAAAAAGAAGTTATTGAAGCAAATATAAATGGCAAAGGATATACCTTTGAAATTGAATTTATAGCAGGGAAAGGTCATAATAATCCGAGTTTTGCCATTTGGATTGAAACAATGGAAGAAGAATTTGTTCAGGAAATTTTTGTAACAAAGGCAGTTTCGACAGGTATATACAGATATGCAGATCCAAGTTCGGGAAAATGGGAAGCCGGAGAAAAAATGTATTATGCCACATTACCATATTTTATTCATAAAAGGACTAAGAATGCAGAAATTCCCAATTCAGACAAACCGATTGTTGATGCATATACAGGAGCAACTCCAAAATCTGACTTCATATTGATATCCAAATCCGATACAAAAACAAAGGGAAAATTTCGTTTGCTTCTGGAAATAAATCAAGCTTGGGATTTTAATAATTTCTGGCATAATGCGAAATTCCCGGAATATCCTGAATACCATAACTCATGTCAACCATCTCTGGTATATGCAGTTACTATTGACCCTGAAAATATTATGGAAGAGTATATAATGAATCCTATCGGACATGGTCATTATGCAGGCCTAGACGGAAATTTATATACTGATTTAAGCACATTTACAACAGCTTTAAAAATTGCTCAAATGATAAAAGTTGTTGTGAAAGAATAGAATACTGAAAATCTTAATACGATACTGTATTTCTAAGTTAAAAACTGTACGGCAGGCATTCAATTATTCCATGTATTACGCCATTTTTATTACTTTCTAAACAATTTCTCAGTATTCCTATCATGAATTTCTCTAATTTGATTTAAATGGTAATGATGACAATAACAAAAACGAACAAGCATTTTAGCAATTTACTTGTAGCGTCTGTATAATTTTCATTATAGAAAGACCCAACAAAGAAGATTATTTTAAAGAGCCACCCACGGGATTTGAACCCGCGACCTGCTGTTTACGAAACAGCTGCTCTACCGCTGAGCTAAGGTGGCATTTTTTTGCAAAAATAAAAGAAAAATCCTATTTAAGCAGAAAAATCTGTAATTTATAATAGTACCAGAGTTGCGCCAAAACCATATTCTCTAAAAGAGGCATCTTCGAATGTTTTTTTGTATTGATGTGTCAAAGAGTCTCTTAGTTTTTCCTTTAAAGTACCATTCCCAATACCATGAATCAGAATTACTTTACCGGCTTTGGAATCAATTGCTTCTGTCATTGTTTTATGAAAAACTTCCATCTGCTTTTGAAGTATTTCAGCATTTGACATACCAATTACAGTGTCAACCAATTGATTAATATGCAAATCAACTTCAATAGTCTGAGCCTCTTTTCTAGGTTTAGCCAGTTTTGAAATATCCTCCTCAGGCAGTTCTTTTTCCGCCATAAAGTTTTCAAAATCATTGCTGGTTTTTATTGAATTGCCAAGACCTTGAGATTCTTTAAGCACAGTAAAAAGGTAAGCATTTTCTTCAAAATAATCATTCGCAATAAAGTTATGCGTTTGAAAGAATTTAACGGGAACAATTTTTATTCTTCTTTCAATTAACTCGTGTATAGTATGATATGGATGGTCATAAAACAGCATCTGTATTATGATTTCTTTTGAAGTATTAATAGAATCCCTGTCAAGATTGGCAACCATAATTTTTGTATTCGGTTCAAGCTTTTCTGCATCCAGTTTAACGAAGCCTGAATCTGCTTTTAATACAACATGATAAAAAACAAAATGGTCAGAATCGTTGATAAGGTAACATTCAAAATTATTCCCGTTACTCGCTTCTTTCTCTATAACAGCAAAAATAATAACAGTATTATTATCATTCTTTAGTTCAGGTTTTTGAGAGTTTTCTATACCTTTAATATTAATACCGACTATATCAGAGTCCTTATCAGTTTCACTATTATCTTTTATTTCCACAGCTTTTTCGACAACAACAAGTTCATTTATCGGAAAAGGATACTCAAAATCATCTTTGTCCTTTACCATAACCTGAGTCTTCGAAATAATACTTACCACAATACCGCCGCCAACATCATTTAAAAACCTTACCTTATCACCTATATTTATCTTCATATCATCAGTTTTAGAAAAATTTACAGCAAGAAAAAACCTTACATATCACAAACTAAGCAACCCAATTCTAACTTAAAACTTTTTCTTACTTTTGCACAAATTTAATAAAAAAATGACTAATGTTCTTCAAATAAATGTTAATGATTTTGATTATTCTCTTCCTGAAGAAAGAATTGCAAAATATCCGCTGAATTTAAGAGATTCTTCGAAGTTAATAATTATGAATGGCAAATCAATTTCAGAGAATGTATTTAATAAAATCGGAGATTATCTTCCGCAGAATAGTTTAATAGTATTTAATAATTCGAAAGTCATTAAAGCAAGATTACTTTTTTTCAAAGAAACAGGTTCCCAGATAGAGATTTTTTGTCTTGAGCCAATGAATCCAGCAGATTACAGTCATTCTCTTTTATCAAAGAAATCTTGTAGTTGGAAATGTCTTGTTGGGAATAATAAAAAATGGAAATCGGGAAAAATTTCAAAAACAATACAGATAAAAGAAAATGCAACTACAATTTCGGCGACAAGAATTAATAATTTGGGTAATGCGTATGAAATTCTGTTCGTTTGGGATAATACAAATATTAGTTTCTCGGAAATACTTCAGGAATTTGGAAAAACGCCAATACCCCCTTATTTAAATCGTCAATCCGAAGACATTGATATAACAAGATATCAGACCGTTTATGGCACAAATGAAGGCTCTGTAGCTGCACCAACTGCAGGATTTCATTTTACCGATGAAGTTTTTTCTCTTTTATCTCAAAAAAACATACATTCAGATTACATCACTTTACATGTTGGAGCAGGCACATTTCAACCTATCAAAACAGATAACATTTTCTCACATGAAATGCATACAGAACATTTTTTTGTTACCAAGGAAAACATTAGGAATATTATCAAACACTATGGTAACATAACAGTTGTGGGAACTACAACGGTAAGGACTTTAGAAAGTTTATTTGTAATTGCTTGCAAAATATTCCTATATGAAAATAAAAAAAAAAATCCTTTTTTTGTTGAACAATGGGAAACATATAAAGATGAATATATACGTTTAAGGAACAACGCTGTTGATGTAATGAGTAACCTATTACAATGGATGGATATAAACAATCTCGAACACCTTGAATGCTCAACTCAAACTATGATAATTCCGGGATATAAGTTCGTTTTCACTAATCGCCTGATTACCAACTTTCATCAGCCTAAATCCACTCTATTACTACTCTTAGCTGCTTTTACAGGAGAAAAATGGAAAGATGCATACAATTATGCATTAAGAAATAATTTTAGGTTTTTAAGCTATGGGGATAGCTGCTTATTTTTAGAGTAATCATATAAAAAAATATTATTAACTTTGAAAAAATTTTAAGACAACTATTTTTATGAAGAAAACTCTAATTCCTGCAAACATCCTATTATATATGGGATTAATTGCCTTGGCATTTGGCATCACATCTGTTTCTATTCCTGAATATACTCTTAAGGCAATGGTTATTATTATTGGTTCTTTAATTGGAATAGGTGGCATTATTGCTCTTATTATAAGATTAAATCACAAGTCTGATAACAAATTCATACAAGTACTGAGTTATATTGGATCTTCAATTATAATATTATTTGGAGCTACTCTTGCCGTATTTCCTTCAACTTTCCTTAATATCTTTATCATTATTGTAGGAATTGCTATCATACTTGGAGGGATTTCTCAATTAATACTAAGCCTCAGTTTCAATCCACTGTCAACAGCTGCAAAAATATTTATAGGGTTTTCCATTTTATTAATAATTGCCGGTACTGTTATAATTTTAAATCCTTTTAAAGCTATAGAATCTTTGACAATATTTTTTGGGGTTATAATAGCTGCTTTCGGAGTATTAAACGTAATCATTTCTTTCTGGTACAGATTTGAAATAACTCAGAGGGAAAAAGACAAGAAAAACAATACAATTGAAATATCAGTATCAGGGAGTAATGTCAACGAGGCTCCTAAAACTGAAACCCCTCCTGAAACAGAAAAAAACAAATAATAATTTAATAATTAAACAATAATTTATGAAAATTTCAAAAGGAAAACTAGTCAGTATCACTTATAACTTATATGTTGATAGCTTTAACGGAGAGCTTATTGAATCGGTAAAAGAAAAAGAGCCTGCAGTATTTTTGTGTGGCGAGGGAGAAATGCTCGAAACATTTGAAGAAAAACTAATTGGATTACAAGAAGGTGATGAGTTTAAATTTATGCTTTCCAAAGATGAAGCCTACGGTGATGAAGACGATGATGCTGTTGCAGAATTTCCTGCGGATATTTTCGAAAAAGACAAAGAGGGCATTCCTGAAGTTGGTGACTATGTACCTATGGAAGATGAAGACGGTACTGTCTTCGACGGAGTGGCAATAGAAGTAACAAAAGATACAGTCGTCATTGATTTTAATCACCCACTGGCAGGCGAAGATTTGTATTTTACAGGAAAGATTATCAAGGTAGAAAATGCTAAAAAATAATTAAAACTTCTTTTTGAAGTATTAAATGCTTGAAAAATGAGTTAGGGTGTTGTTTTTATTATCTAATCTTTATAACTAATGAATGATCAGGAGAAAATGATAAAAAAAATGCGTGAAATTGCATTATTAAATCCTGAAAAAATAAAGATCATAGAAACTAATGTTGATGCTGAGACACAATTAGAGTTCTATGAAGTACTGCAATCTTTGGGGAATACAAATACCTCTAATTCATTTGATACAAAAATCTTGTTCCAGGAATTGACAGACCAAGATACAAGTGTGATGCACAAAAAAGAAATACTAGCAAAACTTGTGTCAATAGGAGAAGTCGAAAGCTACCGATTGATAGAAACATATCTTAAAGATCCTGATCCCCAGCTTAAATCGTGGGCATATCTAGCATATCAGCAAGCAAGGATGTTTTTGGAATCGAATCTGCTGGAAGAATCAAAAATTTACATTGCATCAGGTTTGGGAGGAAAAGATCATCGTTTAAGATATATTTTCGTTTTTTCATCTAAAGAATCGTCATACAATAAGAGTCAAACAAATATAATAAGAGGAGAAATTGAGTACTTTCTTAAAAAAAATGATGGGTATATTGAAAAACTGACTTTTGAGCAATCCTATGCAATATGCACTATTTTGGTTGCAATTCATGTTGATCTTATTGAAATAGTACAAAACATAATAACAGAAGTTAATCAATATGGTAGTTTCCTTCATGAAAATGTATTTGTTACAAATGAAAAAGCAATCAGCATTTCAGAACTTGAAAGTATTTTTAAAACTACTAAGCCCGAAACAAAAAAGATTTAGACAAATGACAGAGAAAAAAGTAAATATAGAGGATTCATGGTTTGAGGAATTGCATGATGAATTTGAAAAAGAATATTTTTTGAAGCTAAAGGAATTCCTGATTGAAGAAAAGAAGAGATTTTCAGTTTACCCTCCTGGCTCACAGATTTTTTCTGCATTTAATCTAACTCCTATAGACAAGCTTAAAGTCGTAATATTAGGTCAGGACCCTTACCATGGACCTAGACAAGCTCATGGTTTATGTTTTTCTGTGCCCCAAGGAGTAAAAATTCCACCATCTTTGGTAAATATTTATAAAGAATTAAAGGCTGATATTGGCTTTTCAATTCCTGAATCGGGAAATTTGGAATCTTGGGCAAAACAAGGAGTCTTTCTTCTCAATGCGACATTAACAGTTCGTGCCAATACCGCAGGTTCACATCAAAAAAAAGGTTGGGAAATATTTACAGATACAGTAATAAAAACCATAAGTGATAAACGCGAAAATATTGTTTTTGTCCTTTGGGGTAATTACGCAGCAGCAAAAGAGGCACTTATTGACAAGTCCAAACACCTGATCCTTAAAGCTGCACACCCATCTCCATTAAGTGCATATAATGGTTTTTATGGGTGCAAGCATTTTTCAAAAATCAACAACTACTTAAGCGAAAAGGGAATTGAAACTATTCGCTGGTAAAAATTTGTTTTCACTGCCTTGTATATTGTCATTTTTACTATTTTTGTAAAAAATGAAGAATATGATACCTTATCTTGTAACTGAGTATATAGAACAATCTATTAAAGAGACCGGAATTGATCCGAGTACTGCCAGAGGTTCAAAAGAAGGGCAGTGGACGATAAAATATAAGAATTCGACTGTTTGGATTGATGTTTTCAGTTATCCTGAGAAACCCGAAAAATATTATTTTCAGGTTATGAGTCCTTTGTGTAAAATGGTTGACAGTAAAACCGAAGAATTTGCAATTGACCTTTTAGAAATCAATTATCTGATGTATGGTAGCTGGATTTGTAAAAAAGAAGGATGGATTTATGTTTTAAGTCTTAGAGAAGCAGACAATCTTCAAAAAGCAGAAGTTGACGCTACAATTGACAGAGTTGCAATTTATAGTGCTGACTACTGGGGGAAATTATCATTCAAATACAAAGATTGCTGGGCAAAAACCGAAGAGAAAAAGTCAGAATAATTAAAAATTTTAACATTTTTTTAAACATTTTGCATAATTTTTGTAACAAAAGAATTATATTTGCGTAATAAAATTTGAATTAAAACTTAAAAAAGAAAGGAGACCATATATCGAATAGACTTCTACCCTTTAACTTTAAACAATACAGTTATGAACCTGACAAGTTATTCCGACCAGGAACTTATCGAGAGATTCATCAAGGGTGAGAAGGCATGTATGGAAACTCTGATACAACGCCACAAGAAAAAAGTATATTCTTACATCCTTATTACAGTAAAAAATACTCATGTTGCTGATGATTTATTTCAGGACACGTTTATTAAAGTTATTAATTCCCTTAAATGCGGCACCTATACCGACAAAGGGAAATTTATCAGTTGGGTGATACGAATAGCCCATAATATCACAATTGATTATTTCAGGAAAGAAAAGAATTTGAATACCTGCTCAAACGATGATACAGAGCTTGATTTATTTAATTCCGAGAAATTCTCTGATGAGAATATTGAAGATAAAATTGTTGGAGATCAAATCATCAGTGATGTCAGAACTTTAATTGATTGCTTACCGGCAGAGCAAAAAGAAATTATCATGATGCGTCATTACGGGGGAATGAGTTTTAAGGACATAGCAGAGCAAACAAATGTTAGCATTAACACTGCTCTGGGAAGAATGAGATATGCTCTTATTAATCTTCGCCGTATTGTTGATGAAAAGAATGTGATACTTACAAAATAGATAATCTCATTTTCTTCTTTATCACTACTATTTTCTTGTACACTGCTAGTACTGTTTTGTCAACACTATCTATTTTTTATCTTTTGCAATGCCGGTTTTGTTATGATTTTTGCCCCTACGCCCCAGCCCAATTCTAAGGGATTGTCAAACAATAAACTAATCATTTTGACTTGTTCTTTTGTCGTTTTTCTTTGTTGCAAAATTAGCAAAGAGACGCAAGCTATTAGCTAATTTATGCGTCTCGAAAAACAACAAAATCCCTTCGTCAATTCTGAATACTTTATTATTTGACAAACCCTAAGGCAAAAATGCACGCCAAAACCTCATCAACACTACTTTCATTCTATTTTGTCAGCACCATTTTTTTCGAATCTATTGTAATTCCGTCTGCGACAAGATAGTAAGTATAATTTCCGGCACTTAGGTCGTAAGCATAAACAAGCATTTCACCGCTACCACGTTCTTGTATTTCAACTTGCTTTAGAATATTGCCAAGATTGTCAATAAAAACTATCATTGCTTCTTTCACGGTTTCAGGAATCTGAAAGCTTATTGTTGTTTGTTCTCTGAACGGATTTGGCACATTCTGATTTAGAACTATAGCCAACTGATTTTCGAGGACTACTTCCTGTTGAAATTCTGCAGGATTTGTCATTTTTGTTTCTATTTCGCCCAAGTTGTCGAAAACAAACTGTTCGAGATTGTCAAGACGACTTTCAAGCATATTTACACTTTCGCTAAGACTGTCGTTAATGTATTTAAGCTCTTTTACAGATTCTACCAGTACCGGAATCAGACTGCTGTAATCAATATATAAAATCCCGTTCGCATCCGAACTTACCACTTCGGGAAATATTGGTTGTACTTCTTGTGCAATAAGTCCCAGATTGGTTCCTTCGCTAAGATTACGTCCCGGATTATTGGCTATATCCCATTCAAAGCTTACGCCTTGCAATAACATTGTTTTGGTCAAAGCATCCTCGATTTCGTTTACATTAGTT
>DAOOPK010000060.1:0-13101 GCA_035388205.1 Bacteroidales bacterium
GATCAGAAATAAGACCTGCAAGTGACCAGGCAAGAGTAAGAATAAGTATTGCTGTCAGCATTGATTTAAATCCATTTAGCATACTTTCAGCAACATCTTTTAAGGACAATATTTTTTGAAATACGGTTAATAAAAATGCAACTATCAAACCTCCGGATGAAGCCCAAATAAGAGATTTGTACGAATCTGAATGTCCTATTATTGCTGAAAGTTTTGTTAGGAAACCTAAAGAATTATCATGCCATACAATATTATCCCAACCTGTATAAATTAGTCCTGCAATGGTTCCAAACACGATAATCCCAACCGGTATAAGAGCATTAAATGCCCGAGCCTTGGCTTTTTCAGAAATTTTGAATTCGTTTAATTCACCCTGTATTTTCTGTTCCTGATCTGAAGCCGTTACGCCCTTCTGTCTTGCCCGTAATTCTGCTTTATACATAGGGCCATAATCTCTACGCATATAAATAAGCATAAACATAAACACAAGAGTTAAAATTGGATAAAATGCATACTTCAGACTTGCAAAGAAAACATTATAGGCACTGACTTCTAGGTTTAGGTTTATTAGTGAGGACTGTATATAGCTTAATTCAGCGCCAATCCAGGTTGTAACGAATGCTATTGATGTTACCGGAGCGGCAGTACTATCAACAAGATAAGCCAATTTCTCACGGGACACTCTAAGCCTGTCTGTTACCGGTCTCATTGTATTTCCTACCACTAAAGTATTGGCATAATCATCAAAAAATATCAGAATACCTAAAATATATGTAACAAATTGTCCTGAACGTGAACTTTTAGCATATTTTGAAAGGAAATTAATTATCCCTTGCATCCCGCCATTTCTAGTTATTATATGCACAGTACCTCCTATCAACATGCAAAAAACAATAATGGATACGTGCGTAGATTCTGATAATGCATCAACAACGTATCTGTCAAAAACAGAAAAGATTGCTTTAAAAAAAGCACTAAAAAACCCGACACCTGAATAAATCCATATTATCAAAGTTCCACTAAAAATGCCAAGGAATAAAGCAGAAAATACCTCTTTGAAAATCAGTGCACATAAAATTGCAATAAGTGGAGGAATTATCGAAAGCCATAATGGAACAGGATTTACTGTCTTAGTTGATACAATTTCATCACATTCAACTATTATATCAGACTTTTCCTGAAACACATATTCAAAACTTGTTCTCCCATCATTGAAAGTAACATCTATGTTTTCATTATTAATTTTAACACTTGAAGTGCAATTTATATCAATTATTTTTCCTCTACTGTCAAGGACAGTAAGACTAATATCAACAGGAATACCTTCGATAACAGTAAAGCCATTATCAATTTCTACAGATTTAATCTTATTTGCAGTAGCATTTGCACTCAATGAAAAAATCAGAAGTGTAAAAATAGAAATCGTTATTCTTTTTAATACTTCCATTAAGATTTTATCCAACCTGATACTTGATCAGGTGTTGGGTTTTGCAATCCCAGTTTATTCTTCTTGTTCCAACCGCAAAGAATCTGATGTAATTTGCCCGGGTTGGCTTCCTGAAGCATTTTTACTGATGTAAAGCCTGCTTTAACAAGAATTTTTGCCCATGTTTCATCAATGCCTAATTTAATAAATTCAGTTTCATCAAAGATTTCGGCTTTTTTTTCAGGTCTCATTTGAGGGAAGAAAATCACATCCTGAATTGATGAAGAATTTGTCATAATCATGGTAAGTCTATCAATACCTATTCCCAAACCCGCTGTTGGAGGCATTCCTATTTCAATAGCTTTAAGAAAATCTTCATCCAGCATCATAGCCTCTTCATCACCACGTTTTGCCAACAGAAGTTGTTGCTCAAATCTTTCTCTTTGGTCAATTGGGTCATTTAATTCAGAATACGCGTTACATATTTCTTTACCATTACAAATTGCTTCAAATCTTTCAACCAGACCATCCACAGATCTATGTTTTTTTGCCAAAGGTGACATTTCAATCGGATAATCTGTTATAAAAGTAGGCTGTATCAGTTCTTTTTCACAATAATTGCCGAAAATCTCATCAATTATTTTTCCTTTACCCATTGAGTCATCAATATCAATTTTAAGGTCTTGGGCAGTTTTTCTTAAATCCTCTTCTGACATTTTCGAGATATCAATACTAGTATATTTCTGTATTGCTTCATACATAGTATACCTTTGCCAGGGACGTTTAAAATCAATAGTTTTTTCGCCCAATTTTACTTTTGTATCACCATGAAGATCAATTGCTATACGTTCAACCATTTCCTCGACTAAATTCATCATCCAGTTATAGTCTTTATAAGCAACATATAATTCCATTTGTGTAAATTCCGGGTTATGAAATCTGTCCATTCCTTCATTTCTAAAATCTTTTGCAAACTCATAAACGCCGTCAAAACCACCTACAATAAGTCTTTTAAGATATAACTCATTAGCAATTCTTAAATACAAGGTTTGATTTAAAGTATTATGATGTGTTTTGAAAGGACGTGCAGCAGCACCACCGTACAAGGGTTGTAAAATAGGCGTTTCTACTTCGAGATATCCTTTTTCATTCAGAAAAGACCGCATTGAATTTGTTAATCGGGTACGATTAATAAATGCATTTTTAACCTGTGGATTAACAATCAGATCCAAGGAACGATTTCTATATCTCTGTTCAGCATCGCTGAAAGCATCATACACTACTCCATCCTTTTCTTTAACAATAGGTAAAGGATGAATAGATTTGCTAAGAACAGTAAATTCTTTAACATGAACAGATATTTCGCCCATCTGAGTTCTGAAAGCATAACCTTTAACCCCGATAATGTCGCCGATATCTAAAAGTTTCTTAAACACAGTGTTATACATAGTTTTATCTTCGCCGGTGCAAATATCATCTCTACGAAAATAAAGCTGAATTCTTCCTTTATTATCCTGTAATTCGGCAAATGAAGCATTTCCCATTATACGGCGGGTCATAAGGCGACCTGCAAGGCAAATTTCCAAAAGTTCTTTTGGCATATTATGGTCATCAAATTTCTCGATGATATCCTTGCTAAATATGTTAACCGGATATTCTGCTGCCGGATAAGCATTAATCCCTAATGCTTGCAGTTCTTTCAAGGCCTCTCTTCTAATTATTTCCTGTTCACTTAAACCAATATTGTCCATAATAATTTTTTTGCAAATATAATAAAAGACTAAAGACTATAAAAAAGCTTTTAAGTGTTATAAACCTTATTGAAAAATAAATTATATCATTAAAATCCATTGCTATTACTATTGTTTCCAATATAATCTAAATGTAAAAATAGATTGAGCAAAAATAAATTCTTTTAAAAACAAAAAAAATTGTAATATTGTAAACGAACAAAACAAGGTGTAAGAAATATGAAAAAACGTTGGATAGTCAAGGGAAATGGAGATGTAGAGAAAGTAGAAAGACTATCAAAAGCTTTAAACGTTGACCAAAAAATTGCAAATCTTCTTATACAAAGGAATATTGAAACCTATGAAGAATCTCGAATATTTTTCAGACCTGAGTTAAGCGATCTTCACGATCCATTTCTGATGAAAGATATGAATAAAGCAGTGAGCAGGCTTAAACGAGCCATAAGTTCTGATGAACATATATTAATATACGGCGATTATGATGTTGATGGGACTACTGCTATTGCTGTTATATATAAATATTTAATAACAAAACATAAAAATCTCAGTTTTTACGTTCCCGACAGATATAATGAAGGTTACGGCGTTTCTCTACAAGGAATTGACTATGCGTATAATAACAAATGTACATTAATCATTACTGTTGATTGTGGAATAAAAGCAATAGAAAAGACCAAATATGCCAAAGAAAAAAATATAGATATAATTATATGTGATCATCATAATCCCAGCGCAGAATTACCTGAGGCTTACGCAGTATTGGACCCAAAACGTACTGATTGTTCATATCCATATAAAGAGCTTTCTGGATGTGGCGTAGCATATAAATTAATGCAAGCATATTGTCAAAGTGTTGGTGATGACCCGGCAAATCTGACTCAATTCCTTGACCTAGTAGTTGTAAGCATAGGTTCAGACATTGTACCGGTCACAGGAGAAAACAGAATTTTGTCATATTTTGGACTTCAAAAATTGAATTCAGACCCATCTCCGGGACTAAAAAGCATTATTTCTATTACCGGATTATCAGATAGGGAAATCCAAATTAACGACATAGTTTTTAAAATTGGCCCGCGAATAAATGCAGCGGGCAGAATGGACTCAGGAAAAAAAGCTGTCGAATTACTAATCTCAGAGAACGAAAAAATAGCAGAAGAAATCGGGGTTGAGATTAATGCCATAAATCTTAATCGCAAAGAACTTGATCATGATATTACAGAACAGGCCCTTGCTATGATTGATTCTAATGAAATCTCAAAGAATGCATGTACAACAGTTGTTTATTCAGAGAAATGGCATAAAGGAGTAATTGGAATAGTTGCATCAAGGCTGACCGAAACTTACTACAGACCTACAGTGGTATTCACTCGTACTGATGACTTAGCTACGGGCTCAGCAAGGTCTGTCCCAGGATATAATCTTTATAATGCAATTGAATATTGCAGCAATTTGCTTGAAAATTTCGGTGGTCACATGTACGCTGCCGGGCTTACTCTTAAAATGGAAAACCTTCAGGCTTTTACTGAAAAATTCGAAGAATATGTAAAATCAACTATCACGGACGAACAAAAAATACCAGTAATAAACGTTGATATGGAAATAGATATTAAAGATATTACTCCGAAGTTTTATAGAATTTTGAAACAATTTGCTCCTTTTGGTCCCGAAAATATGACTCCGACATTCGTTACTCGTAAGGTGTATGATAACGGAAGTGTAAAAAGAGTAGGAAAAGAAGGAGATCATCTTAAATTAAAAATTGTTCAACAGTTAGGAGATAACAGGTGTATTGAAGGTATAGGGTTCAATTTCGGAAAATATCATGATTTTATTAAAGAATACAACACATTCGACCTTTGTTATCAGATTTTTGAAAATAATTTCATGAATCAGTCCTTTCTGCAAATTTTAGTGAAAGACATTCAGATTTTTGAATAATTGTAAAGTCTTATTCGATTATTACCATTTATTTTTTTGGTTTTTAACAATTGATTATTGATAAAAATTATATTTTAATACAAATTATTAATTATAAAGTTGTTTCTTTTACATAGTTTTTTCTATTTTTACAAAAATATTGGCAACCTTTTTTTAATTTATAACGTTTATAAGAACATATAAAAATTACTAACCTAATGATGATTTTATGAAAAAAAGTATTCTTGTCCCTCACGATTTTACCCAGGTAGGAGATTATGCAATTGAACATGCGTATATGGTCGGCAAACAGGCAAAAAGCCCAATACATTTAATTCATATTGTGTCAAAAACATCTCAAATTGAAGCCGCAAAACAAAAACTTACAGTTATTGCAGATGATTTCAAAAAAGATAAAGATGTACAAATAGTTGTAGAAGTCCGAAAAGGTAACTTATTCAAAGAAATATATAACTATGGGCTGGAGATTGATGCATATCTGGCAGTAATGGGAACACATGGACTTAAAAATGTCAAAAAAGCACTTAAAGTAATCAAAAAATTTGTTAAGATTCCGTTTATTTTAGTTCAGAATCCTGTTATATTTGGTGAATATGACAGAATTCTTGTTCCGCTGGATGAAGATAAAACTTCAAGAATAAAAATTCAATGGATTAGATATATTAATACTTTGTTCCAAAGTAGAGTATTTCTTTTAACATATCATTCCAAAGATAGTTTCAAGCTTAAGGCTCTTAATAATAACATTAAATTTGCTCAAAACTGGTTCGAAAAAGAACTTATCGAATATGATATAAAAGTTCTGGATAACAGCAAAAACTTTGCAGATGAGATTTATAATTATGCTAATGAAATAGAATGTGACCTGATTTTATTGATGACAAACAGGTATAGGGATTATATTCGTCAGTTGAAAAAATCTGAGAACAAAGAATTATTTAAGAAAATTCCAATAATGTGTCTTAATAAGAGAACTGACATATATAAGGTTGGTGGATTTAATTAGAATTATAGTTTATATTTCCGGTTGAAATAGGTTTTAGCTTTATTTTATCTGTCATAATCAACTGAATAAGTTTTTCAACTGCCTTATTAAAATCACGAAAAAGGTCTTCTAAATACAAAAACATAACCTCATTTGAAACGTTCAGGTGAGGTTTTTCTTTTGTCTGTTTACCGGCATTCAAGGATAATCTGAATGTAGGGATAAACATGTGAGTTAAGCAAGCCCTAAGTTGATAATACATAAAACCTTTTTTATTAGCTCTATAGTAATCATCAGGAAATAATTTGTTTATTGCCAGACAAAATCTCTTTAAGGATTGTTGTTTTGCTCGGAATGGTTTGTCATCAAAATAGGCACCCAATATTTCTATTGCCTGAGACATAATCATAAATCCAAAAATAACCTGATCATCATCTACTACCTTTCTTACAGGCAGTATTAATTGTGTCTGTAAAAATTCGATATGTTGTTCCTTTGATGTAAGCAGCATTAGAATTTAAATCTCAATTGCAGTTTAATATCAGTGCGATTTTTGCCATCAATAGCATCAAGCCCCGTTCCTAATAGGTCTTTATCGTGATAATATGTGTTTGCAATTCTGAACCACATATCAAGATTCTTAAACGCAGCATATTTAACAACAAAAACCAGACGTGTTCCTTGTCCATAATAAGCAGGAACAGAAAAACCATAAAGAACGTCAGGTTCATACGCATATATTCTTGTATCGTATGATTTCGTGTCGAAAACGGCAAGTCTGGCTGTAAAAGTCAAAGGCAATTTATCGGGATTATACTGAAAATCTTGATACAACATGTATCCCCATTCATTTTGCTCATTGATATTGTATTGGGATATTTCAATTCTACTCTTTAGCTTCCACTCATTATTAACTGTATAAGCGATATGATATCTATATTTTGAAGTGGCATACGAAATCAAAGGTCTAATCCCTGTTTCAATTTCAGAATCATTTTTTTGTTTTGTCTCGAATTTATATCTCAGATACATTTCAAGATTTCGTTGTGGATAGTGAGTAACCTGAACCAGATACTCTCGTCCAGAAGAAGGACCTCCTACTCCATATCTTAGCCATGGGTATTTCCATGAATCGAAATATGTTTCAATTTTCCAATGTTTTTTAGGATAAATTTCAGCACCTACAAACAAACCAGATTCATTATATGGTTTATTACCTTCTGAAAATGGTTGAGCGTACAATGCCTGATAATCAGGTCTGAAATATCTATGGACAATTGACATTTTAAATTCAGGCACAAAATCGAAGGTTGCTCCGTTAATAGTTGCATAACCCAAATTACTGCTCATCGAAGTCTCGCCAAAAACATTTAATTTATGGAGACTTAATAGATAATCTACTCCAAAATTAATATTGCTGTTACCAGTCATATCAAAGAATCTATATGGTGCAGAATTATCCCCAACCGGTTCGGAAAAACCATAATAAACGCCTGTTGCACCTATCCTTAGCTTTGGAGTATAAAAACTTAAATTTGCTCCTGAAACAAATTCTTTTATTGTGTGTTTTTTAGCAATTTCTGATGGAGTACGATGATATCCTGTTTCGAGAAAAGAGCTAATATATTGTTCTTCGGAGTCAATTTCTTCAGAAGATACACTATCAACGGCTCCATCCATTGATTTATAAGACACAAATTCAGTAAAAATTAAGTTTTTGTATTGCAGACTCATTGCTTCTCCACGAAAGAAAGCAGATTCATTTACGGAACTATACTTATTTATTCCTCTAGCCTTTTTTATAACATTTGTAGATGAAGATGTTTTGCCATAACTCATTCCTGACCAAACTGTCAAGCCTTGCCCAAATTGTGCTATATAATCACCTACAACAAGTTTCTTAACTATTCCAATATCATTGATCTGAAAATGTCCTGAATAGAAGTCAAATCCATATTTCTGATTGCCTTTAAAGAATTGTTCCCCGTCATCTTTTTCAGCCGTTATACCATAATAGAGCTTATCTTTATAATGATAACTGTGACGCAGATATAACTTATCAGGACTACCCAGATACCTTGATTTTTCAGGATTTAATTGTAAAATACTATCCGAAACAGGAATATATCCAGTTTTTTCCTGTAATAAACGCTGATAACGAAACATTGTATTATGTCTTCCATATGAAAACATCTTTTTAAAATCAGGTTTTGTCCTGTTTTCACCATTTGTAATAGTAACAAATGGCAACAGTCGTTTAAGAGTTATCTGATCAATGCCATCTACAAACTGTAATTCGTAAATTGAATTGTAATTACCGAACTTTTTTCTATAATTAATAAGAGAAAATATTTGAAAATCGGTAAGGAAAATCAATTCTGATAGTTGTTCTTCAGTTGCGAAATTCAAATCAATAGGATCATAATACAAAGTTTCGAGAGATTGAAAAAGTGTTGTATAATCAAGTTCTACATCGCTTGATGAAGCTATTTCTTCAATAATTTCATCTAATGAAGTAATTGTTTCTTCCTGACTGTAAATGAATGAGGCAGAAAAAAAGCATAAAAACAATGCTATTATAAAATATCTAAAACTCATAATTTACAGATAATTTTGGTGTAGATCCCAAGACTTCATGATATGCAAATGCCAAATCAAATCCAAATTTATTTTTATTCCCGAAAACATTATTATAACCCAACCCGAATGAATACTCAACCGGAACCAAGGCAATGCCTGTTCTCAAAGCGAATTGCTCATTTATATAGTATTCAATTCCGGTTCTAAATACAGGAGTATAGCCATTTATTGATTTTCCTGTTTCGACAGACAACAAAAGACTTTTGCTGAACAAATAAGACATTCCTATACGCAGAGTAACAGGCATTTTCGATTGATTATCTTCAAAATAAGAAAGATTAATAGGGTTAAAAACATATGCACCTATTGACAATCTATCGTTAGGTTTAGCAAGGACCCCTGCTTCGAAAGTTACGGCATTTAGGTTTCCGTAATACTCTGATTGTCGAACCGAAAAGTAATTAACCTGCAAACCCATTGAAAAGCCTTTAAACAACTGTTGAGAATATCCCAAAACTATCTTATCAGACTGAAATAGACTATATCCGAAATGTGAAAATCCCAAACCGACATTTCCGCCAAACAAGGGAGATGAAAATGCCATAGCCCCATAACCTGTTTCTTTCATCAGGAATCTGTTTTCGTAAAAGACACCTACAGCTTTGTTGTTTAACCATGCATATCCGGCGGGATTGTTAAACACCGCCCAATTGTCGAGATTCGTTATCCCAGCATTTGCCATACCTGCAGCCCTTGCTCCCGCGACAAAACTCATTGATTGTCCAAACGAAGTGGAACAAAAGCCGACAAGAAGTATTAAATATATGAATCTTTTCATTTAAAAAGTTTTAAATCACTCGGTAATCAAATTTATACTCTTTAAGTTCTTCATTTGCAGACACAATTTTCTGTTTGAGATTTTCTTTATAAAGAGCAATTATAGAAGCTAATCGCGGATCACCGGTTGCAATCATTTGAGCTGCCAAAATGGCAGCATTTTGTGCACCATTAATAGCCACGGTAGCTACTGGTATTCCGGGAGGCATTTGCACAATAGCCAGCAAGGAATCCATTCCATCCAGACTTGCACTTATTGGAACCCCAATTACAGGGACAGTCGTCAAGGCAGCAATAACACCGCATAAATGAGCCGCCATTCCTGCACCTGCGATTATTACTTTAATGCCTCTGGACTCGGCATTCTTAGCAAAATCATCAACTTCATTTGGAGTGCGATGAGCTGATAAAGCATGGATTTCAAAAGGTATCCTAAACTCATTCAACTGAATAGCAGCCTTTTCCATAACTTTCCAGTCTGATGTGGAACCCATAATTATGCTTATAACAGGTTTCATATTTTTATGTTTAACAAATTAACATCGTAAAAATACACAACTAATTTCTATTTTTGTTGGAAATTGTAATTTTTATTGTTTTTTTGTTATATAATTCATTATTTTATCGCTTAAACTTCAAATGATACCAAAAATAAATAATATGGAACAGATCAAAGTGCATGATAAAAACTTTAAAGTTTTTATTTCTCAAGAAGAAATAGAATCAAGAATAAAAAAAATGGCAGAGAAAATGAATGAAGAACTTGCTGGCAAAACGCCTTTGTTTCTAGGTATCCTGAACGGTTCATTTATGTTTGCCGCGGAACTTTTTAAACATCTTGAATTTGATTGCAGTATCTCTTTTTTAAAGTTAGCTTCATATCAAGGGACATCCACCTCCGGCACAATTAAACAACTTATAGGGCTTAACGAAAACATAACAGGCAGAACAGTTGTTATTATTGAAGATATTATTGATACAGGGATTACTATGGATAATATCATCAAACAACTCAAGGGCTTCAATCCAGAACAAATATTAATTTCCTGCCTGCTTCTAAAACCTGAAGCATATAATAATTGTTATCCTGTTGATTACTGCTGTTTTGAAATACCAAATGATTTCATTGTTGGCTATGGTTTAGATTATAATGGATTTGGAAGAAATTTAAAACATATTTATAAGATAGTGAAATAATTCTTTGAATAAATGCTTTAGTAAGAAGTCATAGCAACCTATTAAATAAAAAATAAAAATATATGTTAAACATTGCATTATTTGGACCTCCGGGTGCAGGAAAAGGCACTCAAGCGAAAAAATTGGCTGAAAAATATCATCTTACCTATATTTCGACAGGAGATATTTTAAGACGTGAAATTGCAGAAGGAACAGATTTAGGACTTGAAGCAAAATCAATTATTGAGCAAGGTGGACTTGTTTGTGATGAGATTATTGTACAAATAATTGAAAACAGCATAAAAATGAATCCTGACAGTAAAGGGATTCTATTTGACGGTTTTCCACGTACTTATGCTCAAGCATATATACTTGACGGATTACTAATAAAAATGAATACTAAATTATCCTGTCTGCTGAGTCTGGAAGTTCCTAAACCGGAGTTAATCAACAGAATGATGTTGAGGGCAGAAAAGGAAAAGAGATCGGACGACAAAAAAGAGGTCATTGAAAATCGTTTGAGGGAATACGAATTAAAAACTGTTCAGGTAATTGATTTCTATGGCCAACAAGGTAAATATTATCCTATTGACGGTATTGGTACCGTTGATGACGTTTTTGAACGACTAACTGCGAAAATTGAAGATATATTATCTCGAACATTACTGAATGTCGTTTTCTTTGGGCCTCCCGGAGCAGGTAAAGGCACTCAGGCAAAAAGAATTGCCAAAAGGTTTGATATGGAATATGTTTCTACAGGTGAAATGATAAGAAAAGAAGTTGCAGATCAGACTGAACTTGGAAAAATTGCCAAGCCTTATCTGGAAACAGGCGACATTGTACCTGATGATGTTGCAATAAGGTTGATTGAACGTAAAATTTCAAATCACAACAATGTAAAAGGATTCATTTTTAAAGGTTTTCCATCTACATTAGTTCAGGCTTATATTCTTAGTGGTTTGATGAAAAAATCCGACACTTCTGTTTCATTGGTTATTGAATTAAAGACTTCTACTCTACAAGCGATAAAAAGGCTAACAGCCAGGTCAAAAACAAGTAGAGCTAGGTCGTACGACATGAATATGGACACAATTATTCACCGTATGGAAGTGTTTGAACAAAGAAGTGCAAAAATAGCTGAGTTTTATAGAGTTCAGGATAAAATGATAAGCTTTAATGGTGATATTGACGAGAACGAATTGCACGAACAAATAGCAAATACTATTATAAAAGCATTTAAAGAAATAAGAAAGTAAAAGATTGCTCTTATATCATCGCTTATGAATCTTATTTTAGCAGTAATTTAGAATTTTAGTCTTGTAGGGACTGTGTTGCTTTTAAGATAGACAGTAGTTTTATGATTTCAACGCAGAAATTTGTTCTTTAAGTATTGCAATTTTTGATACTGCATCTGATTGTTTTTTACGTTCTGCATCAATAACCTATACAAGTGCTTTGGTTTTGTGCCAAAATTTCGCTATGATGGCTTCACCAAATCAAAACGTCATCGAATGGACGGAATGAATGCTACTATCTATTTTGTTGGCTGACTTTACCGAGAACATGTATTTGTGAATTATGCTATAATCTAACATAATCTTTTATTGTGAAGAAGGGCATCTTTTACCTTACCTCACTAGCACAAATGCTGCCCACTTATACGGTTCATCAGGGTACTTTTTCTTCATGGTGTTTTGAGCGAATAAAAATGCTTCCGGAATTGTTTTACCCGAAAATAATTTTTTGTAGAACTGCTCCATAAACTCGGCAGTTTCGGCATCGGGGACTTTCCACAGACTCATAATGATGTATTCGACTCCTGCATTTTTGAAGGCGCGTTGTAAGCCAAATACCCCTTCACTCCCACGTATTTCACCCAATCCGGTTTCGCAGGCTGAGAGTACAATTAACTCTGTGTTTTGTAAAGATAAATTTGTTGCTTCATAGGCGGTAAGAATTCCATCTTCAAGACCTTCGACTTGTTTTCCCCCTTGCCATGAGTTATTGGCACCTGCAAACAACAATCCGGCACGGTTAAGCGGATTTTTCGAAGCATCATAATTATCTCCTTGCTCAATATCTTCAAAGAAAAAACCGTGGGTTGATATATGAATAATCTGTGGAGAATTGGCTCCATTAAGAAACTTAAACTGTTCTTCCATGGCATCGTTGCCGGTAAACATGCTAACTTTTAATTTTTTCTTTATGGCAATATGCTCAATATTTGTAACCTCCTGAAGCGTTCCGGGTAAATACCCCCATGAGCTACCTCCCCTTGAATCTTCCTCAGACATTGACTGGGAAACAAAATCCAGATTACTAAATTTTTTTGATTTTAAAAGTAATTCAGTGCTTTCAGTGTCGTAATTTATACCGCCAAATAAAACTATATCATATCTTGAATTACT
>DAOOPK010000061.1:0-13061 GCA_035388205.1 Bacteroidales bacterium
AACAATAAAATCATCACCCAAAAACTTTTTAATAGTTTTAGCTTTGGCGGGTGATTCAACGATTACAAGATTATTCTCCATCTAAAAAGTAAAATAAATTGGTTGCAAAATAAAGAAATTCAAATTTAATTTCATAAAAATATTTAATTTTACGCCATAATTTCTAAATTTATGAAAACTAAAAAAACTGCAAAAGTAACATATTCTTCAAAGTTTGTTAGAAAATTTACAATTACTTTTTGGTCTGTTATACTTTTTTCCATTTTGGGATTATTTACATATTTCTTTCTGCTTGCTCGCGGAACATTTGGAGATATGCCCACTTTTGAGCAGTTGGAGAATCCTGATGATAATCTGGCATCTAAAGTTTTTTCAAGTGATTTAATACTGCTAGGTACTTATTTTAGGGAAAATCGTTCAAGAGTATCTTTCAATGATTTGTCTCCATACTTAATTAATGCTTTAATTGCTACAGAAGATATAAGGTTTTATAAACACTCCGGAATAGATTTTAGAGCTTTGCCAAGAGTATTTACAGGAATATTAGGTGGTGGCTCGAAAGGTGGAGGAAGTACAATAACTCAGCAACTAGCTAAAATGCTTTTCCCTAGACAGCAAAATATGAACAAACTTCAGATGGGCAATCGAAAATTTCAGGAGTGGGTCATCGCGGTAAAACTGGAAAGGAGTTATACTAAGGAAGAGATAATCGAAATGTATCTTAATAAGTTTGATTTTTTAAATTTAGCTGTTGGAATAGAGTCCGCTGCAAGAGTATATTTTGATACTACTCCTGCCGGGCTTAATATAACTCAATCTGCTATGTTGATTGGCATGGCTAAAAATCCATCATTATATAATCCTCTAAAAAGACCTGAACAAACACTTCATCGTCGAAATGTTGTTTTGGGTCAAATGTACAAATATGACTATATTACAAAAGCAGAATTTGACTCCTTGACACAAAGACCTCTGGATCTAAAATATCAAAAGGTTGATCATAATATTGGTACAGCAACATATTTTAGAGAATTTTTAAGACAGTGGCTGACAGCAGAGAAACCAGACATTAATAATTATGTTGACATGAGAGATTATGTTGAGGATTCTATAAATTGGGCTATAGATCCTTCGTATGGATGGTGTAATAAGAATACAAAACCGGATGGGTCTAATTATGATATATATAGTGACGGATTGCAAATATATACGACAATAAATAGCAGGATGCAGAAATATGCTGAGGATGCTGTGAAGCAACATATAGGAGGATATATTCAGGGTGAATTTTTTAAAGATCAGAAAAATAATAAGAAAGCCCCTTTTGCATCAAGCCTGACAGATAAGGAAATTGAACAAATCATGTACTCTTCGATGCGAAGAAGTGATAGGTGGAGAGAGCTAAAAGCGAATGGCTGTCCAGAGGATTCAATAGTAATGTCATTCAGTGTACCTACAAAAATGAGAGTATTTTCATGGAATGGTGAAATAGATACTGTAATGACACCTATGGATTCGATTAAGTATTATAAAATGTATCTGAGAGCAGGTTTTATGTCTATGGAAACAAAAACCGGGTATGTCAGGGCTTATGTTGGCGGTATTGATTATTCGCATTTCAAGTTTGACCAAGTTGTAAAGTCAAGAAGGCAGGTTGGATCTACCATTAAGCCGTTTATATATTGCCTAGCAATGCAAAATGGATACTCTCCATGTACAAAAGTTCCTAATGTCGAAGTAACTTTTAAACTACCAAAGGGTTCCCCACATGAGTTTTATACTCCAAAATTTTCTCCATCCAAGTTAGATGGTGAAATAATTACTTTAAAGACAGGATTGGCTTTGTCATTAAATCAGATATCTGCATGGGTATTAAAACAGTTTTCGCCGCAGGCTGTAATTTCAATTGCTAAAAAAATGGGAGTATATAGTCATATTGATCCTTTCCCTTCAATTTGTGTTGGTGCCGCTGAAGTTTTACTTAGCGAAATGGTAAGTGCATACTGTACCTTTGGGAACAAGGGGATTTATACAAGACCTGTTTATGTTACTAGAATTGAAGATGAAAACGGAAATGTGCTAGCTACATTTTTACCTATTCAATCTGAGGCACTTAGTGAAGAAACCGCATATTTGATGATTGATCTTATGAAGGGTGTAATTAATGAAGGTACGGGTTCACGACTACGTTTTGTCTATAATATAAACAGTGAATTGGCAGGAAAAACAGGTACTACAAATAATCAATCTGATGGTTGGTTTATAGGTGTTTCTCCGGAATTAACAAGTGGAGCATGGGTTGGTGGCGAAGAAAGAAGTATAAGGTTCAGATATATTACTCTCGGTCAGGGTGCTTCGCTTGCTCTGCCTATTTGGGGATTATACATGCAAAAGGTTTATGACGACCCTAACCTACCTTATTCAAGGGATGCTCATTTTGAAAAACCAAATCAACTACCGGTTGAAATTGATTGCGCAGAATACGATAGAAATAATAAAACCGGAGATTTTAATAATATGTAGTTTATCTGAAGATTTTTGAGGCAAAATCTTTTATATCTGAAACATAAATAATCTTCGAATTTTTAGATTTTATCTCAGATTTTTGTGATGCAGATATAAATATATTATTAAATCCTAATCTATGTGCTTCACTGACTCGTTTTTCAATAAATGAAACAGGTCTTATTTGTCCGGAAAGTCCTACTTCTCCTATAAAACAAGAACTTTCTTTCAATGTTTTGTCAAAATATGATGAAATGATAGCTGCGATTACTGCCAAATCGGAAGCAGGATCACTGATTTTTAGTCCTCCTGCAATATTCAGGAAAATATCTTTTTGGATTAATTTTAATCCTAATCGTTTTTCAACAACTGCAAGCAACATTTGAAAACGTCTGGAGTCAAATCCATTAGCATTCCTTTGGGGAGTGCTGAATACAGCATTTCCCACGAGTGCTTGAATCTCGATTAATAGACTTCTGTTGCCTTCTGCAATTGTCCCAAATGCAATTCCACTGTGATCAGAATTATCTCCGGTGAGGAGTATATTGCCCGGATCTGTAATCTCCTTTATTCCTTCATTGTTCATCTCAAATACTCCAATCTCAAATGTTGACCCGAATCTGTTTTTCTTTGGTCTAAGTAATCGGTAGAAATAATTGTTATCACCTTCAAATTGTAATACAACATCCACAATATGTTCCAGAGACATCGGTCCTGCAATATCACCATCTTTATTAATGTGACCAATAAGAATAACAGGTGTGGCAGTTTCTTTTGCAAATTCCTGAAGCTGTCTTGTGCATTCTCGGATCTGAGATACAGTACCCGGAGATGAGCTCAGGTCTGTTGAAGCTACAGTCTGAACAGAGTCAATAACAACAATACTTGGATTTATATTTTTGATAGTTGAAAGTATCTTTTCGATATTGGTTTCAGTGTATATATAACATTCGGAATTCTTGATTCCTATCCTGTCGGCACGAAGTTTTATTTGTGTTTCACTTTCTTCACCCGAAATATATAGAATATTTATTCCCGGTAGGTTTAAAACAGATTGTAATATCAAAGTTGATTTTCCTATGCCGGGTTCTCCTCCAATAAGAACTAAAGACCCGGGGACCAAACCTCCGCCAAGTACTCTGTTAAGTTCGGTGTAGTGTAGGTCAATTCTGCTGAAGTTACTTTGTTTTATCTCGTTTATCTTTTGGGGGTTGCCTGCAGGAACATTAGAAAGTTTGTCTTTAGATTTATCTTCTTTTACAACTATTTCTTCAATAAAAGAATTCCAACTATTACAGTTGGAACACTTTCCTACCCATTTGGAACTTGTATATCCACAGTTTTGACAAACAAAAACTGTTTTGGTTTTTTGCATATATCAATGTTTACGAATCATTTCGCATCTTAGGTATGCTGCGGCTGTTTCATCATTAGGTAAACGAATTCTTGTCATTACAAGTATATCATCTTTTAACTTATCAATTCTAAAAAGCCCATTAATGTCAACCAAACCTGGTATTCCAGAGCTTCCTGTAAATGTTATTTTCTTTTTTAGTATTGAATTGTCAATAACATATTCGCATGAATCGTAAAAAATTTCCGAACCTGATGTATTCATTCTGACTAGTAATCCATTATCATAAAAAGTCCATAATACTGTACCTTCTGGCTGTGTGTCAAATGTCTGATAATTCCAGGTGCCAATAACTTCATCCTGATAATTGGTGCAGCCTATAAAGACAGTGAAAATGGAAATTATTATTAAAATAAATATCTCTTTTTTCATTTTTTCATTTTTTGATGCACAAATATAATTAAAATTTATTTGTCAGAAATTTTTTTAATAATATTGGATGAGGAATAACCTTCAACTAGAGGAATTATTTTAACCTTACCTCCATTATTAATAACAAAATCTGCTCCGGCTATTTCATTTGATTTATAATCACCACCTTTAACCAGAATGTCAGGAGAATATAATTTTATTATATTCTCAGGAGTATCTTCATCAAAAATTACAACTGCATCCGTAAAAATCATAGAGGCAAGCAGTAATGCACGAGCGACCTGATCATTAACGGGTCTTTGGTCTCCTTTTAGTCCTTTTACCGATTTGTCAGAATTTAACCCGATAATTAATTTGTCACCAAGACTTTTTGCTTGTGCCAGATACTCAATATGACCTTTATGTAAAATATCAAAACAACCGTTTGTGAAAACAATTGTTTTGTTTTCACTTTTCCAATTTTCAACTAGATCAGACAATTTGTTCTGAGAAAAAACTTTTGATTTTATTAAATTCAGATAAGGCATTAGAGCAGGCGGTTAGTCTGGGTGTCGGGGAAAACGAATGTAGGTCTGAATGATTTGGCTTCTTCGAAATCCATTGAGGCATAGGATATGATTATTACGATATCGTCAACTGCAAATTTTCTGGCAGCCGGTCCGTTAAGACAAATAATACCTGAACCTGCACCTCCTTTTATTACATAAGTGTCCAAGCGTTCACCATTATTTATATTTACCACCTGTACTTTTTCATGTTCAATTATGTTAGCAGCTTTCATCAAATCTTCATCAATTGTAATGCTGCCGACATATTGCAAATTTGCCTCGGTTACTCTTACTTTATGAATTTTAGACTTAACTATTTCTATATTCATCACTTTTAATCTAAAAACTGATGCAAAGTTATACAATACTTATTTAAAACTGCAAATTTATATTGTCAATTAATCGAATTTTTCCACACCAAACGGCTACACATAGCCTAACAACTGTATTTTCAGAGAATGAAGAAATCGGTTTTAGATTTGTTGAATCACAAAAAGCTATATATTCTGTTTTCAAAAAAGGATTCTGATCTATTCTATTCTTAATAGCGTCAACCATACTTCCTGCTGAATCTCCTATTTTTATTGTTTTTTTTGCATTTTTCAAAACTTCGTATATTCTTGCAGCATTTTCTCTCTCAACAGCACTTAACCTTTCGTTTCTTGAACTCATTGCTAATCCGTTGTTTTCTCTTACAATTTCCCCTGCTATTATTTTAATAGGAATGTTTAATTGTTTGACCATTAATTTAATTATTGCCAATTGTTGAAAATCTTTTTCGCCAAAATAACTGTTGTTAGGTCGGATAATGTCAAATAACCTGTAAACTACATCAACAACACCCTGAAAATGACCAGGTCGGTATTTCCCTTCATACATAGTGTCCAGTCCTTGAAAATCTATAGATATTCCGTAGTAATAATTATAAATATCCTCGCTTTCAGGGATAAAAACTAAGTTACACCCCGTTTTCTTAAGTAATTCGATATCTTTGTCAATAGTAGTAGGGTAATTCAGGAAATCATTCTTATCATTAAACTGTTTAGGATTGACAAATATGGATACAATAGTATAATCATTCTCTTTAACTGATTTTTCAACCAAAGAAATATGTCCTTTATGTAAAGCACCCATCGTCGGAACAAATCCAGTACTTATACTTTGAAGTCTCTCCTCTCTGAATTTAACAATTTCACTGACCTTATGGATTATTATCATAGCATTAGTTTTGTTGCAAAGTTATTAAATATTGCTTTTAATCAACAATATTGAATAAGTAAAATCAAATATTTATTAGATGATAATAAAACAATAAATCACACGTTTAAAATACTTGTTCGGTAATATCAAAAATTTTATATATTTTTGTGAACTTAAATATTTATCGAAATAGTATTAAAATATGAAATTGAAAGTTCTTTATGTAACTCAGGAAATTATGCCTTATTTACCAGAAACGGAGATGTCACTGATTGGCAGATATTTACCTCAGGGGATACAGGAGCGTGACAGGGAGATCCGGACATTTTTACCAAAATTTGGAATTATTAATGAAAGAAGAAACCAGTTGCACGAAGTAATAAGACTTAGTGGTATGAATCTGGTAATAAATGATACAGATCATCCTCTTGTGATTAAGGTAGCATCAATTCAACCCGCACGAATGCAGGTATATTTTATTGATAATGAAGATTTTTTTAGTAGAAAATTTGCACTGACTGAGAAAGATAAAGAATTTAAAGATAATGATGAAAGAGCGATTTTCTATTCGAGAGGTGTAATTGAAACTGTAAAAAAACTTGGTTGGGCCCCAGATATTATTCATTGTCATGGTTGGTTTACGGCTTTGGTCCCATTTTACATGAAGAAAATCTATAATAATGATCCTTTGTTTGATAACAATCATAAGATTATTTATTCTGTTTATAATGATGAATTTTCTAAACCTTTGAATTCTGATTTAAATGAAAAATTAATGGAAAACGGAGTTTTTCCCGAAGAATTAGAATTACTGTCAAATCCAGACTGGATAAATCTTACAAAATTTGCTGTAAATAATTCGGACGGAGTGATTTTAGGCTCACATAAAGTTAATCCTGAAATCACTGATTATGTCGAAATGTCTGATAAGCCATATTTGAAGCCTCAAAGTCAGGATAATTATATTGATAAGTACAACGAATTTTACGATAAACTTCTAGCTAATAAATTCTAATGAAAAAGACAATAGGTTTTTATATTTCATCATTATTGCTTACAGTATTGCTTTTAGGTTTTTTATCTTGTGATCAGGAAGATTCAGAAATCGGTTTGAGTATTATTCCGGGGAGTGACAAGATACTGTTGTTCACTGATACAATCAGTGTTGATTGTTATACTGTCAGAGACGATGATATTTCAACTGACGAAAGGACACTTTCTCCTTTGGGTTCATATAACGATCCGGTTTTTGGTTTTTCAAAAGCAAGTTTTGTTTGTCAGGCAAGGATTTCTTCAAATAATGTTGATTTCGACACAGTTCAGCATATTAATTCATTAGAACTTCATCTGAAATACAGTTCATATTATGGAGATGTTTCTGATGCTCAGACAGTAAATGTCTACAGGTTGAAAAAAGATATTTATATTGATTCTGTTTATTATTCTGATTTTTCGTTAGCGACGGATGAATACGAATTATTGACATCTTGTGCTATGCAATTTAATACTGAGGATAGTCTGATGACTATTGATTTACCAATAAGTCTTGCAGAAAGCTTTATTAATGCTAATCCGGACAATTTTGTTGATAATACTACATTTATTAATTTCTTTAATGGTTTCTATGTTACAACCGATAATTTAACCACAGGAGGATGTATATATTGTATCAATCTTGTTGCCGAAGAATCGAAAATGGTCTTATATTATAACGATTCTGCATATTATAATTTTTACATTAATTCAAAGTCAGCGATAATTAATATGTTTGAACATGATTATAGTACTGCTATTCCCGAAATTCAGGATGCTTTGAATGATACTACCGTTACTCATGATTTTTGTTATGTGCAGAGTATGGGAGGATTAAAGACGAAAATTAAATTCCCTGAATTATTAAATGTTTTTGATTCAACTAATATTGTGATAAATAAAGCACAATTAAAAATTAAAATAAAATCAGGTTCGGGTGAGGATGAATTTGAGCCACCTCCACAAATGACGCTGGTTGCAATACTTGAAAGTGGAAAATATGATTTTATTACAGATTATAAAGTTAATAATTCAAGTTTCGGTGGGAGCTTAGGCTCAGATTCTTATACCTATACTTTTAATATACCTTTTCATATTCAGGAGTTAATAAATGGACGTGAAGATTTTGGTATTTACTTATTTGCTGTTGATAACAGAACCAAACCATATCGTTCGATTATTCATTCAAATGATGGATCCGAAAATAGTATTAAACTGGAGTTATATTATTCTAAATATTAGTTATAAATATGTGTGGAATAGTTGGTTATATTGGCAAAAGGCAGGCTTGTGAAGTGCTGATTAAAGGTTTAAAAAGGCTTGAATACAGGGGATACGATTCAGCCGGAGTCGCTTTTGGTGGCAAAGATTTTAGGATTTATAAGTGCAAAGGAAAAGTGTCTGACCTTGAGCAACAGATATCAACTAAAGATACTTCAGGTTGTATGGGTATGGGGCATACTCGTTGGGCAACCCATGGAGAGCCAAATAATAATAATGCTCATCCTCATCAGTCTATGAATGGCAAATTCGTGATAATTCATAACGGGATTATTGAAAATTATGCCAAGTTAAAAACAGGTCTGGAAAAAGAAGGTTATAAGTTTGTAAGCGAAACAGATACAGAAGTGTTGGCAAATCTGATTGAATTTGTTTATTTAAGTAATCAGAATAATGGAGATTCAATTAGTTGTGAGGATGCGGTTAGAATTGCATTAAATATGGTTGAAGGGGCTTATGGGCTAGTAATTATGAGCCAAGATAATCCCGAAAAACTTATTGCTGCTCGTAAAGGTAGTCCTTTGGTTATCGGAATTGGTAGGGGTGAATATTTTATTGCTTCTGATGCCACCCCGATTGTAGAATACACTAATAGTGTTATTTATCTAAATGATGATGATATCGCTATTATTGGTTCTGATGGACTAAATCTGATGAATCTTAAAAAAGTAAAGCAAAAACCAGATATTAAAAAGATAAATCTTAAGCTTGATGAGATTGAGAAAAATGGTTTTGATCATTATATGCTTAAGGAAATATACGAACAACCAAGAGCAATAAGAGACACTTATAGAGGAAGACTAAATTTTGATTCTAAATATCTTAAACTTGGTGGATTGCATAATGTTTTCGATGAACTTAAGGATGCTAAAAGGATTATTATTATAGCTTGTGGAACGAGTTGGCATGCAGGTTTGGTCGGTGAGTATTTGTTTGAGGAGTTTACAAGGATACCAACAGAAGTTGAATATGCATCAGAATTTAGATACAGAAACCCGGTAATTAACAAAGGGGATTTAGTAATAGCAATAAGTCAAAGTGGTGAAACTGCCGATACTTTAGCAGCAGTTAATCTTGCAAAAAAGGCAGGAGCAATTGTTATTGGAATATGCAACGTCGTGGGCTCGAGTATTCCTCGTGAAACTGTTGCAGGTGTTTATACACATGCAGGTCCGGAAATTGGGGTAGCTTCAACCAAAGCATTTACTGCACAGGTTACTGTTTTAACAATGATGGCCATGGCTATAGGACAAGCCAATAAAGGTCTTACAGAAAAGGAATTTGAAACTTTAATAGATGAATTGTACATCATTCCCGAAAAAATTGAAAGAATATTAGCTTCTGCTGAGCATATAAAAGAAATTGCTGCCAGAATCAAAGACTCTTCAAACAGCCTTTATCTTGGCAGAGGGTATTTGTTCCCGGTAGCTTTGGAAGGGGCATTGAAACTAAAAGAAATATCTTATATTCATGCAGAAGGTTATCCGGCAGCTGAAATGAAACATGGACCAATCGCTCTTATTGATGATAAAATGCCTGTTATTGTTTTAGCAACAAAGGATCATTCTTATGATAAAATTGTATCAAATATTCAGGAGGTAAAAGCCCGTAAAGGATGTATCATTGCTATTGTTACCGAAGGAGATGTAACTATTAAGGCAATGGCAGATTATGTTATCGAAGTGCCTCATTCAGATTTCGCTTTAGCTCCCTTACTTACTGTCGTCCCTTTGCAACTGCTTTCTTATTATATTGCAGTTTTAAGGGGATGCAATGTCGATCAGCCACGAAATCTGGCTAAATCTGTTACTGTTGAATAAAGTTAAATCTATAGATAATAAAAAGAGTGAAATTTAGTTATCATTGCAATAAAGATAATAGATTGAAAACAAAGAGAATAATTTTTTCAGGAATTGCTTTTCTGATTTTTTTTGTTGCTTGTTCTGTTGAGAAAAATACCTCAACTAGCCGTGCTTACCATAATATCACTTTGAAGTACAATATATATTTCAATGCAAATGAAGCATATAAGCGTGGTATAAACAGAATTGCTTCCCAAAATATAGATAACTATAATGAAGTTTTACCTGTATTTGTTGATAGTAAAGAAGAATATGCAGGGTCTGCCGGTGGAGAAATGGATAAGGCAATTCAAAAATCATCAAAAGGAATCAAAATACATTCTATTACAAAAAAGCCTGAAATGAAAAAGTCGGGACAAATGACAAAACAAGATAAAGAGTTTTACGATCAAAAAGAATTTAATAAATGGATAGATGATTGTTATCTGTTGATGGGTAAAGCATATTTTGTTAAGAGAGATTATACACAGGCCAGACACAATTTTGACTATCTAGTAAGGTTATTCCCAAATCTTGAGAGCAGACATCATGCAAATCTATATCTTGTAAGGACTTTTTCAGAAAGCCAGGACTACAAATCTGCAAAAGAAACTTTGGACTTTATAGAAGGACAGAAAGACTTGCCAAAAAAACTCACAGGATTGTACAATGCTATTTATGCTGACTATTTATTGAAACAGAAACTTTATGAAGATGCTATTCCTAAATTGCAAAATGCAATAAAATATTCGAAAAAGAAAACAGATAGGTTAAGATATACATATATTCTGGCACAATTATACGAGAAAAATGGAAATCTTAGCAAAGCCTCCGAAATGTACAGTATTGTTGCTAAGAAAAACAGCTCCTACGAAATGGAATTTAATGCAAAAATAAATATGGCAAAGTGCTTCGTAGGTCAGGGGAAAAGTAGCAAGGATATTCGCAAAACGCTTAAAAAAATGTTAAAAGATGATAAGAATATTGAGTACCTCGATCAGATATACTATGCTATTGCCGAGATTGATGCCAGAGCAAATAATATGAACGATGCTATTGCAAACTATAAAATGTCTTCTGAATCAAGCATGGGGAATGATTATCAAAAGGCTATTTCCTGTTTAAAATTAGGAGAGATATTTTTTGCAAGAGATGATTATAAAAATGCTCAAATTTATTATGATACATGTATGGCATTTTTGCCTGCAACTTATGATAATTATGAAATTGTTAAAACAAATTCTATGTATTTGAATGAATTGGTAAGTTATACAAGTGTCGTAGAATTTGAAGATAGTGTTCAGAAACTTGCAAAAATGTCCGAAAAAGACAGAAATAAGATTATTGATGATATTATTGCCGATATTGTTGAGCAGGAAAGGTTACAACGGGAGATGGAACAACAGGAAAATATGAATTCAATGTTGTTTGACCAACAACGTGGTAATACAAGAAATAATGTTAATGCTCCTGCCGGTGGTAAATGGTACTTTTATAATCCATCACAATTAAGTTTTGGAAAGAATGAATTTACCAAGAAGTGGGGAACTCGTAAGAATGAAGATAATTGGAGGAGGAAAAACAAGGCAGTTAATGACTTTAATACAGAAGACTTTAGCAGTAGCGATTCAGATAGTGCGTCAGTGAATACGGCTCCCCGAATTACTAATGTCAAGGACAGATCATATTATCTTCAGGATGTCCCTCTTACCGATTCGGCTATGAGTGCTTCTAACGAAAGAATTATAAAGTCATTGTTTGAAGTTGGGAGGGTTTATAAAGAAAGATTTTCCGATTATAAGCGGGCTATTGATGCTTATGAAGAACTAAATAAACGTTTTCCTGACAACATATTTTTGTTGCTATCATATTATAATTTGTATTTGTTGAACAAACTCACAGGCAATGCTCAGGAAGAGGATAAATACAAAAATATGGTTATTTCAAAATTTCCACAGACAAATTATGCTAAATTGTTGCAAAATCCGAATTATGTTGCAGAATTGGAACAAAAGAGAAGACAGGATGAGCAGTTATATATGGATACCTATGACAATTATATGGATTCTAAATATGATAAGGCACTTTCCGAATCACAATCTTTCATAGCTAATAATCCCGATAACGATCTGGTACCAAATTTTGACTTCATTCGTGTTTTGTGTGTAGGTAGAACTTCGGATTTGGATGTTTTTAAAAATGAATTAATAGGATTTATGCAAAAATATCCTAATCATGAATTATCAGGAGCTGCTGAGAATATTCTTCAATATTTTGGTACGACAGATATCCAGGCTTTGATAGCCGATTTGCAATCACGTCCCGAAATTGAAATAGAAACCGATACTGTTAGCAATGATTCTGTAAGTATTATACCAACTTTAGATGATTTTATCTATGACGAACTTGCAGAACACTATTATGTCGTATATGTAAAATCTGCTGAGGTTGATGTGAAAAGAGTCAGTTTCGAAATCAGGAACTTTAATATCTTTAATTTCAGCATGAGAACTTTTAATGTCATCAATAATCCTTTTGACAGTAATTACGAGTTGATTTCTGTACGTACTTTTAAAAATCAGAGACAATCGGTGAATTATTCTAAAATGATTGCAAACAGTGAGGATGTATTCTCTAAACTGAAAAACACGGAGTATAAGGTTTTTGTTATTTCTGCTGATAATTTCACTAAACTGCAAAAAAATAAGAATCTTAGCGATTATCTTAAATTTTACGAGAGTAATTATCAATAATAGATTAATATGTATATAGAATTCTGCCTGTGAAACAGATAAAAATATTATGGACAGATGATGAGATTGATTTGCTAAAACCTCATGTTATCTTTTTACAGCAAAAGGGCTATTA
>DAOOPK010000062.1:0-12915 GCA_035388205.1 Bacteroidales bacterium
TTACTCTAATAAATCCCTCTCTGTACGCAAATCAATTCTGTATGTTCGGAACGTACAATCAATATTAACGTACAAGATGAAAGTTATTCTTATTAAGGGAAACTCTTATTAGTACGCAAAAGTAACAAATGAATTTAGACCTCGAAATTTCCAAATATCCAAAAGTGCGGTAAATAAATATAGATACCGTAGTAAAAGACAAAAATGAATCAAAATGTGCATTGAATCAAAAGGTTTTTTTCGATTTTTTTAAAAATTTGCAAAAATATATGGTATATTATACGGTGAACGTAAATAAATACCGTATATTTGTGCAAAAGTTTAATGTTGTTGAAAGATGGAAAATAAAATTTATAAATTGCTAACCGAAAACAAAGGATATATACAATCTAGTCAGCTTAACGAGCGTGCAGAAAAATACCTGCTTAAAAAAATGCTGGATAGTGGTAAGCTTGAAAAAGTAAAGCATGGACTATATCGCGATCCGCAAATGGCTTCTAATGATGGTTGGGGCGAAATTTGCCGAATTGTTCCATCAGGCGTGCTGTGTCTTTATTCAGCATGGTATTTTTATGGTCTAACAACATTTATTTCAAGCACTGTTCATGTTGCAATTAAGAACAAGCAAAAGGTCGTTCTACCCGATTATCCACCAATTGACCTTTATTACTGGACAGATAAATATCACGAACTGGGGAAAGTAAAAGCTATTCATAATGAAGAGCCAATTGTAATCTACGATCTCGAAAAATCTGTTTGCGATGCTGTAAAGTTTCGTAATAAAGTTGGAATGGATATGTGTTCTGAGATTCTTAAGAATTACATAAAACGTAAAGATCGCAATCTAGATCAGCTTATGAAATACGCTAAAATTATGAGGGTTTCAGAAATTATGAGTAAATATCTAATTGTAATGCTATGAAATAAGCATAAGCAAAATAATTATTAACATACCAGGCAAAATGATTATTTTGCTTATGCGATTCCATTCCGATGAATCGGAACAGGTACTGACCACTAAAATTAAAATATAAACAGATGAAAAATTCGATAGAGTCGATTAAGGCAAGATTAAAGAATATCTCTGATAAAGAAAATATTGATTATCAATTGATACTCGTAAGGTATTTTCACGAACGTTTTTTGTATCGCCTTTCAATTTCTAGATATAAAGATCATTTTATGTTGAAAGGTGGGAATCTATTATATGCTATATCAGGTCTAAGTTCTCGCCCTACCATGGATATTGATTTTTTAGGTGTTCAATTATCATATAGTATCGAAGAAATTAAGAACAAGTTCGTAGAAATATGTAAAATCGATTATCCTGTCGATACTGTAACCTTTGAAGCAGAATCAATTATTGTAGAACCAATAACAGCTCAAGATAAGTATCGAGGTGTGCGATTATTCATTAAATCAAACTTGGGATCAATACGTCATCTATTACAAATTGATATTGGTTTTAGTGACATTGTTACACCAAGTCCATGTTGTTTGAGTTATCCAGTTTTGTTAGTTGACTCAGATGCCCCAACTATAATTGCATATTCAAATGAAACTGTTATTGCAGAAAAATTTCAGGCGATGATAGAACTTTCGGCGTTCAATAGCAGAATGAAAGATTTTTTTGATGTTTATAATCTGCTTAAGAATGAAAATTTTGATAAGAATATTTTAAGGGATGCAATATATGCAACTTTTAGGAATCGTAATACAAGTTATAAAGAAAACCACATTTTGTTTAGTCCTGATTTTGTTGAAAACGAAAATAGATTAATTATGTGGATCGCCTTTCTACGAAAAATAAAGTTTAAAGAAAATTTACGATTTAATTTGGTTCATTCTGAAATTTGTTCTGTCTTAAAGCCAATCTGGGAAGAAATGAAAATCAAGCCTTAAATACTCATTTGTCACAAATTCGCAATTCGCGAATCGCGAATTACTATTTTACTCCAAAAAATCCTTATCAAAATTCACCAGATACAACTTTTCTGTTGCTCGAGTAACAGCGGTATAGAGCCATCGCAGGAATTCGTATTTATTTTGCTCATTCATTCCTTCTTTGTTTAGCCAGCCGTGGTCAACAAAAACTGCCGACCATTGTCCACCTTGCGATTTGTGGCAGGTTAGGGCATAAGCAAATTTTATCTGTAGGGCATTAAAATATGGATCCGCAAGTATCGCTTCGTGACGTTTTTTAGCGTCAAGAATGTCAGCATAGTCAAGTAGAAGTAAGTCATACAATTTCTTGTGATATTCTGTGTCCATTGCCGGAAGGTCTAAACTCAAAGTGTCAAGAATTGCTTTTACTTCAATTTCAAGTTCGGGAAAATCAACAAATTTTATTGTTAAATCAGCATAACGATGATTATATAATTCATATTTTCTGCCAACACGAACAACTTCGACAATATCTCCGTTTGCAATAAATTCAATTTCAGCATTTTCGGGAAGCCAAGAATAATTATTTTTAACTATCATCAGCAAATCTCCGTTTGAGATTTCTTCTTCCTTCCACAAAATACGGTTTCTGATGCCCAAATTGTATTTATTTGCTGTTTTGTTGCTACGACAAATTATTTTGGTTTCTTCACTACCATATTTTGAATAACAAGATTCAAGCTCGTCCAGAAGTTCTCCTCCCGGAATTGAGACAATATCTTGAAAGCCCTCGAGTTTAAATTTTTGAAAATCAAAATTATCTGATGATATTTTTTCTCTAATTTGAGTTGCGTTAACCAAAATTCCTGATTCGGCAGATTGACGAACAACTTCAGAAAGTTCAGAAACATAAACTTTCATTCCTGTTGCTTTGAGGTATTGTTCGTCAAGAGCAGGACTTAGAATTGTTCCGACCGGGGGCAATTGTGCGGTATCACCCACCAAAATAAGACGACAGTTATTATCGTTAAAGACAAAAGCCAATAGGTCATCAAGCAAACGTCCGCTGCCGAAAATGCTGTTGCCAGTATCTATATTTCCTATCATTGAAGCTTCGTCAACAATATAAACAGTATCCTTATTCTTATTAAAATTAATCGAAAAATCCGAATCTGTAGCTTTTGTTGATTTTTTTCGATAAATACATTTATGTATAGTGTAGGCTTTTTTGCCTGAATATGTGGATAGAACTTTAGCTGCCCTTCCGGTAGGAGCAAGAAGGACAGTATTTATTTTAATATCTGAAAGAGTATTTATCAGAGCCGATATAAGTGTTGTTTTTCCCGTCCCTGCGTATCCTTTCAATAGAAAAATGCAGAATTTTTCCTTATCAGTGAGAAATTGATAGAATTTATCTGTGGCTATCGTTTGTCCATTTGTTGGAGTATGCCCGATTTTATTGATTAACTGATTGTTGAAAAACTTTTCAGTCATTTGTGTTTTTTAAGATTAAAATTATATTATGTTTGCAAAAAATAATTTATTTTTGTTGCAAAATTAAAATTAAATAACAGTAATGAAAAAATCAGTAGGAATAATTATTAAAGTTGCTTTATCAGTAGTAGTGATTATTTTAGCTTATTACATTGTTTTTGGCATCAATAAACCTATTAAATTCGAGAAAGAGATGAATAGACGCTTTGATCAGACTATTGAAAGGTTGAAAGATATTCGCACTGCTCAGATAGCATACAAAGAAGTAACAGGATTTTATACTCCCTCATTTGATACTTTAATCAGTTTTATCAAAACAGAAGACATTAGGGTTGTTCGTGCTATCGGTTTTGTCCCTGATACTTTGACGGAAAAAGAAGCTCTTAAGTTAGGACTTATATCCAGAGATACTTTTTTTGTACCGATTATTGACTCTTTGTTTAAACATATCAATTATCCGATTGAAGATTTAAGATTTGTCCCTACAGGTACAAAATGTGAATTTAAAATGGATACTAATGCTGTAATGACAGGTTCTGGTGTTTTGGTTAAAGTATTTCAGTGCTATGCTTTAAATTTTGACATTCTTGATGGACTTGATAGACAATATATCATAAATTATAATTCAACAAAAAAGGATACTTGTCTGAAAGTTGGCAGTCTTACCGAAGCAAACAATAATGCTGGTAACTGGGAATAAAATTCTCATGAAAAATGTTTGCATAAAAGATCCTGATTCGACAAATTACGATAATAAAAAGCTAAATCTGTCCATTTTGTTTACGCAGAATGGACTTTGTTTTTCAATCAAATCAGTTGATGATAATAAATGTCTTGTATTATATTCCACAATTTTTTCAAGCAGACGTAAAAGTCTGGCAGAAACCGAAACCTTTTTAAAGTCAGAAAATATTGTCTCTAAAGATTATAATTCAGTTTCAATAGTTATTGTTGATCCTCGACAGACGATAGTCCCCTCAGCATTGTTTAGTCCCGGAGCCGAAAAAAAACTTTGGAAACTTAATTTTGAGCCTAATGTTACAGACATAATATGCTATTCCTTTCTAGAAAAATCAGATAATTATATTATCTATCCCATAAATAAAGGTTTACGGACTATTATTGACAGGTTTTTCCCGGTTAATAAAACATTCCCATCTTCATATTCTTTCATTGAAAAACACTTTACAAGAAATAAACTTTTTGAAAATCAGAATAATGAAAGAATGTTTATTCAGATTTTTGAAAACTACTTCGAGATGTTAGTGCTAAACAAATCGGGGATAAGGCTGTTTAACGTTTTTCAATATAGTACGAGTAATGACATTTTATACTATATTATTAGTGTTTTTGACAGATTGAAGTTAATACAAACAGAAACCGAAGTGATTTTTTCAGGTTTTGTTGAGTCTGATGATCATTTGATAATAAATCTCAAAAAATTTATTTCACAGTTAGGTTTTGAATCGCAAAGCAACGAATTCAATTATTTCTATCGTTTTCAGGAAATAGCACCGCATTATTATTATAATTTTTTGAACTTATAGTATGCGGATAATTGGTGGAAAATTCAGAGGAAAGCAATTTACTCCTCCCTCAAATTTTAATGCAAGACCGACTACAGATTTTGCCAAAGAGGCTCTGTTCAATATTCTTAACAATATGTATAATTTTGAAAATCTTGATGTTCTTGATTTGTTTTCCGGTACCGGAAGCATTTCGTATGAATTTTTGAGTAGGGGAGTGAAATCTCTGACAGCAGTCGAAAGCAATTTCAATCATGTAAATTATATTGAAAAGCAGTTAGCAAGTATGAAAGATGAAAATGCTGTTGTGATAAAATCTGATGTTTTTCGATACCTAAATACCTGCAAAAAAAAGTTCGATATTATATTTGCCGACCCACCTTATGATTTGAACAATATAGAAGAAATATACCATTCCGTTTTCAAGAATAATCTATTATCAAATGCATCTTTGTTGGTGATAGAACACTCAGATAAGAATGATTTTTCCGGTTTTGAATATTTCAGTATGGTCAAGAAATATGGTTCAGTTCATTTCAGTTTTTTCGAGACTGAAGAATAATCAGGAGAAACCAATAATTGCTTCTTTAATAAAAATAAATGCAATAAAGCAGGAAACTATTATTTTAAGAACTACTCCGAACATTAAACCTAAAAAAGAGCCGAAAGCAGCTTTTAAAGATTTTTGAAATTTTTCATTATCTACGGTGTCTTTTTTATGTTGATAATGATATAACAATTCTCCTACCAGAGCACCCAAGAAAGGTCCAACGAAAATTCCGATTGGGGCAAACAACAAACCGACAATAAGTCCCAAGCCGCTACCTCTGGTTCCCCATTTTGAACCACCTGCTTTTTTTGTACCCCAGATAGGAACAATGTAGTCCAAAACTGTAGCCACAATCGCCAAAACTGCTGTCAGGATAAGTGTGAAGACTGTAATGTCAGCTTTGCTGGTAAAATGTAAAAGAAGTAAACCTACATAACTTAACGGAGGACCTGGAATGACAGGCAAAATACAACCAACTATCCCAGCTAGTATTAAAATAATACCTATAATTAGTAATGCGATGTCCATATTATTCGGTTTGTTCTCGGAGTTGTCGGGTTACTTCTTTATCAATGTCTTCTTTTGATATTTCGATTGCAATATATGATTTATACATTTCTTTTCTATAAACAGTCTTTGAGCATATTATATTTATATTGTTTAGAACTGTTTTACGTGCTGTGGTTATTTTGTTTTCATATTCGGGATCTTCCAGAAATGTTTGATGACCGTATTTGCTGACGATATAATTATCAACATTTTCGGCAATGTTTGTCTTTGCTATAAGTAATGCTTTTTCTTCTGCAAACTGCTCGTTAACACTGCTTGCTTCGGAATATGATCTGAATGTGTTATCATCGCTGGCAATGTTTTTACACGGGTTGTTGTACAACAAACTGCATGATTGAAGAATTATTGCTGATAATATACTGATAAAAACAATTTTCATATTTCAGAGTTTAATATATATGACAAAGATATTCAAAATTCCTTTTGGGTAAAAGAGGCTTATGTGGTTTTGTGAAAAATAGAGGTTTTAGCGGGAAATTTGTTGCGTAGCAAAACAAATTTCATGACAAAACCGGCTTCAGAATGTGAAAATAAATTTTATAATTTTTTTACATTATCCGAGATTATCCAGCCTTGTTTACCGTCAGCCAGTTTTATGTTATACCATGAATTCAGCGAATCTGTAATTTCGACTTTCAGTCCTTCGTTCACTTCAAAAAGATTTGTACTTTCATCAGATGGACCTGATTTTATCAAACTGGTCTCAAATACTATTGCGAAATTATTAATTGTTATTTTTTTTGATTGATTTATTGCAAATATCAAACTGAATGCTGATATGATAAGAAAAACTATTGCTGAATAGAAACCTGATTTGCGAATGGAAATGCTTTTAGTGAACAAATAAACTGCAACAGCTCCAAGACATAGAACAAAACTAATAATGCTTATTATTGCCCATTTATCTGTACTGCATAAAGATACTACACTTTTGTACCATCGCTTGTAAAAAACCTCGGGAATTTCATCTGTTTTGTTACGAATTTTTGAATTTGCTATCTGTAAATTGTGAATTATATCTTTATCTGATGGATTTAAAATAATCGCTTTTTCATAAAAATAAATTGCGTTTGCTAAATCTCCCATATTATAATAGCAATTACCCATATTATAAAACAAATCAGATGAACCATAACCCTGATTGAACAAATCTTCATAAATTGCCAAGGCTTTTTCAAAATCTGATTTCAAATAGTAATTAAGTGCAGAATCAGTATCTGTTTTAATATCTTTTGCAAAAATATTAAGCACGCAAATCATTAGTACAATTGTGATTATAATGTTCTTCATATTTTTTCGCTTTGATAAAACTGCATTTGTTTTAAATATTCAAATTCCTTTCTAATTCTTCAATTATTTCAACTGCTTCCTCGTAAATATACGATAATTCGGTTTCTTTAGTATCGGGAGCAAAGTGAGCATATTCGCATTTGTCAATTATTGCCGTAAGTTTGTTCGCCAGAGATTTGTCAGCCTTTATTGCTTCCAGAACGTTTAATACTTTGTCTTTTGTCAGGTCTGCTACTGAGATGCCTAGTTTATCTCCTGCATAACCCCATAATGCAGAAATAATTTCTTTGTAAAACTCTGTTTGTTGTTTTGAATCATGAATTTTTTTGCCTTTTTAAGTCTTTTCTTTGAAACTTTTCCAGCTTGTTTTATTCTCATTCTTGCAATATCTGAATTTTCCTTTATTTTCTTGCGTAAAAATATTATAAGAAAAATAAAAATGATTAAGGGTAAAATATAGTAAAAACTGAAAACGCCATCTGTTACTATGGGCTTGATATTTTTTGACAAATTCAGATTATTGTTTTTTATAAATCTGATTTGTTCATCGCCGATATATTCTATACTTTTTTGCGTATAGACATAGTCTGTTTCTCCGAATTTCGTATCATTCTTATCTTTTCTTACAGCAAGAGTTATGTTGTTGGTAGTCAGAGTTTTATATTGTTTTGATTGGGAATCAAAATATTGGAAGTTTATTTTTCCTAGTTTAAATATCCCCGGATATCTTGGTATTATTGTAAATTCCCAGGTCTTAGTCCCGCTGATTCCTGCTGTTGATGCATTTGTGTTTTCAGATGAAACCGGTTCGTAAACTTCAAATTCTTTAGGCCAAACAATTTCAGGCATTTCTATCATATTGAAATTCCCGGTACCTGTAAGGATTAGTTTAAATGTTACTGCATCATTTATATTTACGGTATCAGCAGATTGTGTCATTTTAATATTAAATGTTCCGATAGCTCCACTAAAATCATCTGAGGCAGGCGGTAGGTTTTTAACATTTATGCTGATCTCGGGCGATTTGATTTTTCTTTGAGTGGCTTCATAATACCCATAAAACTGAGCCCAGAAATTATTTCCGCCCGAAACAGCCTGTCTCACTTCGCAGTCAGCTTCACAGGCTTCTATTTTTACGTTTCCTGTATATCTGGGATAAAGTATATATCTTTTTATCAAGGCAACATTATATGTCTGACCATTGTATGTTTCTCTTGTAAAATTCAATCTTGTGGCGGATTCTACTTCTTCAGCATAAAATGCATCAAAAGCAGGGAAAATAATTTCGTTAACACCTGTCAGATCAACTTTAGTGTATATTTTTATCGCTACATTTATCGGTTCTCCTTTATAAATATTTGTTTTGTCTGCAATTACTCTGATAAATAGATCTTCGTTAGTTATTTCTTTTTTAGCATTGCTAACTTGAGGTTGTGTCTGATTATACATATCAGCAAAAGGATCATACGCATTGTTTCGCCGGTTATTTTGAGTCTGTACAGCATCTTTTTGTACTTCAATCCTTACTGAGTTGGATGTATATTCTTTGCCATCTACTGTAACAGTTGCTCCGAGGATGGTGAATTGCCCGACAGACTTAGGCTGATATGTGTATGTATAGGTGTAAGTATTTGATTGAGAGTACTGACCGTTTATTATTTGTATGTTCTGACTTGATGATACAGAGGGTCCACCAACAAGTTTAAAATCAGAAGAATTGCCTGCTTTTATATTGGAACCTTGCTTGTTGAGAGTGTATTTTACCTGAAAATTTTGATTTAAACCAACTTTTGCAGGTGCTGTTGAGGTAAAACTTACTTCCTGAGAAAATCCCCATATATTTATAAACCCAATAAGGAAAACTAATACTATGTTTTTCATATATTTCAATTTTCAGCTTACAAATTTATAAAATTACCTTAATAATTTACAATTTTTCTTATTGTCATTTTTGTTTTACAGCCTTTTAACGTAACAAATTTCAAGATGTTTTTATTGTATCTTAAAAAAAAGTTAAAAGTTAATAAAATATTTTCTAATTTTAGCACATAGTCATGATTTTAAAATATGGACAGTTATACTCTGGATTCAATTGCTAAATTATTTGCTTTAGCTGCAAACAGACAAAGCGAAGAGAACACTGATAAATTTGTAAATGTCTTTAAAAGGTTTTTATCTGCTGAAATTGAAGATAAATATGCTGATGATTTTTTAGATGTCTTTACGAAATATTTAAATGACTTCAGTTCGGCTTCATCGAAAAAAAGAGTATCTCTAAACTCGGTAAAACTTATTGGTATTTGTGAGGAAATAAGAACAAATATTTCCGCAACAGAAAGATTGATTATTATTTATTTCTTAATTGTTTTAATTAAAGAAACAGGTTGTTCCGAACTTTCAAAAGAATTTACTGCTTTAATATCGGAGATGTTTGGAATATCAGAAAAACTGTATTCCAATATAGCAGGTTTTATAAGCTCGAAAAATGAGGTTGAATGTCAGGATGTTTATGTAGATGACAATTGTATTGCTAAGATTTTGGTAACTGATTTTGAAATTATTTTTGTAAAACCATTAGTGGATGATTTAAGCCTAAATAGTAGAAGATTATTGTCGTGTCGGGTGGTGTATATACTAAAGGATTCTGTTATTGTGTTTAGAAATGTAAAAAAGTTTTTCTATCCTGAATTATTTTTGATTGCAAAGAGTAGAGAAAATACAAATGCTGAGAAATTCTACCTCAATATTCGTGATATTGAGCTGAAAAAGAACAACAAACAGATTCTTAATAAAACTTCTGTTGATTTTTGTAGCGGTGAACTTATTGCTGTAATAGGAAAAAGTGGTAGCGGAAAGACAAGTTTTCTGAGAAGTGTTGCAGGAATTGAAAATAAAACTTCAGGGAAGTTGTATTTATCGGGGTTATTATCTCATAATCATGATTTATGCAAATCTTATGTGCCCCAATCAAATGATTTTATCCCTCTGTTTACTGTAGAAGAACATTTGCAACACAGATGCGATTTTATGCAGATTTCCAAGAATATTTCTGTTGATAAAATCAATAGAGTATTATCTGAAACAGGGTTGACTGAAGAAATAGATAAAATAGTATGTAGAAGTGATAAAACAGCTTTTCAATTATCGGGAGGTCAGCAGAAAAGGTTAGGAATAGCAATGGAATTAATTAACGATCCTGATATTCTATTTCTCGATGAACCTACAAGTGGTTTATCGTCAGAGGATTCATATAAGATTGTAAATCTGCTACGGTATTTGGCAAATAAAAATAAAATTGTTGTTGCATCTATCCATCAGCCTGATTTTGATATCTTTATGAAATTTGACAAAGTCCTGATAATTGATGAAGGTGGGTATCCGGTTTATTTTGGATCACCTGCCGATACTGTTGACTATTTCAGAAAGATGTTGAAAAAAGTTGACAAAAACAGTATGATGGAAACAAGGTATAATCCTGCTGTAATTCTAAAAATGATTGAAGATGGAAAATTCGATGAAAAGGGGAATGGGATTAATAGTAGAAAGTACTTGCCATCAGAATTTTATGAGCATTTCGTGAGTAGAACCACAGATATAAAAGAGAATTTACAATTGTGTAAATTTAAAGAAAGAAAGCAAAATGCTTGTTTGTCTTTTTTAAATCAACTGAAATTCAGTATAAATATTGATATTAAGCAAAAATCTAGGTTAATCTTACTTTTGCTGATACCTTTTGTGTCAGGAATAGTTTTCTCTCTTTTATTAAGATACTCTCCAGGTCAAAACTATATATATTTTTATAATCCAAATATTCCGGTTTGGATATTAATAATCCTGACAACTGCAATTTTTACGGGCTTGGTCAATTCGGGACATGAATTTATTTTTCTAAGACAATTCCATCAACATGAAAACAGGATAGTTGATAAATCTGGAAGTTATTTATGTTCAATAATTCTCAAATATTTACTTCTATCATTTGTACAATCGTTTCTATTAATTCTTCCATCTGTTTTAATTATTGAAAATAGTTTTCATTTTCTTGCATTGTTGTTAATGGGATTTCTTCTGATTTTCTGGGGTAGTCTTACAAGTTTGATAATTTCGGCATTGGTAAAGCAAATCAGTACAGTTTATTTGTTAATCCCGATTGTTATGATACCGCAATTGATTTTTTCTGGAGCAATGATAAATTTTGGAGAATTCCACAAAATAATTAATAAGCAGGGTAGAGTGCCTGTTATCGCTGATGTTATTCCTATGAGATGGGCTTCCGAAGCTGTTATTACTGATTTCTATACAAATAATCCCTTTTATAAAGATGTTTATCCACTCAGACAAAATATAAATAATGCCGTTTATTATTTGGATTATTTTATTCCGAAAATTGAAGAAATTGCAATAAATGATAAAAGCAGAGCAGAGAGAATTATTGGTAACGAAATGAAAAATCCGGGATTTGTTGATATGTTAGTTGATGAAGGAATTGATATTAACTTTCTGAAAAGCTTTTATTTCAGCCAAAAGAGTATTTATATTCTTCTTGAGGATTCAATCTGTATGCATAAGGAAGAATTAAAGACATCTAAATTTAAGTATTCAAACGAAGCAGTCAATATAGTTATTAACAATTCGATAGGGGATAAGTGTATCGAAGGTGAAGATGTGATTTATAGAAATTACAAATCCGTATATGTTTTTCCGAGAACAATAGGGTTGAATCGCAGCTTTTTAAAATCTTATGGAAATTTCCTGAATGTTGATTTGGCATGTTATATATATAATGCTTTGATGTTAATTATTTATACTCTAGCTTTGATTGTAATTTTATTCATTATTCGATATGCAAAGAGATTTTGATTTGATGTTTATATAATTTACTAACAAATTCATGGCTTTATATAATAAATGTATATCTTTGTCAATAAAATATTGTTTAACTTAAATTTATAAATTATGAAAAAAGTTTTATTTCTAGTTGCTATTGCAACATTATGTCTAAGCTTAAATTCATACTCTCAGAAGAAGCAGATAGGCATTGAGAGTCATGATAAGATATCAACTCAGGTGGATAAAACCAGTCTGATATCAGATTCATATTATGTATCAGATATTAAAGCTACATGGGATATTGCATTTACATTTAACGCAACAGCCGCAGCTCATGTAGGAATAGAAACAGATGGTACTAATTTTTATACTTGTACATGGAATGCAGGCGATTTTTCCCGTTATACTATGGATGGGACATTTGTTGAAACATTTACTATTACAGGTGCGAGTGCAATAAGAGATTTAACTTATGATGGCACTTATTTTTATGGTTCTAATTCTTCAATGACAATTTACATTATGGATTTGTTAAATGAAACTCTTATTGGAACAATACCTGTTACATGTACTGGGGTTACAGGAGTAAGGCATATTGCATATGATCCAACTTTAGATGGTGGTAATGGAGGATTTTGGATTGGTAACTGGAATGAGTTAGGAGCAGTAAGTATGACAGGTGCACAATTAGTAGCTTCAACCGTTACTTTGGAATCGTGTTATGGAATGGCTTATGATCCCTATACAGATCCTGCTAATCCTTGCTTATGG